>SHNC01000050.1 GCA_004295105.1 Betaproteobacteria bacterium | reverse complement strand
CCTCTTGACCGGGATGCAGTCCAGCCCGGCAGCCGCAAGGCATCGGGGGTATAGCTCAGTTGGTAGAGCAGCTGACTCTTAATCAGTAGGTCCAAGGTTCGAATCCTTGTGCCCCCACCAAGAATAGCATGCACTTAGCCAACTCTCAGGAGTTGGCTTTTTGCGTTTTGGCGTCTCTGCCGCATTTCGGGTTCCGAATGAGTTCCGATTGCTATTCTTGCCATCTCGCTCACGCCCCTATCACGGTTGTTGTCTTCTACAGAGTGGGGCCGCGCCGTCTGGTTGCGCAATCTGTGTTCAAATGACATGCTCAAAAAAATGCATGACATTGACTAGGGGCTGCGTATGCGGAAATTTTTGTATCTTTGGTCGTGGCCGTTTTCTATTTGGCGGTAGCAGGCTGCGCAAGCAGCGGATCGAAGATCGAACAATCGGCGGTCTCTCAAATCAAGGTGGGTAAGACCAGCAAGTATGAGATGTTGGCTCTGTTCGGTTCCCCGCTGTCGCAAAGTTTCGGCTCTGAGGGGAAGCTCACCATGTTGTGGCACTGCGTTTATGTAGGACCGTTCGGCATGGGGATGGAGCAGCAGAACCTTACGGTTCTCTTTGACCAGAACGATAAGGTCGAGAGGTATAGCCTGACGGACAATAGCGGTAACGGTCCGAGACTGGGTCGATAGGCCCAGCGGGAATGGTGGGGCAGTGGACAGTGCACGCTTGTCCATCATCACCCCCCCAATCGCCAGTCAAGTTCTGCGGCGCCCGCCTTGATCCGTTCGGCCATACCCTATTCGTCAATAATCAGACGCGGGGCAGCACTTTCGCAAGCACCGGTCCGCGGGCGAAGGGCAAGCTGTGAGCCGCGTGCCGTCATTCGCCCATCGCGGATCGCGCCCGCCGCATCCACGACTTGGCGAGCAAGGCGAACTCCGCGCCCTCGACCGGCCTCGGCGTGCCGACCAGCGCACCCAGGCAGGAATTCGCATCGGGGGGATGGCAGCCGCCATGCTGCATGCGCAGCAACTCGACCCTGCCGTCGTCGCACTCGTGATTGCCCACCGCATCGAATTCGACCCCGGCGCCAATCGATGGCAGCCCGCGATGCGGGACGGGGGCACGAAAGAAAGCCCGGACTCTTGCAAGCCCGGGCGAAGATCCAGCCGCATTGGGAGGAGGAGAGAACGCGGCGGATGACTTCAGCTTAGGCCATTTGATGCTGCATTGCAACAATGCCGTTTGCACATGCGCAGCCGCTGCCTGCAGCGCTTCAAAGCGTCAACTGCGGATGATGGTCACCCCCCTGCAGGACGGCGAAATCCCGCGTTGCAACATGCGGCACCTCGACGGCGACCGGTCATCCATGCGAGGAAATCGTCGAGCACGGCGCTCGCCTTGTCCGCCGCCGCGAACGGGACGATGTGTCCGCTGCCGGCGATCACCCCGAACACGGCACCAAGGAACTGGGCCGCACCGCGCCTGACCGCTCTGCAGGCGGGGCGCCCGAACCCGGCACACCTTGCGCGAAATGGGCGAGGCAGCCCATGATCACGAACACCTCAGACCGGCCGCGCGCAGCAGGAAACCCTCAAACCATGAACTCCTCACCCTCGAGAAAGGAAGCACCCAAGTCCGCCAGTGCCTGGAAGGTTTTCGACCTGGATGCACTCAGGAAGCAGGTCGCGGGCAACGAGCCGCGCATCCATGAGTTCCTGCGCAGCGGCGGCATGGCCTGTGCCATCTATCGTTTGCCGGCCGGCGCCCGCGACATGCAGGCGCCCCATCTCGAGGACGAGATCTACCTCGTGCTGGAAGGCAAGGCGCGCTTGCATCTGGACGATCAGGTCGAAGAGGTCGGCCCCGGCAAGGTGCTCTTCGTCAGCGCGACCACGGAGCATTCCTTCTTCGACATCCAGGAAGATCTGACCCTGCTTGCGATTTTCGGTCCCACCTGACGGCTAATGACCAAGGGCGGCACGTCCCCTTGCGGCGACGCCCTGCCCTTGACCACGAATCGCCGCGCTCAGAGCCAGGTGCCACCCTGGCGCTCGTCCGGGATCTGGGTCGCCGGGTCGAAGTCGTGGATCCAGCCCAGGTGGTGCATCACGTCCTCGCGCTTGCCCAGCCGCGCATTGCGCAGGTCGGCGGCGGGGCCGTCGGGCAGGTGCAGGACGTCGGCGGTGGAAATCGACGCGAACTGCACCTTGCGGGTGCGGCCGCGGCGCAGGCGCTCGTAGTTTTCCAGCGCTTGCGCGAAGTCGCCGGTGCCATGCTCGACAAGGCTGGCCGCCAGCACCACCGCATCCTCGATCGACTGGTTGGCGCCCTGGCCATGATGCGGTACCAGCGCATGCGCCGCATCGCCGAGCAGCGTCACGCGGCCGCGCGTCCAGCGCCCCAGCGGCGGACGGTGGAACAGCGCCCAGCGCTGGCTGGTCGGCACCGCGCTGATCATCTGCACCACCGCCGGATGCCAGTCGGCGAAACGCCGCAATTGCTCGCCCTGCTCGGCAGCGGTCACCCACTCGCGCACCGGCCACGGCGACGGGTTGCGCTCGACGAGCAGGAAGTTGTGGTCGCCCTTGCCGATCGGGTAGTGCAGCAGATGGCCGCCGGGGCCGACCCAGAACTGGATCGCATCGGGGTCGGGCAGCAGGTCCAGCATCTCCGGCGGCACGATGCCGCGGAAACCCGAGCAGCCGGAGTACAGCGCGTCGTCGTAGCCCAGCATCCAGCGCCGCACCAGCGAGCGCGCGCCGTCGGCGCCGATCACCAGGTCGGCGCGCGCCGAGCTGCCGTCCTCGAACTCGAGCACGACCTCGCTGCCGTTGTCCTTCAGGTCGCGCAGACGCTTGCTGAGGTGGATGCGATCCATGCCCACCGCCCGGGACAGGATGGCCTGCAGGTCGGCACGGTGGATGCCCCAGTAGCAGGCGCCGAACTGCTGTTCGTAGCTCGGATCGCCGCTGTGCTTGCCGATGATGCGACCGTCGCGGCCATCGCGGTAGATCAGCGTCGAGATGGCGAAGCACACCTCGTCGAACTGTGCGCGCAGGCCGATGCGATCGTAGAAGCGCGTCGCATTCGC
The DNA here is from genome assembly GCA_004295105.1 of Betaproteobacteria bacterium. Lineage (GTDB taxonomy): Bacteria > Pseudomonadota > Gammaproteobacteria > Burkholderiales > Rhodocyclaceae > Thauera. Next base: position 12,020 of record SHNC01000050.1, on the reverse strand, counting down.
CGACAGCGCCACCGCAGCACCGACTTCCCGCAACTCGGCCGTCTGCTCGTAGATGTCGACCTCGATGCCGTGCTGGCGCAGCGCGAGTGCCAGCGTCAGGCCGCCGATGCCGCCGCCGACCACGGCGATCTTCCAGTCTTTGTGGGTCATGTGAGTTCCTTCCGTCAGGTGGTGTGCGCCGCGGCCGGCCGTGGCCATCGTGTGCAGCGGTTTGTCGTTGTGCGAAACGGTTCGGCTTCGGCTCGCCCCGGAGGCTCCGGGCAAACGTGGCGCCGACGGAGAGGACTTTAGATTCCCGGGCGTTATGACTCAATGCACTGGCAGTGATAGGCACCATGACCGACAGTCATAGTGCCTCACGCCGAGTCGTCGCTGCCGATCGGCCGCTGCGGACCGCGGCTCCCCTTCAGGCGTCGGCCTCGATCGCCGGCAGCGCGCACCGCACTGCGATCAGGTTGCGCAGCCAGCGGTTGGCCGGGTCGCGGTGGAAACGCGTGTGCCAGAACTGGTCGATCGACAGCCGCGGCAGCGCCACCGGATGCCGCGACCACGCCAGCGCCAGCGGGTAGATGTTGGGCTGCACCAGCGCCTCGGGCACCGTCGCGATGAGGTCGGTGCTCTGCAGCAGGTGCTCGAGGCTGGCGTAGTTGGGCACGCGCAGCTTCACCTTGCGCCGGATGCCCTGCTTCTCGATGATTTCGTCGATGCGCGCGTGGCCGGTGCCCGCTGCGCTGACGAGCGCGTGATCGGCCGCCTGGAAGTCCTCGCGCGTCATCGGCCTGCCGGCCAGCGGGTGGTCAGGCCGGAACACGCAGACATAACCCTGCCTGAGGATCTGGCGGCGGAAGAAGCCGGATTCGAGGCCTTCGATGAGGCCGATGGCGAGATCGATCCGCCCCGACTCCATGTCGCTCTTGAGCGCGTCGATGCCGTCGCGCACGATGCTGATCGACACGCCGGGCGCCTCGCTGGCGAGCACTCGCATCAGGCGCGGCAGGATCGACATCTCGCCGATGTCCGACATGCGCAGCGTGAAGTTGCGCCTGCTGGTCGCAGGATCGAAGGCGAATTCCTGGCTGATCGCCTGGCGCAGCGAATCGAGTGCGTAGCCGATGGGCTCGGCCAGATGGCGTGCATAAGCGGTCGGTTCCATGCCGCTGCCGGTGCGGCAGAACAGCTCGTCGCCGAGCAGTTGGCGCAAACGCTTGAGCGAACGGCTGACCGCCGGCTGGGTCACCCCCAGGCGCTCGGCGACGCTCGAGACCTTTCTTTCCTTCAGGAGCAGATCGAAGACCAGCAGCAGGTTGAGGTCGAATTGTTTCAGGTCCATCGGTCAGGCCTCCCGGTGGAGATGCTCGAGGCGTCCTGGCGACCTCGACCGCTTGGCCCGGCGATCGATTCCCCTTGGCTGGGCGCGATTCGACCCTGGCTGCGGTCGATAGTGTAGGAGCTGCGGCAGCCTCGATGCGCGCCCTCCGACTCCCATCCGACCGAACGGCTGCCTCGGCAGAGTCCGCCGTCGCCCGCTGCTCCGTCACCCAGGATCCGGCTGATGGACGAGCCGCTGGCGGCCTTCGATGCGACTACCTTACTTCGATATTTCCGAAGTATCGCTCTCAGTTGATCTGATTTTTCTTTCAACAACGAGCCGTTATCCTTCATCCCGTTTGCCCCCTTTCCCGATGGAGTTCCCATGAAGATATTCTCGCTGGTGGCCGCCGCGTTCGCGCTCGGCCTGACGCTGTCCGCACCCGACGCCGAGGCCGCCAAACGCCTGGGCGGGGGTTCCTCTTCCGGCATGCAGCGCAGCATGACCGCGCCCGCGGCCTCACCTGCCCAGGCGCCGACCGCGGCCGCCGCCACCAGGGCGCCCGCCGCCGCTGCGGCACCGCAGGCGCAGCCCAAGCGCTCGTGGATGGGTCCGATCGCCGGTCTGGCGGCCGGCCTCGGCCTCGCGGCACTGGCCTCGCACCTCGGCTTCGGCGAGGAACTCGCATCGATGATGATGATCGGTCTGCTCGTGATGGCGGTGCTGGTCGTGGTCGGCCTCATCATGCGCCGCCGCGCTGCCGCGGCGCAGCCGGCGATGGCCGGTGCAGGCGCCGCTGCCGGCGCAATGCAGTACGCGAGCCAGACCAGGAGCACGCACGACGTGACGATGCCGCGCACCGCCGACTCTGCGTTCTCCGGTACGGGCGTCGATCCGCAGCCGACCCACAGCGCGGCCAACGCGCTGCCGGCCGACTTCGATGCCGCCGCCTTCGTGCGCCAGGCCAAGGTGAACTTCATCCGCCTGCAGGCCTCCAACGATGCGGGCAATCTCGACGACCTGCGCGAATTCACCACGCCGGAGATGTTCGCCGAGCTGAAGACCAGCATCCTGACGCGCGGCGCGGCGCCGCAGCAGACCGACATCGTGCAGATCGATGCCGAAGTGCTGGAGGTGGTCGAAGAAGCCTCGCGTTACGTGGTCAGCGTCCGCTACAGTGGCCTCGTTCGCGAAGACCGCGACGGCCCCACCGAGCAGATCGACGAGATCTGGCACCTGGTGAAGCCGCGCACCGGCAACGGCGGCTGGCTGCTGGCGGGCATCCAGCAGGCCTGACGGGCAGCGCTTTCGCTGCGCGGGGGTGGGGGCGCCGGCCGGCGCCCCCACCCCCTGTCACTTGGAGAACCGAGCATGCTCGATCAGGTCGCCGAGAGAATCGTGAGCCGTGTCATCCTCGGCTTCCTGCTCGGCGGCTTGCTGCTCCTGAGCTACGCGGTGCTGCAGCCCTTCATCGTGCCGGTGGCATGGGCGGTCATCATCGCCTTCGCCACCTGGCCGCTGTACCTGATCCTGCGCGCGCGGCTGCCGCGCTCTGCCAACCTCAGCGCGCTTCTGATGACCCTGCTGCTGACCGCCGCCTTCGTGCTGCCGGCGCTGTGGATGGCGGTGCTGCTGCGCGGCGAGATCGGCCATGCCATCACTGCGGTGGTGTCGCAGATCCGCCAGGGGCCGCCGGCGTTGCCCGAGTTCATCCGCGATCTGCCGTGGGCGGGAGACTTCCTGCAGGGGCTCCTCGACGAACTCGCCGGCGACGTCGAGACCTTCAAGACCCAGCTCACCGAGTGGGTGCGACAGGGCGCGGAGCGCCTCGTCTCCCTGATCGGCGACGTCGGCCGCAATGCCGCCAAGCTGGGCTTCGCGCTGATCACCGTGTTCTTCCTGTACCGCGACGGCGAAAGCGTGCTCGAGCAGGTACAGCGGGTGTTGCATCGCTTCCTCGGCGCCCGCGTGGACGACTACCTGGCCGCGGTGGGCGGCATGACCAAGGCGGTGGTGTGGGGGCTGGTCGCCACCGCGCTGGCGCAGGGCTTCGTCGCCGGTCTGGGCTACTGGTGGGCGGGCCTGTCGGCGCCGGTGCTGCTGGGCGCGGTGACGGCGCTGATCGCCATGATCCCCTTCGGCACGCCCTTCGCATGGGGCTCGATCGGCGCCTGGCTGCTGGTGAGCGGCGACACCGGCGCCGGCATCGGCCTGCTGCTGTGGGGCGCGCTGGTGGTGAGCTGGGTGGACAACCTGGTGCGCCCGCTGGTCATCAGCAATGCGACACGCATTCCCTTCCTGCTGGTGATGTTCGGCGTGCTGGGCGGGCTGGCGGCCTTCGGCCTGGTGGGCCTGTTCCTCGGCCCGGTGATCCTCGCGGTGCTGATGGCGGTGTGGCGCGAGTGGATCGGCGAGGCCGACGAGCTGCAGGCACCACCGGCCGCACGACCGGGTATCGCGGTCTCTGCGGCGGCAGCGACACCGGCCGAGCCTCCTGCGCCGCCCGCGAACGACCGGACGCGCGAATAGCGGGAACGGCCGCCATGTCGAAACTGCACGACTCCCGCCTGATGCGGCTCGTATTCCTGTGGCTGGGCTTCGTCGCCCTGCTGCTGGGCGCGCTCGGCGTGGTCGTGCCGGTGCTGCCGACCACGCCCTTCATCCTGCTGGCGGCGGCCTGCTTCGCGCGCGGTTCCGAACGCTTTCACCGCCACCTGCTGGCGCATCGCATTGCCGGACCGATCGTGCGCGAGTGGGAGGAGCACCGCAGCATGCCGCCCGGCGTGAAGGCCTGGGCGTTCGCCCTGATGTTCGTGTCCTTCGGCGTGTCGCTGCTGCTGGTGCCGTCGGCCTGGCACCGTCTGATGCTGCTCGCCATCGCCGCCGTGCTCGCCTTCTTCCTGTGGCGCGTGCCGGTGCGCGCACCCGGAGCAAACGGCGGTTGCCCCCCGGCCGGCGGCGACTGAGGCTGGCGCAGGCTGCGCGACGGCCCACCCGCAGCGCCCTCACCGGAACGGCCCTGTCCTTGCCGGTCCGGCCGTCATGGACCCTGGCGATGCAGTCAGCAGCACCGTGGGCTGGCGGCGACCGGCGGCGCGTTCAATTCAGCCGCCCGCGTTCGACTGCCGGCACCAGCCAGGCGTTGACCTCCTCGATCTCGGCTTCGTCGAGCGAGCCGACGAGACTCTGCAGGCGCAGGCGGGCAACGATATAGCGGTAGCGGGCGACGGCGAGGTCGCGCGCGACGCTCACGCGCTGCTGCTGCGCATCGAGAATGTCGATGCGGCTGCGGGTGCCGGCCTGGAAGCCCTTCTGGTTGGACAGCACCGCCTGCTCGGCGGAGCGTTGGGCCTGCTCCAGCGCACGCACCCGGAGGATGCCTTCGGCCACGTTCTGGAACTCCTTGCGGATCTCCTGGCCGACCTCGCGCCGACGCGCCTCGTACACTTGCTCGGCGCGCTCGACATTGGCCATTGCCTGGCGCGTCTGCGACAGGGCGTAGCCGCCGGCGAACAGCGGCACATTGACCTGCACGCCGACCAGGGTGGTCAGGTAGCGGGTGTTGATCGACGTATTGTTCTCGCTGTCGCTCTTGCTGCGCTGGGCGATGAGATCGACGGTCGGATAATGCCCGGCGCGCGCCTTGTCGACTTCCTGCCGCGCCACCTCGATGTCGGCGCGCAGCGCACGCAGTTCGGCGTTCACCTCCTCGCCGCGCGCGATCCAGTCCTCGGCACTGGCGGGCGTCGGCGACTGCAGCTCCATGCGCGCCGGCTCGAGGGCGGCGAGCGCATCGACCGGTTCATTGACGATGGTCTGCAACTGGCGCCGGGTGTAGCCCAGGTTCTGGCTCGCCTCGAGTTCCTGCGCCACGGTGAGGTCGAATCTCGCCTGAGCATCGTCGATGTCGGTGCGAGTGCCCTGCCCCGCCGCAAACAAGCGCTTCGCCGCCTCGAGCTGACCGGCATAGGCCTCCTTCTGCGCGATCACCAGCGCATGCTGGTCCTGCGCCAGCAAGGCCTCGAAGTAGGCTCCGGCCAGGCGCACCAGCAGGTCCTGCAGGCTGCGATCGAGCGTCGCCTCCGCCCCTTCCACCTGGCGCTGCGCCTGCCGGTAGTGGGCGAAGTTGTACATGCGGAACACCGGCTGGCGCAGCGTCAGCGCATAGTTGCTGCTGAAGTATTCGAAGCTGTCGCTCGTCGTGCGGCCGAGAAAGTCGAGCGATTCGCGATCGGTGCTGTTCTTGCTGCGCGACAGGTTCGCCGAGATGTTGGGCAGCAACTGGGCACGGGCCTGCGGCACGGCCTCGCGGCTGGCCGCCGCCTGCGCGCGCGAAGCCTGGTGGCGGGCGTCGTTCTGCAGCGCCAGCCGGTAGCTGTCGAGCAGATCGAGAGCGAGCGCCGGTGCCGCGAACGACAGGGACGCCAGACCCGCGGCCAGCGCCGGGACCGCTCGCCGCAGCAGGGGCGCGGCGGTTGCGGATTTTGCCTGCCGCATGCCTCACTCCTCCTTCATCGAAGCGGCCATGCGCTTGAGCAGCGGATGCAGCAGATAGGTCAGCACGGTGCGTTCGCCGGTGCGGATCACCACTTCGGCGGGCATGCCCGCCTGCATCTGACGATTGCCGAGAACCTTCATGCCGTCGGGCGTGAGCGAAATGCGCGCCAGGTAGTAGGACAGCCGGGTCTCCGGTTCGGTGATCAGGTCGGACGAAACCGAATCGACCCGGCCCTGCACGACCAGGGCCGGCGAATGGGCGAAGGACGAAAAGCGCACGTCCGTCTCCATGCCGGGCTGGACGCGGTCGATCATGTGCGGCGGCACCTTCGTCTCGAGCAGCAGCGCTTCGTTCTGCGGCACGACATCCATCAGCTTCTGCCCCGGCGCGATGACCCCGCCCACCGTCTGCGACACCAGGCCGACGACCTGGCCTTCGGCGGGCGAGCGTATCGTCGTGCGCGCCAGCTCGTCGCTGGCGGCCTTCAGTTTCTCGGCGTCGGCCTGCACCTCGCGCCGGATCTCGGCGAGCTGGGCATCCACCTCCTTGCGATACTCCTGCGTGCGCTGCACCGAGCGCAGCTTCATCTCGGCGATCGAGCGTCGCGCGCGCTGGATGTTGCCCTGCAGGTCGGCGATCGAGCCGGCCGCCTCGGCCGCCAGGCGCTGGATCTCGAGCTGCTTGTTGCGCGGCGCATAGCCCTCCTGCACCAGCTCGCGCAGACCCCTGAGTTCGTCCTGCAGCAGCTCAAGCTGGGTGCGGCGTGCCGCCAGCATGCCCTCGTAGCCGCGGATGGCCGCTTCCTCGCCCTGGATGTTCTCGCGGATAGCGTCGAGCTCGGCCTTCAGCGCGCTGCGCCGCGCGCCGAACAGGCTCACCTGGTTGTCCATGGTCTGCCGGATCAGCGCATCGGCAGCCGCCTGCTGCAGGTCGGGGTGGAAGACGATGGTCGCCTGCTCGCCCTGTTCCGCCATCAGACGACCTTCCATCGCGCGCAGCGTCAGGTAGTGCTGACGGATCGACGCATGGTTGGCCACCGCCACCGCGCTGTCGATGCGCAGCAGGGGATCGCCATTGCGCACGAACTGGCCTTCCTTGACGAAGACCTCGCTGACGATGCCGCCCGACAGGTGCTGGACCGCCTTGCGCTTGGTGTCGATGGCGACCATGCCGGCCGTCGGCACACCCTCGTCGAGCGGGGCCAGCGCGGCCCACAGCAGGAAACCGCCGAAGCCCAGGCCGAGCACCCACATGCCCAGCCGCGCAGGCCGTCCGGTGTCGGTCGGCAGCGATGGCTCGGCGTCCAGCACCGGATCTGCGGGCCGGCCGCTGCCGGCGGTGCCCCTGTGCGGATCGATATTGCGAATTGCCATGGAAGACTTCCGGAAACGAATACGGGATGGGTGGACCTGGGGTCTGCCTGCGGTGCGGGTCAGGCCGGCTGGGGCGCCGCGCCACCGGCAGCGGGAAACCTCACCGGCGCGCCGGCCGCCAGCGCGGCGAGCACTTCCGCGCGCGCGCCGTCGTGCGTGATCACGCCGTCGTCGAGGACCAGCAGCCGATCGGCGATGCCGACGATGCCGCGCCGGTGGGTGATCAGGAACACGGTACAGCCCTGCTGCCTGAGGTCCTGCACCGCGCGCACGAGGGCCGCCTCGCCGATGTCGTCGAGATTGGAGTTGGGCTCGTCGAGCACGATGATGCGTGGGTCGCCGTACATCGCGCGCGCCAGGCCGAGGCGCTGGCGCTGGCCACCCGAAAGCATGCTGCCGGCCTCGCCGACCTGCGTGTCGTAGCCTTTGGGGAAGCGCAGGATCATCTCATGCACGCCGGCGCGTTCGCAGGCGCGGATGACTTTCTGCGCGTCGAGCTCGCCGAAGCGCGCGATGTTCTCCGCGATGCTGCCCTCGAACAGCTCGATGTCCTGCGGCAGGTAGCCGATGAAGGGGCCGAGCTCGTCGCGGTTCCACTGCTCGATGGGCTCGCCGTCGACCAGTACGCGACCCTCGCGCTGCGGCCAGATGCCGACCAGGGCGCGCGCCAGGGTCGACTTCCCCGACCCGGACGGACCGACGATGGCGATCACCTGCCCTGGCTCGAAAGCGGCCGTCAGGTCCTTCAGGATGGGCTGTGCGCGCCCGGGCGCGGTCGCCACCAGATGCTCGATCCGCACATTTCCCTGCGGCACGCCGTGACTTGCGATCTCCCGCGCGGGATGGTCGGCGAGCAGCGCGTCGAGGTTGCGGAAAGCCTGGCGCGCGCCGAGGAACGGCTTCCAGCTCGCCACGATCTGGTCGAGCGGCTGCGTTGCGCGGCCCATCAGCACGTTGGCGGCGATCATCGCGCCGGCGCTCAGCTCGCCGTCGATCACCAGCAATGCGCCGGCGGCCAGCGTGAGCGACTGCAGCGTGTAGCGTACGAACTTGGTCAGGGCGAGCACGCGCGCGCTCGCATCGGCCGCCCGTCCGTTGAGCGCCAGGTGCCGGTGGTGGCGCACCTGCCAGCGCCGCCTCAGATTCCCCAGCATGCCCATCGCCTCGATCACCTCGGCATTGCGCAGCTTGCCATGCACATAGACGCCGACCTGCGAGCCCGCTTCCAGCGCCGCCTCGACCGGCGCCTGCGTCACGCGATGCGAAAGCCAGGCCAGCGCTGTCAGCAGCAGCGCGAACACCACGCCGAGCAGCCCCAGCACCGGATGCAGCATGAACAGCACGACGATGTAGATCGGGGTCCACGGCGCATCCATGAACGCGAACAGGCCGTTGCCGGTCATGAACTGGCGCAGGTTGGTCAGGTCGGCGAAAGTCCGCGCCGGGTTGCGCCCGCCCTGGTTCAGGCTGGACTCGAAGCTGGCGCGGAACACGCGCTGGCCCAGCAGTTCGTCGAAACGCACACCGAGCCGCACCAGCAGGCGTGACCGGGCCCATTCGGCGAACGCCATCACCGCGAAGAAGAACAGCATGATCAGCGTCACCGCGACGAGGGTGAGGCTGCTGTAGCTCACCAGCACCCGGTCGAAGACCTGCAGCATGTACAGGCTGGGGGTCAGCATCAGCAGATTGACGAGCACCGAGAAGGCCATGCAGACGGCGAACTCGCGGCGGAATCCCCACAGGGTCGCGGCAAGCGCGCTGCGCTGGAAGCGCGAAGCGGTGTTCACGACGGAAGCCCGGTTCGGATGGTTCATGCGGCCACCGGACGCGGCGCCGCGGAAGCGGCCTGCACACCCCGCTGCAGGCTGGCGAGGACCTCGTCGCGCGGGCCGAAGGCCTTCGCCTGGCCGTCCTGCAGCACCAGCATCAGGTCGACCGCCGGCAGCACGGTGGTGCGGTGGGTGACGATGACGATCGTCGTGCCTTGCGCCTTCAGCGCCAGCAGGGTCTGCAGCAGCGCCTGCTCGCCCGCCTCGTCGAGGTTGGAGTTGGGCTCGTCGAGCACGACCAGCCGCGGCCCGCCGTAGATCGCCCGCGCCAGCCCGATACGCTGGCGCATGCCGCCGGACAGCACGGCGCCCTCCTCGCCGATGTCGGTGTCGTAGCCCTCGGGCAGCGCCAGGATCTGCTCGTGCACGCCGACGGCACGCGCCGCGGCCTCCACCGCGTCGTGGTCGGGCTCGCCGAAGCGGGCGATGTTCTCCGCCAGCGTGCCGTCGAAGAGCTCCACCTCCTGCGGCAGATAGCCGATGCAGGGTCCGAGCTCGGCCTTGTTCCAGGGAAAGATTTCCACCCCGTCGAGCCGCAGCTTGCCGCTCGCCGTCGGCCACACGCCCACCATCAGGCGGGCCAGCGTGGACTTGCCCGAGGCCGCCGGCCCGATCATCGCCAGCACCTTGCCGGGCGGCACCGACAGCGTGATGCCGCGCAGGATCGGCAGTTGCGAACCCGGCGCCGTGGCGACCACGCCTTCCACCGACAACAGGCCGCGGGGCGGCGGCAGCGGCATGCCCGGTTCGCGCACCGGCACGGCAGCGAGCAGCCGATCGACCCGTGCCCAGGCATCGCGCGCATTCACCACCTGGCGCCAGGTGCCGATCACCTGCACGATCGGCGCCAGCACTCTCACCCCCAGCGTCGAGGCGACGATCATCATGCCGCCGCCGCCCGGAAAGGCGCCCTCGATGATGAGCCAGCAACCGCCGCCCAGCAGCAGCGAGGACTGGGCGAGCTGCACGAACTTGGCCATCGAGGCATAGCTGCCCGCCTTGTCCGAGGCCTGCGCCTGCAGCGAGAGGAATTCGTTCTGACGCTTCAGCCAGCGCTCGTGGATGCCAGCCTGCATGCCCATGGCGCCGATCACCTGGGCGTTGCGCAGGCTGTTGGCGGCGTAGTTCTGCGCCGCGATCGCGGCCTGGTTGGCGCGCGCCAGCGGCGCCTGGGTGTCGCGCTCGGTCAGCCATGCCAGACCGACCTGCATGCACGCGCCGATCACGGACATCCAGCCCAGCACCGGATCGATCAGGAAGATCGCGACGATGTAGAGCATCGCCAGCGGCACGTCCATCAGCGCCGTCGCCGCCGGGCTGTAGATGAACTCGCGCACCGTGCGCAGATCGTTGAGCAGTTGCGCACTGACGCCCGGCATGCGCCGCAGGTTCGCCTCGAACAGCGCATCGAAGACGCGGCTGCCGATGCGCACGTCGAACTTCACCGCCGCCTCGTGCAGCACCCGGCTGCGCACCCATTCGAGCATTTCCATCACCGCATAGGCCGCGATGATCAGCAGCGTGAGCATCGCCAGGGTCATGCCGCTGCGGCTGTTCACGACGCGGTCGTACACCTCGAGCATGTACAGGGTCGGCGTCATCACCAGCAGATTGGTGAAGAAGCTGAAGAAGACGACCTGCTTGATCAGGGACTGCTGCGCGTCGAGGGCGGCGCGCAGCTCGGACGGCTTGTCGCCGGGCTTGATGGCCATGGGGCGGCTCTATGCGGATTCACGCGGTTGCGTCGGATTCTACGCGGACGGCGGTCCGCCATGCGCGCAATAATCCCGCATCGACCGCCGCCGCCGCCGCGATCGCGGCGGCGTGAGCCGGCGCACGGCCGGGCTCAAGCGCCCTCGGACGGATCGTAGGGCACGACGTTCTCCTGTTCGGCCGGGTCGTTGCGCGCGACGATGGCACGTGCCGGTTCCGTTTCGCTCAGGTTGAAGGCCTGGTGCGGCACGTCGGGTGGAATGAAGAGGAACTCGCCGGCGGCGCTGACGATGCGCTGCTCAAGGCCGGGGCCGAAGCGCGTTTCGACGCGGCCTTCGAGCACGTAGATCGCGGTCTCGTAGCCGCGATGCCGGTGCGGCGCGGCCACGCCGCCGGGCGGGATGACCACCATGTGCATCGACAGGCCGCGGCTGCCGGCCGTTTCGCCGGAAATGCCCACGAAATAGGGCAGGCGCTGGCGGGTGAGCACTTCACGCTCGGGACGCACGGCCACCAGCGTCGGCGCCGCGGGGTCGCGGGGGGATTGCATCGGGACCTCCATGCCGCGCTGCAGCGGCGAAATCCGGCCGGCGCGCGCCGGTCCAGTGGTCTAAACGTAGCGCCTGCCCGCCGGGCTGTCGACCTCGGTTCGCCTCGCGCATCGCGCCGCGGGGCGCGCCCAAGGCAGTCGAGGGCATCCCCCCGAATCCGATCGAATCCGATCGAACTCGACGATCCTTCGTGCGTCGAGCCCCGGGAGCAAGCCCCTCACCCGCTCCGTTCGTCGTCCGGAGAGTGCCTCAGGCGCTCATCGTGCAGATGCTGCAACAACGGGCCGAGCACACGCGTGGCCAGCGCGAAGAAGCTCTCGTCGAGCGGCACGGGGAAACCGCGCAGGGCGAGGCGGTAGGCCGGATCGTTGCCTTCGCCATGTTCCGGCCGCGCGCCGCCACTCCATCGGACCTGCGCCTTCGTGCTGCTGCCGCCCTGGGTGACGCAGGCCCAGGCCGATTTCGGGAAGAAGTGCAGCGGACGGATCAGTCCTTCGCGATACAGCGCCACGGCATCGCCGAGCAGCCGCCGCGCTTCGCCCGGCTCCAGCGTCGAGAAGGCGAAGCTGCCGTCGCGCGACCATCCTCTCGTCACGCCGTCCACACCGGCGACCGGCGCGGCACACAGGGCGAGGTGCGACAACCAGGCGGCCAGGTAGTCAGCCGGACGGGTGTCGTCGTAGCGATGCCGCAGCAGGCCGCCTGCACGCAGGCTTGGAAACGCAGCGGTCAGCGTCCACCGTT
>SHNC01000191.1 GCA_004295105.1 Betaproteobacteria bacterium | reverse complement strand
GTGTCCGACAGGATGGGGAACAGCACAGCAGGATCGCGCGGATCGATGCAGCGCCGCTCCTGGCGCAAAGCGTCACTCAGCCCCCGCTCGCGCTGCGTCGCTCCGGTCTGCCACGTCAGCTCGTAGAGGCCCGGCTGCATGGCATCGGCCGCCGGAGCGGCCGAACTGGCCGTCACGAGGGCGGCAAGGGCAAGCGAACCGCGAACGGTTCGCTCAGATGACATAGAAATCCGAACTGCTGAGCGACAGACCCCCGGTCAACTGTGCAAACTGCTGTGCGGCCTGGGCACCGGTTCCGTCCGGATCGAAATACAGCGCACCGCTGCCGCTGTCGTAGATGACACGGTCGGTCGCGTCATGCGCCTGCGTGCCGACGTGGAAAGCCCCTGCGCTCAACCGCCCCCCGGGCAGACCGGTGAAGATGGCGTTCTCGAGGCGAATCGTGTCGTCGATCGGCGCGAAGTCGGTGATGCGATCGACGGCGCCGACGAAGGCGGCATCGAACACGAAGGTGTCCGCACCCGCGCCACCGGTCAGCACGTCGGCACCGACGCCGCCCCACAGCGAGTCGTTGCCCGCGCCACCGTCGAGCGCATCGTTGCCGGCGTTGCCGTACAGCTTGTCCGCTCCGCCGAGCCCGAGGATCACGTCGGCACCCGCCGTCCCCTTGAGCGTGTTCGCGGACGAGGTGCCAGTGATCGTGGTCGGCACAGGCTCAGGTGTCGGTGTCGGTGTCGGTGTCGGTGTCGGTGTCGGCGAAGGCGCAGGGGCCCCGCTCCCGCTCGCCACCGGGTCGACGAGATCGAGCTTGACGTTCTGCGTGCCGATCGTCACCTGCCGGGTGGTGGTCGCGAACCCGCCGCCGGAGAAGGTGACCGTATAGCTGCCCGCGGCGAGTTCGAAGTCGTAGCCGCCCGCCCCCGCGGTGGTCGTGCTCACTTGTGCGCCGCTGGCGTCGTTCCTGACGCTGACCGTCAGGTTGCCCAGCCCCTCGCCGATGTCGTAGCGCAGGTCGCCGTCGAGGTCGTCGAATGCGACGCCGGTGAGGAAGGGATTCGATGCGGTGAGGGCGAAGTTCTGGGTGACGAAGGCACCCTCGTAGCTGCCGTACTGCCCGACCTCGAAGCCGATGCCGATCTCGCGGAACGTGCCGCTCAGCACGTTGGCCCGATGCCCCGCCGAATTCATCAGGTTCGTATGCAGCAGATCGACCTCGTCCTGCAGGCCGGCCGGCGCGCGCGTGCTGACCCAGGCGATGTTCTCACCCCACGCCCATGAACCGCTGAAGGCGTAGCCCGCCGCCGTCATGCGGTCGCCCGCGCTCGAGCCATTCGCACCGGTGTGCGAGAAAGTGTCGGTTGCGATCATCCAGGCACTGTGGCCCTCGGCCGCTTCGTTCAGGTCGCCGTCGAAGGCCAGCGGCGGTACGCCTGCCTTGGCACGTTCGGCATTGATCAGTTCGAGCATGTACTGCTCGTGGGTATTGGCTTGTGTCATGCGCGTCCTGTTGTCTTCAGATGGCTGAGTGCGGACGGGCGGACGATGCGACGCGGCAGTCCGCCCCCTTTGGATGCTGCGCTCGGCGCACCTCGGTGGGCGACGTCTCCGAACCGGCGCGACGCATTACACACGACCCCGCAACTCGTCACAAGGCATTGATACGCTTTGGAAATGTAAGAAAACTTAGCGACTCACCAGACACCGACGTTGGGCATCGACACCCAGGGCTCCTGCGGCGGCAGGGCACCGCCCTTCTGCAGCAATTCGATCGAGATCAGGTCGGGCGAGCGCACGAAGGCCATGTGGCCGTCACGCGGCGGGCGATTGATGGTGACGCCGGCGTCCTGCAGACGCTTGCAGATCGCATAGATGTCATCCACCTGATAGGCGATGTGACCGAAGTTGCGCGCGCTGCCGTAATCCTCCACGTCCCAGTTGTAGGTCAGCTCGAGTTGTGCGCCCTCGTCTCCCGGTGCCGCCAGATACACCAGCGTGAAGCGGCCCTTTTCGTGTTCCATGCGACGGATCTCACGCAGTCCGAGCGTTGCGTAGAAGTTGAGCGAGGCGTCGAGGTCGCGCACGCGCACCATGGTGTGAAGATATTTCATGAAGTCTTTCCTCAGGAAAGGAGTGGTCGGCATCCCGGCCGGCCGCCGTCTTGCGAAGGACATCGCCGGCCGATGAGGCTTACTCGATCACGCCGCAGACGATGCGCGCCCCGCCCCCGCCGAGCGGCTCGGGATGATCGCTGTGGTTGTCGCCCCCGGCGTGCACCATCAGGGAACGTCCGGCAAGGTCCGACAGCTTCAGCCGCGGCGCCAGCACCGGCTGCGAGGCATTGCCCGCCGCATCGACGAAGAGCGGCGGCAAGTCGCCGAGGTGGCCATCGCCCCAGGGGGTGTCGTGCTTCTTCGTGCCCTGCGGATCGAAGTGTCCGCCGGCAGCGAGCGCGGCCACCGCCTTGCCGTCCTTTTCCAGCACGGCACAGGCCGGCCTCTCGTGCACATGGAATCCATGCAGGCCCGGCGGCAGGCCCTTGAGATCGGGCGCGAAGACGACGCCGTAGCGGGTTTCGCTGGCAACGACCCTGCCGGCGGACGCACCGACTCCGGCCGCCGATACGGCATTCATCTCGATCACCCTGTCCGGCGCCGCCCGCGCGGCGGAGGCCGCCATGGCCATCACCGCGACGACACCCAGCGCCATTCGATGCTTGTTTCGCTTCATGTGCCAATTCTCCAGTGGGAACGGAAACCAGCCACGCAAATGCCGCCGACCCCGGTGTCGGCTGGCACTCGTCCTTCGTCAGGGCCAGCACTTGCGGCCCCGGTGCTCCTGACACGCGCCGCGCGCATGTCCATGAAGTCAGTCTTCCATGTCCGCCGCGGGGACACCGCCGATGACGGGCAGGCGTGCCGCGGCCGTACGCAGTTCGGCGCGGGCCCGGCGCCAGTCCGGATACACCCGCTCGACGACCGCCCAGAAGCGGGGCGAGTGGTTCATCTCGAGCAGGTGGGCGACCTCGTGCGCGACGACATAATCGATCAGCGCCGGCGGCAGATGGATCAGCCGCCAGTGCAGGCGAATGCCGCTGGTGCTGCTGCAGCTCCCCCAGCGTGTGCGCGCATTCGACAGGCGAACGGCAGGGGCAGCGAGGCCGAGCTGCAGGCAGTACGCCTCGACCCGATGGCGATGCCAGTCCAGCGCACGTGTCTGCAGGGCGCGCAACAGGCTGCGATGCAGATCATCGACGGCGACGGGGATCGACAGTTCCTCGATACCGTCATGGCCGTTACGCCATTGCGCACGGCGCCCCGCGCCCAGGCGCAGGCGCAGCGGGCGCCCTAGCAGCGGGAGGATGGCGCCCTCCTGCACCCTGAAGACGGGCGGAGCGGCGGCGGCGCGGGCGCGCAGGCGGTCGAGCAGCCACTGGCCATGTGCACGCACGAAGCGATCGATGTCGTCGAGCGAGGCGCGCAAGGGTGCCGCCACCCTCGCCCCACGGTGATCCACCTGCAGCGCGAACGAGCGCCGCGCGGAGCGTCGCAGCGTGAGCGCCACCCGCGTTCCGGCGACGTCCACGGCGTGCGGCACCTCGCAGGCCGCCGTGCGTGCGCCCGCGCGTGCGTTCAGACCTTGTCTTCCCACTCGAGGCCGCGTTCCGACAGCGCCGTGCGAATTCGCGTCATGGCTTCGGCCACATCGGCGGCCGGTCCCTTCATGCCGAGCTCGAGCGATCGGCGCTGTCCTTCGGTCGCGATCGAGGGAAGGCTGAACAGGGTCGCCGAAGGAAACGCGAGGGTGATTTCCTGCATCAGGTGGATGAGCTGGCCTTCATAGGCGTCCCACACCGTCACCGCCGCCTCGACATAGTCCTCGGCATGGAACAGGTGCGGGTAATGGGTGTCGAGCACCCACTCCATCATCGGCCATGCCATCACCGGGAAGCCCGGTGCGAAGTAGTGCTGCCGGATCGAGAACCCGGGAATGCGGTTGAACGGGTTGGGGATGATCTCGCTGCCGACCGGGTACACGCCCATCTGCAGGCGCTCGGGCGTGATCTCGGCGCCGAAGCGGGCACGGATCTCGGCCTCGGCCTGCGGGTGCAGCGCCAGTTCGAGGCCGAGCGCCGCCGCGGCCGACTGGCGCGTGCGGTCGTCCGGGGTCGCCCCGATGCCGCCGAAGCACAGCACCACGTCGCCGGTGGCGAAGGTCTGCTTCAACGTTTCGGTCAGGCGCTCGCCATCGTCGCCCGCATAACGCGCCCACGACAGCTTCAGGCCCCGCGCCCCGAGCAGCTCGATGACCTTGGCCAGATGTTTGTCGCTGCGGCGGCCGGAGAGGATCTCGTCGCCGATGATCAATGCACCGAAATTCATGCGTTCGTCCGAGGCAGTGGTTTGGGAGCGGCATCGATGAGCGTGACGCCGTTGCGCGTGCGCTCGCGGCGCAGCGCCTCGAGCAGAAAATGCACGAAGGCGAGCCCCGAATAGGCAGGGGCGACGAGGTTCAGCACGGGCACATAGGCCAGCAGCGCGCATGCGCCCCCGAGCGCGAGCATCGGCAGGCGTTGCTCACCGCGCAGGCGCCGCAGCTCGTCGGCGTCGGCATGCAGCATCAGCGCGTCGTAGCCGAAGGCACGCTGGTTCAGCCATCCGGTCAGCAGCACGGACACGATGAGCCCGACGCCGGGAATCAGCCAGAACGGCAAGGACACGATCAGCGCGACGACGAACAGCACCGTGGCTGCGAGCGCGTTCACCGCGCTGCCGACATTGGAGCCGCCGCGCCGCTGCTCGAGGTCGGCATAGTCGCGCCGCCCGACACGTTCCAGCATCAGCGGCAGCGCCACGACCGCAACGAGCACCGCCGCCGTGACGTAGATCAGCGGCACGAAGACGAGCGCAAGCCCGATCTTGACCAACACCAGCACGATGGCCGCCAGCGCCTCGCTCGTCGTCAGCCACTCGCCCACCAGCGGCACGGCGTGCAACCACCCGAGCAGCGTGGCGATCATCGGCTCCCATTGCAGCACTCCGATGGTGACCCACAACACGACCGCAACCAGCCCGGGCCACACCAGGTGCCAGAAGATGTCGCGCCGCCACAGGCTGCGGAACGCGCGACCGAAGGCAAGGAGGATTTCCTTCAAGGCCGGCCCCTCTCAGCGCGGCATGCCGGGCAGGCCGCCGCCGGGCATCATGCCCTTCATCGCGCGCATCATCTTCTGCATGCCGCCCTTGGAAAACTGCTTCATGACCTTCTGCGTCTGCTCGAACTGGTTCAGCAGGCGATTGACCTCCTGCACCGTCACGCCCGCGCCGGCGGCGATGCGGCGCTTGCGGCTGGCCTTGAGGAGCTCGGGCTTGGCGCGCTCGAGCGGGGTCATGGAATTGATGATGCCCTCGATGCGGCCGATGGCCTTTTCCTCCGCACCGCCCTGAAGCTTGCCGGCCGCCTGCGCGAACTGCGCCGGCAGCTTGTCCATCATCGACGCCAGGCCGCCCATCTTGCGCATCTGGCCGATCTGCTCCTTGAAGTCGTTGAGGTCGAAGCCCTTGCCGCTCTTCAGTTTCTGCGCGAAATCGCGCGCCTTCTCCTCGTCGACGCCGCGGCGCGCTTCCTCGACGAGGCCGAGGATGTCGCCCATGCCGAGGATGCGGCTTGCCATTCGATCGGGATGGAAGGGCTCGAGGCCGGAAAGCTTCTCGCCGACGCCGGCGAACTTGAGCGGCTTGCCGGTGACATGGCGCACCGACAGCGCCGCACCGCCGCGCGCATCGCCGTCGAGCTTGGTCAGCACGACACCGGTGAGCGGCAGCGCGTCGTTGAAGGCGCGCGCGGTGTTGACCGCGTCCTGGCCGAGCATCGCGTCGACCACGAACAGCGTCTCGATGGGTTTCACCGTGGCGTGCAGGGCCTGGATCTCCGCCATCATCGCCTCGTCGATCGCAAGTCGGCCGGCGGTATCGACGAGCAGCACGTCGACGTGGTGCTTGCGCGCGTGGTCCACCGCGGCCAGCGCGATGTCGACCGGCTTCTGGTCCGGCGTGGACGGGAAGAAGCCGACGCCGGCCTGGGCGGCGACCGTCTTCAACTGTTCGATGGCGGCCGGCCGATAGACGTCGGTCGACACCACCAGCACCTTCTTCTTCTGCTGCTCGTGCAGCAGCTTGGCGAGCTTGCCGGTGGTGGTGGTTTTGCCCGCGCCCTGCAGGCCCGCCATCAACACCACTGCCGGCGGCTGGGTGGCGAGGTTCAGGCCCTCGTGCGCGCCGCCCATCAGCGCCTTCAGTTCGTCATGCACGACGCCGACCAGCGCCTGGCCGGGCGTCAGCGAGCCGACCACTTCCTGGCCGACCGCCTTTTCCTTCACGCGGGCGATGAAATCCTTCACCACCGGCAATGCGACATCGGCTTCGAGCAGCGCGAGGCGCACCTCGCGCATCGCCTCCTGGATGTTGTCTTCGGTCAGGCGCGCCTGACCACGCAGGGTCTTGACGACTTTGGACAGGCGCTGTGTGAGATTGTCGAGCATGTTCGCGGGAACCTTGGAGCCGAGTGACTTGGAGTAAACTTCAACCAACCATGCGCACGATTCTACTTCATCTGATTCCAGCCTCGCTTTATGCCGGGCTGGGCATCAAGTTCTGGCACAACTGCCGCAAGGCGAGCAATCCGCGGGCGCGCCAGTGCGTATCGACCCCCGAGCGGATCACCCTGCTCGTGGCCATCCTCGCGCACGGCGCGGCGCTGCAGTCGGCGCTGTTTCCCGGCGAGCAGATGCGCTTCGGTTTCGGCGTTGCCATCTCGCTGATGGTCTGGCTGGCGATCTGCTTCTACTGGGTGGAGGCGCTGTACACGCGACTCGACGGTCTCCATGCCGTCGCGATGCCGGCGGGCGTGGTGGCGAGCCTGCTCCCCCTCGTGTTTCCGGGCCAACACGTGCTCGCCAATGCGGCCTCACCGGCCTTCCGCGCACACTTCATCATCGCCATGCTGGCCTACAGCCTGTTCACGCTGGCGGCCCTGCATGCGCTGCTGATGTCGGTGGCCAGCAGGCAATTGCACAACGCCCGCTTCAGCCGTGCGCTGGGCAGCCTGCCACCGCTCTTGACGATGGAGACGCTGCTGTTCCGCCTCATCGGCATCGCCTTCGTACTGCTGACGATGACGCTCGTCACCGGCGTGCTGTTCTCGGAGTCGCTGTTCGGCCGCGCGTTCACCCTTGACCACAAGACGGTGTTCGCGTTCATCTCCTGGCTGCTGTTCGGCGGACTGCTGCTGGGGCGCCGGCTGCGGGGCTGGCGCGGACGTCTCGCCCTGCGCTGGACACTGGCGGGTTTCGTGGCGCTGATGCTGGCCTATGTCGGCAGCCGTTTCGTGATCGAGGTCGTGCTGCATCGCGCAAACTGACACAATGCGCGTGGTGGTGGCATGCGCGATGTTTACAAGCCCCGACGCGCCATGCAACATCAGGCATCAGCCAGTCAAGAACGGGAAATGGCCGCGACAGCCAAAGTCGCCCTGAGCGGACTCGCCAGGGCCTTGATTCAGCATGGACGCCTCTCCGAAGCCGACGCCATCGCCTGCTCCCAGGGCAAGTCGGAGAACGCCAACGCCTTCCTGCTCGAGCTAGCCGGCCGTGGCCTGCTCGGCATGCGCGACATCGCGCGCTTCGCCGCCGAGACTTTCGCCTACCCGCTGTTCGACATCGGCGCCCTCGACCGCTCCATGGTGCCGCGCGACGTGGTCGACCGCAAGCTGATGGCCAAGCACCAGGTCGTCGGCCTTGCCAAGAGACAGAACCGCATCACGCTTGCCGTCGCCGACCCGTCCAACATGCGGGCACTGGACGAGATCCGCTTCCAGACCGGCCTGCAGCTCGATCTCGTGGTGGTCGAGGCGGATAAGCTCGCCCGCGTGATCGATGCGTTGTTCGAATCCGCCCAGCAGACCCTGAAGGAGATGACGGGCGACGAGTTCGACATGGACCTGCTGCAGCAGGAGGGGTCGAGCAACGAGACGGAAGAGGAAGCCAGCGAGGTCGACGACGCGCCAGTCGTGCGCTTCATTCAGAAGGTGCTGATCGATGCCATCAACGAAGGCGCCTCCGACATCCACTTCGAGCCTTACGAGAAGTACTACCGCATCCGCGTGCGTACCGACGGCATACTTCGTGAAATCGCCCAGCCGCCGCTGGTGCTGAAGGAAAAGATCGCGGCCCGCATCAAGGTCATCTCGCGCCTCGACATCTCCGAGCGGCGCGTACCGCAGGACGGCCGCATGAAGCTGGTGCTGTCGAAGAACAAGGCGATCGATTTCCGCGTGTCGACACTGCCGACGCTGCATGGCGAGAAGATCGTGATGCGTATCCTGGATCCGAGCTCCGCCATGCTCGGCATCGACGCGCTGGGCTACGAGCCGGATCAGAGGAAGGCGCTGCTCGACGCGGTCGAGCGCCCCTACGGCATGATCCTCGTGACCGGTCCGACCGGTTCCGGCAAGACGGTCTCGCTCTACACCTGCCTCAACCTGCTCAACAAGGCTGGCGTGAATATCTCCACCGCCGAGGATCCGGCGGAAATCAACCTTCCCGGCATCAACCAGGTCAATGTCAACGAGAAAGCCGGCCTGACCTTCTCGGCGGCGCTGCGCGCCTTTCTGCGCCAGGATCCGGACGTCATCATGGTGGGCGAGATCCGCGACATCGACACCGCCGAGATTTCCATCAAGGCGGCGCAGACAGGCCATCTGGTGCTGTCGACGCTGCACACCAACGATGCGCCCACCACGCTCGAACGGCTAAAGAATATGGGCGTCGCGCCGTTCAATATAGCGTCGTCGGTCATCCTGATCACTGCCCAGCGCCTTGCGCGGCGGCTGTGCACCTGCAAGAAGCCGGTCGACATCCCGATCGAGGCCCTGCTGCAGGCGGGTTTCACCGAGGCAGATCTCGACGGGGCATGGCAGCCGCAGGGCCCGGTCGGCTGCGACCGCTGCAAGGGCACCGGCTACAAGGGGCGGGTCGGCATCTACCAGGTGATGCCGATCACCGAGGAAATCGCACACATCATCATGACCAACGGCAACTCGATGGACATCGCGGCCCAGGCCCGGCGCGAAGGCGTGCGCGACCTGCGCCAGTCCGGGCTGCTGAAGGTCAGGCAGGGCGTCACCTCCCTGGAAGAAGTGCTGGCCACCACCAACGAATAGGAACACGGGAACCCGAACTCATGGCCACAGCTAGCCGCGCGGCGCGTGCCAACGCACCGAAGGAAGACCTGTACAACTGGGAAGGCAAGGACAAGACCGGGAAGCTGGTACGCGGCGAGATGCGCGCAACCGGCGACACCGTGGTGCAGGCCACGCTGCGGCGTCAGGGCATCCTCGTCACCCGGATCAAGAAACAGGCACTGGCGCGTGGCGGCCGCATCGGCGAGAAGGACATCGCGCTATTCACCCGCCAGTTGGCGACGATGATGAAGTCAGGCGTGCCGCTGCTGCAGGCATTCGACATCGGCATCAAGGGCTCGGGGAATCCGGCGCTGGCGCGCCTGCTCAACGAGATCCGCACCGATGTCGAGACCGGCTCCAGCCTGTCGCAGGCCTTTGCCAAGCATCCGGTGCAATTCGATCGCCTGTTCGTCAACCTGGTCGCCGCCGGCGAGCAGGCCGGCATCCTTGACAATCTGCTCGACCGCATCGCGACCTACAAGGAAAAGATCATTGCCATCAAGGGCAAGATCAAGTCGGCGCTGTTCTATCCGGCGGCTGTGGTGGTCGTTGCCTCGCTGGTGGTGTCGGTGATGATGCTGTTCGTGATTCCCGAGTTCAAGAACGTCTTCAGCAGCTTCGGTGCCGACCTCCCCGCCCCCACGCTGCTGGTGATCGGCATTTCCGACTTCTTCGTCGAATACTGGTACGTGCTGTTCGGTATCGTCATCGGCGTGATCGCCGCCATCATCTATACGTACAAACGCTCTGAGTCGGTGCAGATCGCCGTGGACCGCATCGTCCTCAAGCTGCCGGTGGTCGGCGAGATCGTGCGCAAGGCCACGGTCGCGCGCTGGACGCGCACCCTGTCCACCATGTTCGCCGCCGGCGTGCCGCTGGTCGAGGCGCTCGATTCGGTCGGTGGCGCGTCGGGCAACCATGTGTACGTCACCGCGACGAAGGAAATCCAGAGCGAGGTGAGCACTGGCAGCAGCCTCACCGTGGCCATGCAGAACGCCCGCGTGTTCCCCAGCATGGTGGTGCAGATGGTTTCGATCGGCGAGGAATCGGGCCAGCTCGACTCGATGCTGGGCAAGGTGGCGGACTTCTTCGAGCAGGAGGTCGACGACGCGGTGGCAGGCCTGTCGCAACTGCTCGAGCCATTGATCATGGTCTTTCTCGGCACCGTCATCGGTGGCCTGGTGGTGGCGATGTACCTGCCGATCTTCAAGCTCGGCTCGGTGGTCTGAGCCTCGGCCAGCGCTCGGCCGCTCCGTCCGTTTCCTTACCCGGCCGTCCGCCAGCGCCTGCGGCGGCGGCCCGCCTTCCGACTCCCGATGCTCGATCTCCTGCGCGACCCTGCCGCCTTCGTTGCCCTCGCGTCACTGATCGGGCTGTTCGTCGGCAGCTTCCTCAACGTCGTGATCCACCGTCTGCCGAAGATGATGGAGCACGACTGGCACACCCAGGCCGCCGAGCTGCGGGGCGAGCCGCCGCCCCAGCTCGAGCGCTTCAATCTCGCCGTGCCGCGGTCGCGCTGCCCGCACTGCGGGCATCTGATCACGGCGCTGGAGAACATCCCCGTCGTCAGCTACGTCGTACTGCGCGGCCGCTGCGGCCACTGCGGCGCTCCCATCGGCAAGCGCTATCCGGTGGTGGAGCTGCTGACCGCGGCGCTGTCCGGCTATGCGGCCTGGCATTTCGGCTTCGGCATCGCGGCGATCGGCGCGCTGCTGTTTGTGTGGGCGATGATCGCGCTCGCCTTCATCGACCTCGATACCCAACTGTTGCCCGACGATCTGACCCTGCCGTTGCTCTGGCTGGGACTGGCACTCAATCTGGGCACCACCTACACGACCCTTGCCAGCGCAGTCGTCGGCGCGATGGCGGGGTACCTCGCGCTGTGGTCGATCTACTGGTTGTTCAAGCTCGTCACCGGCAAGGAAGGCATGGGCTACGGCGACTTCAAGCTGCTCGCCGCGATCGGCGCCTGGCTCGGCTGGACGTTGTTGCCGCTCACCATCCTGCTGTCCTCGCTGGTGGGCGCGGCGGTAGGCATCGGACTGATCCTCTTCGCGCGCCATGGCCGCAACGTCCCCATTCCCTTCGGACCCTACCTCGCCGCGGCGGGGGTCATCGCGTTGTTCTGGGGCGAACGGATCACCACGCAGTACCTTGGAGTCTTCTGACGCACGACTTCGGGCGTGCGACGCGTCGCAGGCTGCTCGAAGGCACCAAGGCTTGAAAGTTGCCGCCAACGACCCCATCTGAGTGTGAGCTTCGGCGATGGCCGAACGCCGCTTTTTCCTTATGCTGCATTGCGTTAGACTTGCGCACTTGCCTTTCGGGAGCTTGTCATGCCCATCTACGAATATCGTTGCGACGCCTGTGGATTCCAGAAGGAACACATGCAGAAGATGAGCGACGCGCCGCTCAGCACCTGCCCCTCGTGTGGCGAGGAGAGCTACACCAAGCTGCTGTCGGCTGCCGGTTTCCAGCTCAAGGGGTCGGGCTGGTACGCCACCGACTTCAAGGGTGGCAGCAGCGCCAAGCCTGCGGCCAGCAGCGAGAGCAGCGCGCCGGCACCGAGCTGCGGCGGCGGCTGCGCCTGCCACTGAGCCCCGTACGCCACGCTGACGAAGACCTCTAAGTGAAGAAATACTTCATCACCGGTTTGCTGATCTGGATCCCGCTGGCGATCACCTTCATGGTGCTCGCCTGGATCGTCGGCACGCTCGACCAGATCATCCTCCTGCTGCCCAACGGCATCCACCCGCGCGAGATCTTCGGCTTCAACATCCCCGGCCTCGGCGTCGTGATGAGCCTGCTCATCGTGCTCACCACCGGGCTGATCGCCGCCAATGTGCTCGGCCAGAAACTGGTTCAAGTGTGGGAAGCGGTGCTCTCGCGCATCCCGGTGGTGAAATCCATCTATTACAGCGTCAAGCAGGTCTCCGACACGCTGTTCTCCAGCAGCGGCCAGGCCTTCCGCCAGGCGCTGCTGGTGCAGTACCCGCGCGAGGGATCGTGGACGATCGCCTTCCTGACCGGCAAGCCGGGCGGCGACGCGGCGAACCACCTGCCTGGCGACTTCGTCAGCCTCTACGTGCCGACCACGCCCAACCCGACTTCGGGCTTCTTCCTCATGATGCCGAAGAAGGACGTGATCGAACTCGACATGAGCGTCGACGAGGCACTCAAGTACATCATCTCGATGGGGGTGGTCGCGCCGCCGCTGCGCAAGCCGGCGCCGGTCGCCGCCCTCCTCGACTAAGCGCCCCGCTTTTCCGGCACGACGTCCGTCGGCGCCGCAACACGAACCGTCACTAGCCCAAATCATGCGAACTCACTACTGCGGCAAAGTCACCGCCGCCGACCTCGACCAGATCGTCACCATCTGCGGCTGGGTGCATCGCCGACGCGACCACGGTGGCGTCATCTTCATCGACCTGCGCGATCGCGAGGGCCTGGTGCAGGTGGTGTGCGACCCCGACCGTGCCGACACCTTCAGGATCGCCGAGTCGGTGCGCAACGAGTTCGTGCTGAAGATGAGCGGCAGGGTGCGCCGCCGGCCAGTCGGCACCGAGAACACCAACCTGACCTCGGGCGAGATCGAGATCCTGTGTCACGACATCGAGGTGCTGAACAACGCGGCTACGCCCCCGTTCCAGGTCGATGAAGAGAACCTGTCCGAAACGGTGCGCCTGACCCACCGCGTGATCGACCTGCGCCGCCCGCAGATGCAGAAGAACCTGATGCTGCGCTACAAGACCACGATGGCCTTCCGCCGCTTCCTCGACGGCGCCGGCTTCATCGACGTCGAGACGCCGATGCTGACCAAGAGCACGCCGGAAGGCGCGCGCGACTACCTGGTGCCGTCGCGCGTGCATCCGGGCCAGTTCTTCGCGCTGCCGCAATCGCCGCAGCTCTTCAAGCAGTTGCTGATGGTCGCCGGCTTCGATCGCTACTACCAGATCGTCAAGTGCTTCCGCGACGAGGACCTGCGCGCCGACCGCCAGCCCGAATTCACCCAGGTCGATCTCGAGACCTCGTTCATGGACGAACACGAGATCACCGGGCTGGTCGAGGAGATGATCCGCTTCGTGTTCAAGGAAGCGCTGGACGTCGAGCTGCCCGCCCCCTTCCCGCGCATGACCTACGCCGAGGCGATGCGCCGCTACGGCTCGGACAAGCCCGACCTGCGCGTCACGCTGGAACTCACCGACGTCACCGATGCGGTGCAGGACGTCGCCTTCAAGGTGTTCAGCGGCCCCGCCACGTCCGGCGGACGCGTCGCCGCGATGCGGGTGCCGGGCGGAAACAGCCTGACCCGCGGCGAGATCGACGAATACACCAAGTTCGTCGGCATCTACGGCGCCAAGGGTCTGGCCTACATCAAGGTGAATGACGCCACCCAGCCCAACGAGCAGGGACTGCAGTCGCCCATCGTCAAGAACCTGCACGAGACCGCGCTGCGCACCATCCTCGAGCGCACCGGCGCACAGACGGGCGACCTGATCTTCTTCGGCGCCGACAAGACCAAGGTCGTCAACGATGCGATGGGTGCGCTGCGCATCAAGCTCGGTCACGAAAAGCAATACGTCACCGGCGACGCCTGGCGGCCGCTGTGGGTGGTCGATTTCCCGATGTTCGAGTACGACGAGGACGACAAGCGCTGGGTCGCCTGCCACCACCCCTTCACCAGCCCGAAGGACGAGCACATCGAACTGCTGGACACCAACCCCGGCGAGTGCCTGGCCAAGGCCTACGACCTGGCGTTGAACGGCTGGGAAATCGGTGGCGGCTCGGTGCGCATCCACCGCGCGGACGTGCAGGCGAGGGTGTTCGAGGCGCTCAACATCGGCCCGGAGGAACAGCAGCAGAAATTCGGCTTCCTGCTCGACGCGCTGAAGTACGGCGCGCCGCCGCATGGCGGCCTCGCCTTCGGCCTCGACCGCATCGTCACGATGATGACCGGCGCCGAATCGATCCGCGACGTCATCGCCTTCCCGAAGACCCAGCGCGCACAGTGCCTGCTGACCAACGCGCCGGGCGAAGTGGACGAGAAGCAATTGCGCGAATTGCACATCCGCCTGCGGCAGAAGGTCGAGACCCAGGTCGAGGTCGGCAGGACCTGAGCTCCTCGGCGCGCATCGATCGATCAAGCGGATGCCTCGGCATCCGCTTTTTTTCGCGCGTTTTCGCGCTCGGGTGCCGGGCGCTTCAGCAAGCGGCCCGCATGCCGTAATCTTGTCAGCGGCCTTCCCGCCGCATGAAGCTCAGACCTGCGTCCATGCCCTCTCCCGATCCGCTCAGCGTCCTCGTCGTCGAAAGTCAGCCCACCATGCGCGCCCAGTTGCGCACGATGCTGACGTCGATCGGTCTCGATGCGGCGCATTTCGCCCCGTCGGCAAACGTCGCACTGCGACGGCTGCGCGGGCGGCGCTACGACCTGATCCTGTGCGAATACCACCTCGGCGACGGCCAGGACGGCCAGCACCTGCTCGAAGACCTGCGCCAGCACGACATCATTCCGCTCGACACGTTGTTCGTGATGATCAGCGGCGAGATGAACTACGAGCGCGTCGTCAGCACCTGCGAGCTGGCCCCGGACGACTACATCCTCAAGCCGCTCACTGCAGAGACGCTGCGGGTGAGGTTGCAGCGCGCCTTCGACAAGCGCGACGCCTTCCTGCCGGCATGGCAGGCCGTGGGCATCGGCGACACGGTCGGTGCCATCGCCTCATGCCGCGAGGCGCGCGAAAGGCATCCTCAATACCAGATCGACTTCCTGCGGCTGCAGGCCGAGCTGCACCAGTCCATCGGCCAGTTCGAACAGGCTGAAGCGCTGTACAGGCAGATCCTGGAGCTGAAATCCATTCCCTGGGCGGAACTCGGCCTTGCCCGCACGCTGATGCTCGGCAAGCGCCACGGTGAAGCGGAGGACATCCTGACGCGGCTGGTGGCCACCCATGAGCGCTTCATCGAGGCCTACGACCTGCTGGCGCGACTGCGCGAGGAAACCGGCCGTACCGCGGCCGCGCACGACACACTGCTCGCCGCCACCGAACGTTCGCCCTACCGCCTCGAGCGACTGCGACACCTCGGCGAGCTGTCGCTGGCAGTCGGCGACCCCTCCGCCGCCGAGA
>SHNC01000164.1 GCA_004295105.1 Betaproteobacteria bacterium | reverse complement strand
AGGATGGAGACTTGCCGCACCACGCGTACCAATTCAGATTGCAGGAATTGAAGAAGCGCCTGCTTTCTTCCGAACTCCAGCCGTCGGCCGACTGGCCGGAGGTTCGCGAGGCTCCGAGCCATACGCCGGCCGCGGTGCTGGTGCCGCTGGTGGTGCGGCCGACCGTGCCGTCGGTGCTGCTGACGCGCCGGACCGATCACCTGCACCATCACCCCGGACAGATCAGCTTTCCGGGCGGGCGGGTGGAAGAGGGGGACGATTCGGCGGTTGCCACGGCGCTGCGCGAGACGGAAGAGGAGATCGGGCTCGATCGTTCGCATGTCGAAATGCTCGGCGCCCTGCCGGATTACTTCACCGGCACGGGCTTTCGCGTGACGCCGGTGGTCGGCCTGGTGCATCCGCCCTTCGACCTGCAACTCGACGACTTCGAGGTGGCGGAGGCTTTCGAGGTGCCGCTGACCCATTTCCTGGATCCGGCGAACCATCAGCGGCTGAGCCGGGTGTTCGAGGGCCGCACGCGGCACTTCTACGCCATGCCCTACAACGACTATTACATCTGGGGCGCGACGGCCGGCATCATCATGTCGCTGTACAGACTATTGCAGGACGAATAGCCAGAAGACGGCTGGGGCGCGCGGGCCGGCAATGGGCCGCGCGGCGGACTTAGGCGGCCCCTTTGTGGTATCTTGGCCCCAATCGTTCACTGTCGTAGCTTTTTCCGCTTCATCCCCCGGTCTCGCTCCCCCTTCGCATGACGCTTTTTTCGCTGATCATCGCGCTGCTCATCGAGCAGGTACGCCCGCTTCCGGTGCAACAGTTCGTGCTGGATCCCCTGCGTGCGCTGTCGCGCATGCTGGTCGAGCGCTTCAACGATGGTCAGGCGCGGCATGGCAGGGTAGCGTGGTGGCTGATCGTGCTGCTCGCGACCTTCGCGACGGCGGTGATCCATTTCCTGCTGTGGCATGTCCATCCCGTCGTCGCCTTCGCCTTCAACGTGGCGGTGCTGTATCTGACGATGGGTTTTCGCCACGAAAGCCATTTCTTCACCGACATCCACCTCGCCCTGCGCATGGGCGAACTCGACCGTGCGCGCGCGCTGCTGGCCGAATGGCGTGGCGGGCAGTATCACGAGGCGAGCTCGAGCGAGGTGGCGCGCCTGGCCATCGAGCAGGCGCTGGTGGCGGCGCATCGCAACGTGTTCGCGGTGGCGTTCTGGTTCGTGCTGCTGCCGGGGGCCAGCGGAGCGGTGATGTATCGCCTTGCGCGCTTCTTCGCGGAAGACTGGGGCCGCCGGACCGATCTGGAGTTCGGCGAATTCGGCCGTTTCGCACGGGGCGCGTTCGAGGCGATCGACTGGCTGCCGGCGCGGCTTACGGCCGCATCGTTCTCGGTCGTGGGCGACTTCGAGGACGCGATCTATTGCTGGCGGACGCAGGCCATGCTCTGGCCCGACAGGTCGTCCGGTATACTCATTGCAAGTGGAGGCGGCGCGCTCGGTGTGCGTCTGGGCATGCCGGTGCATGAATCGGGTGAGATCGTCGAGCGTCCGGAAATGGGCGCTGGCGAGGAGGCCGATGCCGACTACATGCAAAGTACCGTGGGCCTCGTTTGGCGGGCGCTCTTGGTATGTCTGTTGCTGCTGGCTCTGGTCGGCATTGCCGGCTGGGTGGGTGGTTGATGTCGGCAGCGTAAGTGGTTGGAAAGTGGTTGTTCAATTCGATGGAGGGAGAGGAGTATGGCAAATCGTGAAGTGGTTGTTCTGAGCGCGATGCGTTCCGCCGTAGGCGGTTTCGGCGGCTCGTTGAAGGACATGGAGCCGTCGGACCTGGCCGCTGCGGTCATCAAGGAGGCGATCGCTCGGGCGGGTGTCGACGCGGCAGCGATTTCGTTCGCGTCGGTCGGCCACTGCATTCCCACCGATTCCCGTTATGCCTATGTGTCGCGCGTGGCGACGATCAACGCCGGCATGGCGATGGATTCCGTCGCGTTCCAGGTCAGCCGTCTGTGCGGCTCGGCACAGCAGGCGATCGTGAGCTCGGCCCAGGCGATCATGCTGGGCGACGCCGATTACGCGATCGGCGGCGGCGTCGAGGTGATGTCGCGCGGTGCCTACCTGCTGCCGGCATTGCGCAATGGCGCGCGCATGGGCGATACGAAGGCGATCGACTCGATGGTGGCGGTGCTGACCGACCCGTTCGGTGTCGGCCACATGGGCATCACCGCCGAGAACCTGTGCTCCAAGCACGGCATCACCCGCGAGGAGCAGGACGCGTTCGCACTCGAGTCGCAGAAGCGTGCAGCCGCCGCGATCGCAGAAGGTCGTTTCAAGAGCCAGATCGTTCCGATCACCTTCGAAACCCGCAAGGGCCCGGTGGTGTTCGACACCGACGAGCATCCGCGCATGACCACCATGGAAGCGCTGGCGAAGATGAAGCCGGCCTTCAAGAAGGACGGTTCGGTGACCGCCGGCAACGCTTCGGGTATCAACGACGCCGCTGCCTTCCTGGTGCTGGCTGACGCGGCCAAGGCCGCTGCGGCCGGGCAGAAGCCGATCGCCCGCCTGGTGTCCTACGCCATCGCCGGTGTGCCGAACGACGTCATGGGCGAGGGGCCGATCCCGGCGACCAAGCTCGCGCTGCAGCGCGCCGGCCTGAAGCTGGACCAGATCGACGTCATCGAGTCGAACGAAGCCTTCGCGGCGCAGTCGATCACGGTGAACCGTGGCCTCGGCCTGGATACCAGCAAGGTGAACCCGAACGGCGGCGCGATCTCGCTGGGCCACCCGGTGGGCGCCACGGGCGCGGTGATCATCACCAAGCTGCTGCACGAGCTGATCCGCGTGAATGGCCGTTATGGTGTGGCCACCATGTGCATCGGCGGCGGCCAGGGCATCACCACCGTCTGGGAACGCGTGTAAGCGCGCTTCAGGCGTAAAGAAAAACCCGCGCGGCCGTCAGGCCGACGCGGGTTTTTTTACGTCTCCAACGTCGACGCAATGTGCTGGCGCTGCCGGGGTACGATATTGAGCAAATATGTATGGAGCGGGAAAGCTTCCCGCCATCCATCCCGACATCGCGAGTTGCGGCTTCAGGGCTGAAGCCCCTGCCGTCAGGCCTCCTTATCCACGTCACTTTCCAGCTTTATCGCTACCGAATTGATGCAGTAGCGCAGGCCGGTGGGCTGGGGGCCGTCCTCGAAGACGTGGCCGAGGTGGGCGCCGCAGTGGTCGCAAATCACTTCGGTGCGGACCATGAAGTGGCTGCGGTCGGTGGCGGTGTCGATGTTCTCGGGTTCGGCGGCGGTCCAGAAGCTGGGCCAGCCGCAGCCGGCGTCGAACTTGTGCTCCGAGCGGAACAGCGGCGCGCCGCAGCACACGCAGTTGTAGGTGCCGGCGTCCCATTTGTCCCAGTACTGGCCGGTGAAGGCGCGTTCGGTGCCCTTCTCGCGCGTCACGTGGTATTGCTGCGGACTGAGCTGGGCGCGCCATTCGGCGTCGGATTTCTCGATCTTGCGGCTCATGGCTGTCCTCCTGGGTTGGCGCGCCGTGTTGGTGCTCGTAGCGGGCTCGATCGCGAATCGACGCACTGGATCGCGGTCGAGCCCGCTCCTCCGGGAATGATGGTGCTCAGTGCAGGTGACGGGGCATCTGTTCCGACTGCGACTCCGGCATCTCGGCGTGGACGACTTCGCCTTCCGGAGACGGGTACAACGGTGCGCCGCAGTCGTCGCAGTATTCGAGCGGGAAATGGTGGTCGAGGTTCGCGATGTCGGCGACGCCACATTCGCGCAGCAAGGCCTCGATCTGCGCCGGGCTGTCGGTGGTGTCGTCCTCGATGCCGAGTAACGGCCACACGACGCCATGCACGACCTGATCCTCGCCGCGCACGGTGAAGCCGATGCGGTATTCCTCGAGCTGGCGGTCCCAGAACGGCGCGATCACCGCGCGCAGATTGGCGGCGGGAGTTTCCAGCGCGGTGCCGAGGAAGGCTACCGAGGCGCGCACCGAGTAGGGGCGGCTGTCCTTGTCGGCTGCGCGGCTGGCGGCGAAATAGGCCTCGGGCAGGACCAGATCGATGGCGCAGCCCGGCAACAGCGGCGTGAGGCAGGCACCGCCCTGGGTGCGCCACTGGGCGAGCGCATGTTCACGGCTGCCGTCGGTCTCCTGCCAGCGGAAGAGGGCGCCGCCCTTGGGCACGGCGATGGCGGCGAGCAGGTAACGGGTGTCGGACAGGAACTGGGTGGTCTCCGGCATGCCCTCGGTTTCGATGCGCAGGTCGCGATTTTCCAGCGCGGAGGCGCCGAGCACGCGGGCGAACTCGGTGGTGCCGCAATAGCCCTGCGGCAACTGGTCGGGACTGAACAGGAAGTCGGCCAGCGCGAGATTGACGCCATGCGCGAGGATGTGTGCCTGCAGGTGGACGCGCAGGTTCGCGAGCACCGCCGGCGGAATCGACGTGGCGGGAATGCGGTAGCGCGACCAGGCGAGGACGGGAGCCGCGATGAGCAGGATGTCGTGCTCGGGCGAGGCGCCCGCGGCCGATTCGGCACGCGATTCGATGAAGTCGGCGAGCTCGTCGTAGGCCGGGGGCGTGGCGCTGAACAGGTGGTCGAGGGCAGCGTTCAGCGTTTCCTCTTCGTCGTCGGCCAGCAGCCGGTCGAGCAGGGCGGACAATTGCTGATCCCAGTAACGGTCCTCGACCCGGCTGCCCGAGTCGGCGAGGCCGGATGCGAGCCAGACGAGTTGTTCGGCATTGCGGCCGAGGCCGCCGCGGCGCTTGAGGCGCGTTCTCTTCATTGGGGTTCCCGTGGGGTGGTCAGTAGCCGGGGCGGTCGAGCCGCACCGACTGCAGGATGGTGGCGGAGATCTCTTCGATCGACTTGGTCGTGGAGTCGAGCCAGCGGATGTTCTCGCGGCGCATGAGCTTCTGCGCGGCTTCGATCTCGTAACGGCAATTCTCGAGCGCGGCGTAGCGGCTGTTGGGACGGCGTTCCTGGCGAATCTGCGACAGGCGCTCGGGGGCGATGGTGAGGCCGAAGAGCTTGCCGCGGAAGGTGTGCAGCTCGCCCGGCAGCTTGTTGCGCTCGAAATCCTCCGGGATCAGCGGATAGTTGGCGGCCTTGACGCCGAACTGCATCGCCAGATACAGGCTGGTGGGGGTCTTGCCCGAGCGCGACACGCCGACGAGGACGACGTCGGCCTCTTCCAGCTCGCCGTTGGTCGACACGCCATCGTCGTGGGCCAGGGCGAAGTTGATGGCCTCGATGCGGCGCTTGTAGTCGTTGCTTTCGGCCACGCCGTGGAAGCGGCCGACGGCGTGCGTGGAGCGCTGTCCGAGCTCCGTTTCGAGCGGGCCGATGAAGCGCTCGAACAGGTCCATGAACAGCGCGTCGGCTTTTCGCAGTGCAGCAACCGTGTCCGGGTTGACGAGCGTGCTGAACACCAGCGGACGCACGCCGTCCTCGCGCGCCGCGTCGCGGATCGCCGCGGCGCAGTCGATCGCCTTGTCGATGTCATCGACGAACGGCATCCGGATCTGGCGGAACCGCGCCTCCGGAAACTGCGCCAGCAGGCTGTGGCCAAGGGTCTCAGCGGTAATGCCGGTACCGTCGGAGATGAAGAACACGGTGCGGGTGGTTGCGTCGCTCATGGGTGGCCTGCCTTGGCTCGACTTGGTCGCTTTGACCGGGTATTGGGGCAAACCCTGCGGTGCGGCAGAGCACAAAAGCCCGTTAAAATCGCATTTTGCTTTTTCTCCAACGTTTCCGGAAGACCAGCCATGTCCCGTTACGTCATTCCCTTCAACGAACTGCGCATGACCGATGTCGAAAAGGTCGGGGGCAAGAACGCGTCGCTCGGCGAAATGATCAGCCAGTTGCCGGCCAGCGTTCGCGTGCCGGGCGGCTTCGCCACCACGGCCGAAGCATACCGCGAGTTCCTTGCGCACGATGGCCTGGCCGATCGCATCAATGCGGCGCTCGATGCGCTGGACGTGGATGACGTGGATGCGCTGGCGAAGACCGGCGCGCAGATTCGCCAATGGATCGTGGACATCCCGTTCCCGGCGCAGCTCGAGACTGAAATCAAGGCCGCGTACGAACAGATCACCGCCGAAGGCGAGGGCAGCTTCGCGGTGCGTTCGTCGGCCACGGCCGAAGACCTTCCCGATGCCTCGTTCGCCGGCCAGCAGGAAACCTTCCTCAACATCCACGGCTACGAGAACATCCTGCACGCCATGAAGGAAGTGTTCGCGTCGCTGTACAACGACCGCGCGATCGCTTACCGCGTGCACAAGAACTTTGCCCACGCCGACGTCGCGCTGTCGGCCGGCGTGCAGCGCATGGTGCGCTCCGATGCGGGGGCTTCGGGCGTGATGTTCTCGATCGACACCGAGTCCGGCTTCGACCAGGTGGTGTTCATCACCGCCTCCTACGGCCTGGGCGAGACGGTGGTGCAGGGCGCGGTGAACCCCGACGAGTTCTATGTGCACAAGCCGACGCTGGCGCAGGGCAAGCCGGCGGTGATCCGCCGCAACCTGGGCTCCAAGCTGATCAAGATGGTGTTCACCGACAAGGCCGTCGCCGGCCGCTCGGTGCGCACGGTCGACGTGCCGGAAGCCGATCGCAACCGCTTCTCGCTCACCGACGAGGACGTGCTCGAACTCGCCCGCTACGCAGTGATCATCGAGAAGCACTACGGCCGCCCGATGGACGTCGAGTGGGGCAAGGACGGTGTCGACGGCAAGCTCTACATCCTGCAGGCGCGCCCCGAGACGGTGAAGAGCCAGGAATCCGGCCTGGTGATGGAGAAGTACCGCCTGAAGCAGTATGGCAAGGCGCTGACCCACGGCCGTGCGATCGGCCAGAAGATCGGCGCCGGCACGGTGCGCGTGGTGAGCGACGCGTCCGAGATGAACCGCGTGCAGAGCGGCGACATTCTCGTCACCGACATGACCGACCCGAACTGGGAGCCGGTGATGAAGCGCGCCAGCGCCATCGTCACCAACCGCGGCGGCCGCACCTGCCACGCGGCGATCATCGCGCGCGAACTGGGCATTCCCGCCATCGTCGGTTGCGGCAACGCCACCGAGGTGCTGCAGGAAGGCGAGTCGGTGACCGTGTCGTGCGCCGAAGGCGACACCGGTTACGTGTATCGCGGCAAGCTCGAGTTCGACGTCGTCACCACCGACATGGGCAACCTGCCCGACATTCCGGTCAAGATCATGATGAACGTCGGCAACCCGGAGCTGGCGTTCGAGTTCGCGCAGATCCCCAACGAAGGGGTCGGTCTCGCCCGCCTCGAGTTCGTCATCAACAACATGATCGGCATCCACCCGAAGGCCATCCTCGAGCTGAGTCAGGTGCCGGCCAGCCTGCGCGACGAGATCACCCGTCGTTCGCGCGGGTATGCGACGCCCAAGCAGTTCTTCATCGAGAAGCTGGTGGAAGGGGTGGCGACCATCGCCGCGGCGTTCTACCCGAAGCCGGTGATCGTGCGCATGTCCGACTTCAAGTCGAACGAATACCGCAAGCTGCTCGGCGGCGAGATCTACGAGCCGGAAGAAGAGAATCCGATGCTCGGCTTCCGCGGCGCCTCGCGCTACATCGCACACAGCTTCCGCGAGTGCTTCGAGATGGAATGCACCGCGATGAAGAAGGTGCGCAACGAGCTCGGCCTGACCAACGTGCAGATCATGATCCCGTTCGTGCGCAACGTCGAAGAGGCGAAGGGTGTCGTCGACCTGCTGGCCGAGCACGGTCTGAAGCGCGGCGTGAACGACCTGAAGCTGATCATGATGTGCGAGATCCCGTCGAACGCGATCCTCGCCGACCAGTTCCTGGAGCACTTCGACGGCTATTCGATCGGCTCCAACGACCTGACCCAGCTCACGCTGGGCCTGGACCGCGACTCCGGCCTCGTGGCGCATGCCTTCGACGAGCGCGATCCGGCGGTGCAGGCGCTGCTGTCGATGACCATCAAGTCGGCCAACCGTCTCGGCAAGTACGTCGGCATCTGCGGCCAGGGCCCGTCGGATCACCCCGACCTGGCCGAATGGCTGATGGACGAGGGCATCCAGACCATCTCGCTGAATCCGGACACGGTGGTCGACACCTGGCTGAAGCTGGCCGAGCACAGCGCGAAGTGATCGCGCGATGAACGCGCCGCCCATCGCATGACGGCGGGGTGTGGGTCCCAGTGACCCGCACCCCGTTTTGCATGGAGCGGGCGCCCGGTGAGCTGTTTCAGGCCGTGATGCGCGCCTGTATGATGGAGCGATTACCGTCTCCCTCTGTCGCAAGACGCCGGCCCATGTCGCACATCCCGCCCAGGAAGTCGAAAGGCACCGTGCCTTGGCCCGGGGTCGGGCGTCTGCGCCGGCGTCCGAAGGCGGCTCGCAGGCGGCCGTCGCGAATCGGGTTGGCACTGGATGCGCTGGCCGTACGCTACGCGCGGTTGTCGGGTGTCGCCTTCTACGAGGCGGTGAGCCGGCATCTGGCGGAGGCGCTGGAACTCGACATCGTCTTCGTCGGCCAGTTGAGGCCCGACGCCCAGGGGGTGGACGTGCGCGGCGGCTGGCGTGACGGTGCGGCACTGGCCCCGTTCTCGTATGCGCTTGCCGACACGCCCTGTGCCGATGTCTTCGGCCGGAAATCCTGCATTCATCCGCGCGGGGTGACGCAGCGGTTTGCGCAGGACAGGGTGCTGGTCGAGCTGGGTATCGAGGCCTATTGCGGCACACTGCTGGCCGACAGGGATGGCAGGCCGATCGGCCTGATCGTCGGTCTCAAGCGGACCCCCATCGGCGACGAGGCCGCCGTTCAGTCGCTGATGGACATCTTCGACGATCGTGTGAGCGCCGAACTGCAACGCGAGCGCAACGAGATGGTGCTGAACCGCCGCATCCTGTTCGAGCGCCTGGTGTCGCAGATCGCCGCGGAACTGATCCCTGCGAGTCCTGACGAGCTGGACCTGGTGATCGACCGTGCGCTCAGCCTGATCGGACGCTTCGCCGATGCCGACCGGGCCTATGTCTTCCAGGTGTCGAACGACGGCCTGTACGTCAGCAACACGCATGAGTGGTGTGCGCCTGGCATCGAACCGCAGAGAGACAATCTGCGCGACGGTCCGTACGACGACCAGATGCTGTTCTGTCGCACCATACGCCGCCTGGAGGTCGTCGACTTCCCCAGCGTCGCCGATCTGCCGCCCGAGGCGGCGCTCGACCGCGAGGTGCTGGGCGCGCAGTCCATCCAGTCGGTGCTGGCCGTGCCGATGGTGGCGAGCAAGGGCGTCATCGGCTTCATCGGCCTCGATGCCGTGCGCACGCCGCGCGACTGGTCGGACGAGGAACGCACGCTGCTGGCCCTCGCGGGCAACGCGTTTACCGGCGTGCTCGAGCGCAAGCGTGCGGACGACACCTTGCGTGCAAGCGAGGCGCGCTACCGCTCGGTGGTGGAAGGCGTGAAGGAGGTCATCTTCCAGACCGACCAGCAGGGGCGGTGGGTCTTCCTCAACCGCGCCTGGCTGGACATCACCGGTTACCCGGTCGACCGCGCGCTGGGCAGGCCGTTTTCCGATTACGTGCATCCGGACGACTGCGCCCAGCATCGGGAAATGTTCGATGCGCTGCGCCGGCGCGAGGCCGATTCGCTGACGCAGGCGGTGCGCTACCAGCGCATCGGCGGGGGCTTCCGCTGGGTCGAGGTCGATGCACGCGTCGTCACCGATTCGGCGGGCGCGCTGATCGGGTTTGCCGGAACGCTCAATGACATCACCAGCCAGAAGGAGCATGAGGCGCAGCTCGAGTACATCGCCCACTACGATGCGTTGACCGGCCTGCCCAACCGCGTGCTGCTGCATGACCGGCTGCAGCGCAGCATGGCTCACTCGCGCCGCCGCGGCACGCGGCTCGCCGTCGCATACATCGATCTCGACGGCTTCAAGGCCGTCAACGACCAGCATGGCCACCAGGCCGGCGACCAGTTGCTGACGACCGTGGCGGCGCGCATGAAGGCGGTGCTGCGCGAGGGCGACAGCATCTCGCGGCTGGGCGGGGACGAGTTCGTCGCGGTACTGATCGATATCGGCGATGCGGAATCCTGCGTGCTGCTCGTGCAGCGGCTGCTGTCAGCGGTGGCGCAGAGCGTGCGGATTGCCGGACACGATCTCAACGTGTCGGCCAGCATCGGCCTGACGCTGTACCCGCAGGGCGAGGAGGTGGATGCCGACCAGTTGCTGCGCCAGGCAGACCTCGCGATGTACGAGGCCAAGCTCGCCGGCAAGAATCGCCACCACATCTTCGATACTGCGCACGATCGCAGCCAGCGCAGCCGGCATGAGAGCCTGACGCAAATCCGTCAGGCACTGGAGCAGGGTGAGTTCGAGCTTCTGTACCAGCCCAAGGTCAACATGCGGACCGGGGCGCTCGTCGGCGTCGAGGCGCTCATCCGCTGGAATCACCCCCAGTATGGCCGGCTCGACCCCGCGTCCTTCTTGCCGACGGTGATGGATCATCCGCTGGCGGTGGAACTGGGCAACTGGGTGGTCGGCCGGGCGCTGGCGCAGATCGTCCAGTGGAAGGAGCAGGGCATCGACCTGCCGGTGAGCATCAACATCGGCGCGCGCCATCTGCATGCGCCCGACTTCATGCTGATGCTGCAATCGGCGCTCGCCGCCCATCCGCAGGTGTCGCCCGGCAGCCTGGAGCTGGAAGTGCTGGAGACGAGCGCGCTGGAGAGCATGACGCAGGTGACCCGCATCGTCGAGGCTTGCGCTGCGATCGGTGTGTCCTTCGCGCTCGACGATTTCGGCACCGGCTATTCGTCGCTCGCCTACCTGAAGCGGCTGCCGGCGGCGCGGCTCAAGATCGACCAGCTCTTCGTGCGCAACATGCTCGACGACCCCGAGGATCTCGCGATCCTGGAGGCGATCCTGGGCCTGGCGCGCGCGTTCCGGCGCGAGGTGATCGCCGAGGGGGTCGAGTCCGAGGCCCACGGTCGGTTGCTGCTGCAGCTCGGATGCGACGTCGCACAGGGCTTCGGAATCGCGCTGCCGATGGCTGCCGCGGAGATCGGCAGGTGGGCGGCGGGGTGGTCACCTCCGGCGTCCTGGCGCCGGCAGCGGGTGCTCCCGCGCGAGGACATGGCGCTGCTCTACAGCGAAGTCGAGCACCGCGCGTTGCTGCGGCAGATCGTCTCGACCGTTGCCGATGGCACGCCCTTCCCGGGCAATGGGCCATTCCACGACTGCAGCCTGCGACGATGGCTGGATGCGGCCGGCGACGCCATGCGCCCCGACGCCGCCGTGCACCTGCTCAGGCAGCATCACGACCGGTTCCACGACCACATCGAAGTGCTCAGAACGGGCCCGCAGCCGGCGGAGATGGTGATGTGCCTCGACGAACTGCGTCGCAGCCTGGACGACCTGTTGTCGCATTCCCAGCTCCTGCGGGAGCGTGGCTGAGTCCTCGCCGCCCTTCGGCGCGCCGCATGTACTGCAGCAAAAAGCCCGGCGCGCGGCCGGGCTTCGAGGCGCAGCGAGCGTGGGGGGCGCCGCGTGCGGGGCGGACCTTCGTCAGGCCACGGCAACCGGAATCTTGCCGATGCGGGCCTGCCATTCCTTCGGCCCGGTGTCGTGCACACTGGTGCCGTTGGAATCGACCGCGACCGTCACCGGCATGTCCTGCACCGTGAACTCGTAGATCGCTTCCATGCCGAGGTCGGCGAAGCCGACGACCTTCGCTTCCTTGATCGCCTTCGAAACCAGGTAGGCCGCACCGCCCACCGCCATCAGGTAGGCCGACTTGTTGTCCTTGATCGCATCAATGGCGACCGGACCACGCTCGGACTTGCCAATCATCGAGATGAGGCCGGTCTGCTCCAGCATCATGCGCGTGAACTTGTCCATGCGCGTGGCCGTGGTGGGCCCGGCGGGGCCGACGACTTCGTCACGCACCGGGTCGACCGGGCCGACGTAGTAGATCACGCGGTTGGTGAAGTCCACCGGCAGCTTCTCGCCCTTGGCCAGCATGTCCTGAATGCGCTTGTGGGCGGCGTCGCGGCCGGTGAGCATCTTGCCGTTCAGCAGCAGGATCTGGCCCGGCTTCCAGGAGGCGACTTCTTCCTTGGTCAGCGTGTCGAGATCGACGCGGGTGGCGACGTTGGCGTCCGGCTTCCAGGTGACCTGCGGCCAGTCTTCGAGCTTCGGCGTGTCGAGCCTGGCCGGGCCGGAGCCGTCGAGGTGGAAGTGCACGTGGCGGGTGGCGGCGCAGTTCGGGATCATCGCCACCGGCAGCGATGCGGCGTGCGTCGGGTAGTCCATGATCTTGACGTCGAGCACCGTGGTGAGCCCGCCCAGGCCCTGCGCGCCGATCCCGAGCGCATTGACCTTTTCCATCAGTTCGAGCCGTAGTTGCTCGACGCGGGTCAGGGCGGCGCCGGAGGCCGCCTTGTCTCGCAGTTCGTGGATGTCGACCGGCGCCATCAGCGCTTCCTTGGCCAGCAGCATCGCCTTTTCCGGCGTGCCGCCGATGCCGATGCCGAGGATGCCGGGCGGGCACCAGCCGGCACCCATGGTCGGCACGGTCTTCAGCACCCAGTCCACGATGGAGTCGGACGGGTTGAGCATGACCATCTTCGACTTGTTCTCGGAACCGCCGCCCTTGGCCGCACAGATCACCTCGACGTGATCACCCGGCACGATCTCGTAGTGCACCACGGCCGGGGTGTTGTCCTTGCTGTTCTGGCGCTTGCCGGCGGGGTCGAGCAGCACCGAGGCGCGCAGCTTGTTGTCCGGGTGGTTGTAGGCGCGGCGCACGCCTTCGTTGACCATCTCCTGGACGCTCATCGTCGCGTCCCACTGGACGTTCATGCCCACCTTGAGGAACACGACTGCGATCCCCGTGTCCTGGCAGATCGGGCGGTGGCCTTCGGCCGACATGCGCGAGTTGGTCAGGATCTGGGCGATGGCGTCCTTCGCCGCCGGGCTCTGCTCGCGGTCGTAGGCTTCACCCAGGGCCTGGATGTAGTCGAGCGGGTGGTAGTAGCTGATGTACTGGAAGGCATCCGCCACGGACTGGATGAGGTCTTCTTCGCGAATGAGGGTCATGGCGCTTGGTCTCCGAATGACATGGGGGCAGAATGCCGGAACAACTCGAAATCTTAGCATCGGCCAAGGGGAAGGTCGCGCGACTCTTTGTGTAAGTCCTGTGTAAGATAAATATTTTCAAATGGGAACAACGCGAACAGCAGGCCCGGGCAATCGATAACAGGGCGCTGGGTTTTTGAAGGCCGGATGCAACCGGCCGACTCGCAAGGGTTGACTTCAACCATTCGATCAGTTGAGGAGAGGTGAGCATGTCCAACGAGCAAGTCCGTTTTTACAACCCCGCCGAAGATGTGGTGAAGAATGCTGCGGTTTCGGGCATGGATGCCTACCGTGCGCTGTGCAAGGAGGCCGAGGACGACTACGAGGGCTTCTGGGGCCGTCGTGCGAAGGAATTGCTGGACTGGAAGCAGCCCTTCACCCAGGTGCTGGATCAGAGCAACGCGCCGTTCTTCAAGTGGTTTGCGGACGGCAAGCTCAACGTCTCCTACAACTGCCTCGACCGCAACGTCAATAACGGGTTGGGGGACAAGGTCGCGCTGATCTTCGAGGGCGACAATGGCGAAGTCACCCGCGTCACCTACAAGGATCTGCTGTCGCGCGTCAGCAAGTTCGCCAACGCGCTGCGCGGCATGGGCGTCAAGAAGGGCGACCGCGTCGTGATCTACCTGCCGATGTCGATCGAAGGCGTCGTGGCCATGCAGGCCTGCGCCCGCATCGGCGCGACGCACTCCATCGTGTTCGGCGGTTTCTCCGCCCACGCCCTGCGTGACCGCATCGAGGACGCCGGTGCCGTCGCGCTGATCACCTCCGATGGCCAGCACCGCGGCGGCAAGGCGCTGCCGCTGAAGCCGATCGCCGACGAGGCGCTGTCGCTCGGCGGGTGCGATACGGTGAAGAACGTCATCGTCGTCAAGCGCACGGGTGGCGAATGCAACATCGTCGCCGGCCGTGACACCTGGTTCCACGACGCCGTGGCGAACCAGTCCGAGGTCTGCGAACCGGAATGGGTCGATGCCGAGCACCCGCTGTTCATCCTCTACACCTCGGGTTCGACCGGCAAGCCGAAGGGCGTTCAGCACTCGTCCGGTGGTTACCTTCTGCAGGCCGTGCTGTCGATGAAGTACACCTTCGACATCAAGCCGGACGACATCTTCTGGTGCACTGCCGACATCGGCTGGGTTACCGGCCACACCTACATCACCTATGGCCCGCTTGCCTGCGGCGCGACCGAGATCGTGTTCGAAGGCGTGCCGACCTACCCGGATGCCGGTCGCTTCTGGAAGATGATCCAGGATCACAAGGTCAGCATCTTCTACACCGCGCCGACCGCGATCCGCTCGCTGATCAAGGCTGCCGACAACAACCCGGCCCTCCACCCGACCAAGTACGACCTCTCCAGCCTGCGCCTGCTCGGCTCGGTAGGCGAGCCGATCAACCCGGCTGCCTGGGAGTGGTACTACCAGAACGTCGGCGGCAGCCGCTGTCCGATCGTCGACACCTTCTGGCAGACCGAGACCGGCGCGCACATGATCACGCCGATGCCGGGTGCGACGCCGCTGGTGCCCGGTTCCTGCACGCTGCCTTTCCCGGGTATCCAGGCGGCCGTGGTGGACGAGACCGGTACGGAAGTGCCCTGGGGCCAGGGCGGCATCCTGGTGGTCAAGAAGCCGTGGCCGGCGATGATCCGCACGATCTGGGGCGACCCGGACCGCTTCGTCAAGTCCTACTACCCGGCCGACTTCCAGGGCAAGCTGTATCTGGCTGGCGACGGCGCGATCCGCGACAAGGAAACCGGCTACTTCACGATCACCGGCCGTATCGACGACGTGCTGAACGTCTCCGGTCACCGCATGGGCACGATGGAAATCGAGTCGGCGCTGGTGGCGCACGAGAAGGTGGCGGAGGCGGCGGTGGTGGGCCGTCCTGACGACCTGACCGGCGAGGCGATCGTGGCCTTCGTGGTGCTCAAGGGCGCCCGTCCGACGGGCGACGCCGCTGCGGCGATGGTCAAGGAACTGCAGAACTGGGTGGGCCAGGAGATCGGTCCGATCGCCAAGCCGAAGGACATCCGCTTCGGCGAGAACCTGCCCAAGACCCGCTCCGGCAAGATCATGCGCCGCCTGCTGCGCCAACTGGCCAAGGGCGAGGAGATCCTGCAGGACACCTCGACGCTGGAGAACCCGGCGATCCTCGAGCAACTCAAGGGCTGACCGGCAACGGCGGGCGTGCCATCGGGCACGTCCGTCGACTGTCGTTGCAGGAGGGAGCCCGGCCGCAGAGCCGGGCCCATTTTGGGGGAGACCGGGCGCGCGCGAGCGACGTCCGCCGAATCCGGAACGCCCGACCCGCCCACAAGAGCGGGCGGGCGTTACCGTCTTGATCGAAGAACCGCGGTCATCATGAGAGGGACATGATGCGCAAGGGTCTCGCCGGGCAGCGTCTGGTCGCCGTGTTCATTGCCGGCCTGCTGCTGCTGAACTATCCGCTGTTGTCCCTTTTCGATCGCCCGGAGCGGTTTTTCGGCATCCCGCTGCTCCATCTCTACGTGTTCGTCGTCTGGTTCGGGCTGGTGCTTGCCATCGCCTGGAT
>SHNC01000027.1 GCA_004295105.1 Betaproteobacteria bacterium | reverse complement strand
CGCGCGATCGACTACGCCACCACGCTGGGCTGCAGGCAGGTGAACTGCCTGGCGGGCATCACGCCGGCCGGCGTCGACGCCGACAAGGTGCACGCCACCTTCGTCGACAACCTGCGCTTCGCCGCCGCGCAACTGAAGGAAGCGGGCATCCGCCTGCTGGTCGAGCCGATCAACACCTTCGACATCCCGGGCTTCTACCTCAACCGGACCGCGCAGGCGATCGCGCTGCTCGACGAAGTCGGCTCCGACAACCTCTTCGTGCAGCACGACATCTATCACATGCAGCGCATGGAAGGCGAACTGGCCAACACCATCGCCAGGTACCTGCCGCGCATCGCCCACATGCAGATCGCCGACAACCCGGGCCGCAACGAGCCGGGCACCGGCGAGATCAACTACGCGTGGCTGTTCCGCCACATCGACAGGCTGGGCTACGACGGCTGGATCGGCTGCGAATACACGCCGGCCGCCGGCACCGTCGCCGGTCTGGGCTGGATGAAGGCCCTGGCGGGCTGAACACCCCTGTAGGAGCGGGCTTGATCGCGACCCCACGCACCGCATCGCGGTCAAGCCCGCTCCTACAAAACCCAGACCTCACCATCGAATCTCAGGAGACACAAAATGGCAAACATCGGTTTCATCGGCCTCGGCATCATGGGCGCTCCCATGGCGGGCCACCTGCTCAACGGCGGCCACACCGTCTACACCTTCACCCACGGCGATACGCCGAAGACGCTGATCGAAGCGGGCGCCAGGCCCTGCGCCAACGGCGCCGAGGTCGCACGCAACGCCGACATCATCATCACCATGGTGCCGGACACGCCCCACGTCGAGGACGCGCTGTTCAACCCCAACGGCGTTGCCGCCGGCCTGTCCAAGGGCAAGATCGTGGTCGACATGAGCTCGATCTCGCCGGTCGCCACCAAGGGCTTCGCCAAGCGCATCAATGCGCTGGGCTGCGAATACCTCGACGCCCCGGTGTCGGGCGGCGAGGTGGGCGCCAAGGCCGCCAGCCTGACCATCATGGTCGGCGGCAGCCAGGCCACCTTCGACAAGGTCAGGCCGCTGTTCGAACTGATGGGCAAGAACATCACCCTGGTGGGCGGCAACGGTGACGGCCAGATCACCAAGGTCGCCAACCAGATCATCGTCGCGCTCAACATCGAGGCGGTGGGCGAAGCCCTGCTGCTGGCGGCCAAGGCCGGCGCCGATCCGGCGAAGGTGCGCCAGGCGCTGATGGGCGGCTTCGCCAACTCGCGCATCCTCGAAGTCCATGGCGAGCGCATGGTCAAGCGCGCCTTCGACCCCGGCTTCCGTATCGAACTGCACCAGAAGGACCTCAACCTGGCGCTGACCACCGCGCGCGAACTCGGTGTGTCGTTGCCCGGCACCGCCACCGCGCAGGCCCTGTTCAACTCCTGCGCCGCGCACGACGGTGCCGGGCAGGACCACTCGGCGATGGTGCGTGCGCTCGAGCGCATGGCCAACTTCGAGATCGGCGGCAAGTAAGCGCACGATCGCCGGCCGGCCACTCGTGCCCGGCCGGCACGCAACACGCACAGCATCACGACGCCGGAGGGGCGCCCGCGCCCGCGGCGGTAACAACAAAGGTCCGGCACAGATCGGCCCGGCCCGCTGCGGCGCATCGCCCTGCGGGTCCACCAGAGGAGCATGTCATGCGTCATCTCGCCATCGAGGTCGGATCCTTCCGCTTCGTCGCACGCCTCGAGGAAGAAGCCGCGCCGCGCACCTGCGCCGCCTTCCTGAAACTGCTGCCCTTCGCCAATCAGGTCATCCACTCGCG
Source organism: Betaproteobacteria bacterium (assembly GCA_004295105.1). GTDB lineage: Bacteria > Pseudomonadota > Gammaproteobacteria > Burkholderiales > Rhodocyclaceae > Thauera. Next base: position 13,934 of record SHNC01000027.1, on the reverse strand, counting down.
CTGGAGCGGCGAGGCGGTCTGGGTGCCGCTGGGCGACTTCGACACCGGCCTCGGTTTCGAGAACCACACCAGCCACCCGTCGCGCGGCGACATCCTGCTCTACCCGGGCGGTTTGTCGGAGACCGAGATCCTGTTCGCCTACGGCAGCAGTTGCTTCGCGAGCAAGATGGGACAGCTTGCCGGCAACCACTTCCTGACCGTGGTCGAGGGCGGCGACAAGCTCATGGACATGGGCCGCAGCGTGCTGTGGCAGGGCGCGCAGGCGATCCGCTTCAGCGATCCCGGCCCGCGCTGACGCAACAACGGAGCGAAAACACAATGAACATCACCCCGCGCGAACTGCTCGCCAACATGTTCACCGCCGCGGTGAACGCGGCACAGCCCGAACACTGCATCCCCCGCTTCCTGCCCGAACCGCCCAGGGGCCGCACCGTGGTCATCGGCGCCGGCAAGGCCTCGGCCGCCATGGCACAGGCGCTGGAGCGCCACTGGCCGGGCGAGCTGAAGGGACTGGTCGTCACCCGCTACGGCTATGCGGTGCCGTGCGAGCGCATCGAGATCGTCGAAGCCGCACATCCGGTGCCGGACGCCGCCGGCCGCGAAGCCGCCGGCCGCCTGATGGCGTTCGTGCGCGGCCTCACCGAAGACGATCTGGTGATCTGCCTGATCTCCGGCGGCGGCTCGGCGCTGCTGCCGCTGCCCGGCGCCGGCATCACGCTGGAGGACAAGCAGGCGATCAACCGCGCGCTGCTGAAATCCGGCGCGACGATCTCCGAAATGAACTGCGTGCGCCGCCACCTGTCCGGCATCAAGGGCGGACGGCTCGCTGCAGCCTGCCATCCGGCGCGGGTGGTGAACCTGCTGATCTCCGACGTGCCCGGCGACAATCCGATCGATATCGCCTCCGGCCCCACGGTCGCCGACCCCACGACCTGCGCCGATGCGCTCGAGATCGTGCGCCGCTACGGCATCGATCTGCCCGCAGGCGCGCGCCGGCTGCTCGAGAGCGGCGAGGGCGAAACGATCAAGCCGGGCGATGACCGCCTCGCGCGCGTCACCACCCACCTCATCGCCACCCCGCAACTGGCGCTGAAGGCCGCCGCCAAGGTCGCCGCGCTCGAAGGCGTGACGCCGGTGCTGCTCGGCGACAGCATCGAAGGCGAGGCGCGCGACGTCGGCAAGGTGATGGCCGGCATCGCGCTGCAGACCCGCCACCACCGTCAGCCGGTGCCGCCGCCCTGTGTGCTGCTGTCCGGCGGCGAAACCACCGTCACCGTGCGCGGCCAGGGGCGGGGCGGGCGCAACGTCGAATTCCTGCTGTCGCTGGCGGTGGCGCTCAACGGTGCACCGGGCATCCACGCGGTGGCGGGCGACACCGACGGCGTCGACGGCCTGGAAGAGATCGCCGGCGCCTTCGCGGCCCCCGACACGCTGGCCCGCGCCTGGGCGCAGGGCATGCGGCCGCGCGACCGCCTCGACGACAACGACGGTCACGGTTTCTTCGAGGCGCTCGGCGACTCGCTCGTCACCGGGCCGACGCTGACCAACGTGAACGACTTCCGCGCCATCCTGATCACCTGATGGAAAAGGCGCCACATCTTTGCAGGGCGGGCTTCAGCCCGCCGCCAGGCGCAACGGAAACACCGCGGCCGGCTGAAGCCGGCCCTACGGACGACAGAACGGAGAAAGGAGACAGCCCATGAAGGACATCAAGGCCCTGACGCTGGCCGATGTGAAGCACATCGCAGCGGCGGCGGAACGCGAAGCACTCGCCAACGGCTGGGCGGTCAGCATCGCCGTGTGCGATGCGGGCGGCCATGCGCTGTGGCTGCAGCGCATGGACGACGCGCCGGCGATGAGCGCCGCCGTGGCGCCGGACAAGGCGCGCACCTGCGTGTTGAGCGGCAAGCCCAGCCGCGTCTATGAGGACATGGTCAACAACGGCCGCTTCGCCGCGCTGAAGATGCCGGTGGTGCCGCTCGAAGGCGGCGAACCCATCATCGTCGACGGCACGGTGATCGGCGCCGTCGGCGTGTCGGGCGTGAAATCGGGCGAGGACGCCCAGGTGGCGCGTGCCGGCGTCGCCGCAGTCATTCCGGTCAAGGAGGCCGCATGAAACGCGAACGCAGTGCCCGCATTCTCGCCACGCTGGGGCCGGCGAGTTCGACCATCGAACGCATCCGCGCGCTGGCCGACGCCGGCGCCGACGTGTTCCGCCTGAACTTCAGTCACGGCAGCCATGCCGACCACGCCGAGCGCCTGAAGCTGATCCGCCAGGTCGAGGAAGAACTCGGCCGCCCGATCGGCGTACTGATGGATCTGCAGGGCCCCAAGCTGCGCGTCGGCCGCTTCGCCGAAGGCAAGGTGACGCTCGCGCCCGGTGCGCGCTTCCGCCTCGATCTGTCGTCCGCCGACGGCGACGTGCACCGCGCCAACCTGCCGCATCCGGAAATCTTCGCCGCGCTGGAAGCGGGCACCGAGCTGCTGCTCGACGACGGCAAGCTGCGGCTGCGGGTGGATGCCTTCGGCCCCGACTTCGCCGACACCACCGTGCTGGTGGGCGGCGTGCTGTCAGACCGCAAGGGCGTCAACGTCCCCGGCGTGGTGCTGCCGATCTCGCCGCTCACCGCCAAGGACCGCGCCGACCTCGACTTCGGCCTGTCGCTGGGGGTGGACTGGGTCGCGCTGTCCTTCGTGCAGCGCGCCGAGGACATCCGCGAGGCGCGCGAGATCATCGGCGACCGCGCCTGGATCATGGCCAAGCTGGAAAAGCCCGCGGCGATCGACCAGCTCGAGCCCATCGTCGCGCTGGCCGACGGCATCATGGTGGCGCGCGGCGACCTCGGCGTGGAACTGCCGCCGCAGCAGGTGCCGGTACTGCAGCGGCGCATCGTGCGCGCGGCGCGCGCCGCCGGCCGCCCGGTGGTGGTGGCGACGCAGATGCTGGAATCGATGATCACCGCCCCGGTGCCCACCCGCGCCGAAGCCTCGGACGTCGCCACCGCGATCTACGATGGCGCCGACGCGGTGATGCTGTCGGCGGAATCCGCCTCCGGCCAGTACCCGGTGGAAGCGGTCGGCATCATGCATCGCATCATCTGCGAGGTGGAGCAGGACCCCGCCTGGCGCGAGGGGCTGGAGGCCAGCCACACGCCGGCCGGCGCCAACACGCCGGACGCGATCTGCTGCGCCCTGCGCCGCGTCGCCGCGCTGCTCGAGCCGGCCGCCACCGTCGCCTACACGTCATCGGGCTTCAGCGCGCTGCGTGCCAGCCGCGAGCGCCCGGTGGCACCCATCCTCGCGTTGACGCCGCATCCGAGCACGGCGCGCCGGCTGGCGCTGGCCTGGGGCGTGCATCCGATCCCGTTCGAGCAGGTGGCCGATGTCGGTGAAATGGTGGCGCATGCGGCGAACGCCTCGGTCAGCCACGGCTTCGCCGCGCCCGGCGAAAACATTGTCGTCATCGCCGGCCTGCCCTTCGGCCGCAGCGGCAGCACCAACCTGCTGCATGTGGAGCGCATTCCGGGCTGATTTTGCATAATCGCAGCCTGTGCCGCGGCTACGCCGGAAGGTCGCGCAGGTCCATCGTCGGCTGGGCGCCGAAATCGTCACCGAGCAGATAGGCCACCAGCCGCGCCGCCGCCGCGGCCGGCGAGATGAGTCCGCCTGCCTGCTGCATCGCTGCGAACTGGTCGCGCAGCGGGAACTGCTCCAGCGTGCAGGCGCGCACCGTGGCCTGCATGTCGGTATCCACCACCCCCGGCGCCGCGCTGCAGATGCGCAGCCCGGCCCGGCCGTCGGCCTGCACCGCGCGCGCATGGTGGTCGAGCGCCGCCTTGGTGGCGCAGTACACACTCCAGCCCGCATAGGGCTTGCGTGCCGCGCCGCTCGACACATGCAGTACCCGCCGCTCGCCGGCGACGCCGGGCAGCGCGGCCACCGCAGCGGCCAGCATCAGGGGCGCCGCGACGTTCAGGGCCACCGCCGGCGCGATCGCCGCCACGTCCTGCAGGTCCAGCGGGCCCACCGGCTGTAACGTGCCGGCGTCATTGACCAGCAGCAGCGTGTCGCTGCCGGCGGCGAAGCGGACGAGCTCACCCGCGCCGAGCCATGCCATCAGCGCCGCCGAGTCCGACAGGTCGATGGCGTGCTGAACCAGGGTGCCGCCGAAGCGCCCGGCCAGCGCGTCGTTGTGGCGGCGCGCCAGGCCGAGCACCGGAATGCCCCGCTGCAACAAATCTTCCGCGATCGCGGCGCCGAGGCCGCGGCTGGATCCGGTGACGATCGCTCGGGTCTTCATTCGGGCTTCTCCTCGCTCGCCTCCTTCGATTCACCCGACTGCGGAAAAATCCGCTCGCAGCACTCGAGCCAGGCGCGGGCCGCGCGCGACAGGTAATCCTCGCGCCAGATGAGGCCGAGGTCCCACACCACCTCGGGGTCCTTCAGCGGGCGCCGGACGATGCGGTCGGGGTCGAGTCGGGCGAAGGCTTCGTCGGGCAGGATGCCGATGCCCACGTCGGCCGCCACCAGCTCGCCGATGAAATCCCAGTAGCGGCTGCGCGCCACCACGTTGGGCACGAAGCCGGCGCTTGCGCAGGCATCGGAAACGATGCGGGCCAGCGCGAACTCGTCCTCGTAAAGCACGAACGGGTAGTCGGCCAGCTCGCGGAAGGCGACCGGGCCCCAGCCTGCCGGTGCGCGGCCGACCGCGAACAGCGCCGAGGCGGCCTGCCTCGCCACCGGATAGCTGGCGAGCCCGGGCCGCGCCGCCGGCAGAAAGGTCACGCCGATGTCCAGCTCGCCACTGACGACCGCATCTTCGAGGGCGCGCGTGCCCTGCTCGCGCAGGCGCAGGGTCACGTCGGGATACTGCTGGCGATACACGCCGATCGCGTGCGCGAAGTAGGGGCCGGTCGCCGGCGGGATGCCGATCGTCAGCTCGCCGCGCGTCAGGCCCTCGACCTCGGCGACCTCCTGGCGCAGACGGGCCACTTCGTTCAGCACCGCCTGGCCGCGGGCATGGACCACCTTGCCGGCATCGGTCAGGCGGGTGTGGCGACCGTCACGGATCAGCAGCGGGCCGCCGAGTTCCTCCTCCAGGCTGCGCACCATCTTGCTGATGGTGGGCTGGGTGACGTGCAGGACCTCCGCCGCCCGCGTAAAGCCCTGCTGATTCACGACCTCGACGAAATAGCGCAACGCCCGGACATCCATTTTAATTCCAATCAAGAATCGATTTTATGAAAAGTATTCACTTTACGCATTACAACCCCGCAACTAGACTTCAATCGTCCTTCCGATGAAGACTCGCTGCAGCCCCTGGCTCGGCGGTCGGGATCACCCCGGCACCATGACCGGCGCGTCCCGCGGAAGCTTCGACAAAGGAGAGCACGACCATGGAATCCATCGAACGCACCCGAACCTGCGATCAAACCCCCGCTGCGAAGTCCGCGAGCGAGGTCGAGCGGCTTCGCAAGCAGAACGCGATCCTGCTGGCGGCCATCGCCTCGGCAAGCGCGGCGATGACCGCGGCTCCCAGTTGGCACGAAATGCACCGTTCGGCACAGAAGGTGCTGCGCGTCGCCCTCGACGAAGCCGGCGCCGCGGAGCGCCCGCAAGCCCCTGTCCGCCGCGTCGGCTGACATCGCCCCCCACGCCGGCCGTGGCGCCGCCATTCGGGTGGCGCCTGCCGGCGAATCATGACCGCTTCGGCAGGCCGTTGACCAGCAGTTCGGCGAAGGCGGACGCCGGCAGCGGCCGGCTGAACAGGTAACCCTGCACCTCGTCACATCCCGACCCGCCGAGGAAGGCGAGCTGCGCCTCGGTCTCGACCCCTTCGGCGATCACCGTCAACTGCAGCGAGTGCCCGAGCTGGATGATCGCCTTCACGATGGAGGCGCCGTCGGCGTCAGTCAGCATGTCGCGCACGAAGGACTGGTCGATCTTCAGCTTGTCCACCGCGAGCTGCTTCAGGTAGGCGAGGCTGGAATAGCCGGTGCCGAAATCGTCGATGGACAGCTTGACGCCCAGCGCCTTCAGCGCGTGCAGCGTCTTCATGGTGGTGTCGACATCCTGCAGCAGGATGGACTCGGTCAGTTCGAGCTCCAGACACCGCGGTGGCAGCCCCGACGCCTGCAGCGCCGTGGTCACCGTCTCGAGCACATTGCCGCGCTTGAATTGCAGCGCCGACAGGTTGACCGCCATCACCAGCGCGTGCGCGCCACCGTCCAGCCAAGCCCGGCCCTGGCGGCAGGCCTCGAGGATCACCCACTCGCCGATGGCGATGATGTGGCCGCTCTGTTCCGCCAGCGGAATGAAGCGCCCCGGCGGGATCAGCCCCTCGGTCGGATGCTGCCAGCGCAGCAGCGCCTCGGCACCGATGATGCGACCCGTGCCGATATCGAGCTGGGGCTGGTAGTGCAGCACGAACTCCGAATTGCGCAGCGCGCCGGGGAACATGCCGGTGAGCCGCATGCGCTCGACGACGTCGGCGTTCATCTCGCGGGTGTAGAAGCGGAAGGTGTTGCGGCCGTTTTCCTTCGCGCTGTGGACGGCGGTGTCGGCGCGCTTCAGCAGGGTGTCGAAATCCCGCCCGTCGCTCGGAAACACGCTGATGCCGATCGAGAACGACGTCGTGATCAGATGCCCGTCGACCGCCACCGGCTCGACGAAGGCATCGCGGATGGCGTTGGCGACGGCGGCCACCCCCGCCAGGTCACGTCCGGCCGCCATCAGCACCACGAACTCGTCGCCACTGAGGCGCGCGATGGTGTCGGTTTCCGCCACGCAGGTCTTGAGGCGCTCGACCGCGAGCACCAGCAGCGTGTCGCCGGCATCGTGGCCCAGGCCGTCGTTGACGTGCTGGAAGTTGTCGAGGTCGAGGTACATCATCGCCAGCCGTCCGTGACCCGCGTGCTCCTTCTCGGCGACCAGCGCGGCATGCTCGAAACGGTCGCGCAACAGCAGCCGATTGGGTAGCCCGGTGAGGCTGTCGTAGCTGGCGAGGAAGGCGACCTTTTCCTTGGCCGCGGCGTGCTCGGCACGGGTGCGCAGGGTGACGATGCCATAGGCCAGATCGTTGGCCATCTCCTCGAGCAGGCGCACCTCCTCGGGGTTGAAGGCGTGGGCCTCGCGCGAGTACAGCGACAGCGCGCCCAGCGTCGTGCCCTCGGAGATCAGCGGCAGCGCCAGCGAGGCCTGGTAGCCGCGCTCGAGCGCGGCCTCGCGCCAGGGCGCCATCTTCGGATCGGTCAGCACGTTCTGGATGATGGAACTGCGGCCAGTGCGGATGGCGGTGCCGGTCGGACCGCGGCCCAGCTCGGACTCATCCCAGGTGATGCGGATGCTGTCGAGATAGCCCGCATCGTAGCCGGATTGCGCGATCGGCCGCACTGTCTTGCCGGCACCGTCGTCCACATACCCCACCCAGGCCATCAGGTAGCCGCCGCGTTCGACGACGAGATGGCAGATCTCGACCAGCAGCCGGTACTCGTCATTGGCATGGACCAGCGCGGTGTTGCAGTCGCTCAGCAGGCGCAGCGCACGGTTGAGCCTGTCCTGCGCCAGCTCGGCCTCCTTGCGCGCGGTGACGTCGTTGAAAGTCACCACGAGGTCGCCATCGGGCAGCTTGGAAACGAAGCGCTCGCGCCAGCCCGAAACACGCTCGTCGGCATAGAAGCTGGCCGGACACGCCTCGGGGGTGCCGGTCTGCCACACCCGGCGCATGACGTCGAGCAGGCCGATGTCGGTCACGCCGGGAAAGACCTCCTGCAGGCGCCGCCCCAGCACCTCGTCGCGCGCAATATGATCGATGCGCTCGGCCGCACGGTTGAAGCCGGTGAAGAAGAAGTCCTGGCCGTCGGTGGATGCCTGGAACACCGCCACTGCATTGCTCATGTTCTCGAACAGCGCGGTCAGCTTGGCGTCGGACTGGCGCAATTCCTCGGTCATCTGCCCGGCCATCGCCAGCGCGCGGGCGCGCGCGGTCAGCATCAGCCACGCCACCCACGCCAGCAGCGCGCTGCCCAGGACCCCGCCGGCCAGCACGAGGTCGGCCTTGTCGGCGCTCAGGCGCGCATCGAAGACGGGCAGCGACTGCGCCACCACCGTCCAGTGATGGCCGAAAATCGCCAGCGGCCGTTCGCTGCGATAGCGCGCGTGCGCGCCGTCGGCCGCCGCGCCGGACTCGAACATCAGCGCCGCACGATCGGTGCCGTGTCCGTCATACACCTCCAGCCGCAGCCCGGCGCCGATCTCGCCGAAATGGCTGCCCAGGATGCCGCTCATCAGGTCGTTCATGCGGAAGGGCGCATAGACCCAGCCCAGCAGCGCCGCCTGGCGTTCGTCGACGGTTCCGGCGGGCATGCCCGGCCGATAGACGGGCAGATACATCAGGAAGCCGGGCTGCACGTCCCAATCCGTTTCCTGCACCAGCCGGACGCGGCCGGAGATGCTGGTGCCGTCCTCGTCGCGCGCCCGCGCCATGGCTGCGCGCCGCACCGGCTCGCTGTACATGTCGTAGCCGAAGGCACGCTGGTTGCGCCAGTCGAAGGGCTCCAGGAAGATGATCGACGAGTACCACTCGCGTTCGCCCGCAGGGCGGATGTCGTAATTGGGGAATCCCTCCGCGCGCACCGCGGCCACGTGGCGCGCCTTCTGGTCGGCGGGGATCCACAGCGTGAAACCGATCCCCTGGACGCCCGGATACTTGCCTTCGAGCCTCAGCGTGCGCACGTAGGCCCGGAACTCGCTGCGCTCCACCGTATGCGAGGCGACGAACAGGCCGGCCGCTCCGGACAGCACCTCCTCGTAGCTCGCCAGCCGGCCGTGGATGTTGCCGACCACTTCGTCGACGCGAAACGAAAACTCGTCGCGCAGCGTCGCATGGGCATGGGTCCGCAGCGCATCCTGAACGACATAGGTGAGCAGCATTCCGAGCGCAAGAACGAGAAGCGGGATCAGGGCGTTATGGACTCGGTGCGTGCGACTCGACATGTTGTTGGGCTGGGCGATTGCTCGTGGCGGGCGGGTTGCGGCATGACTATCGCAAGCGCGCCGATGTAAGGCGAAAGGTATAGGGATTATGGCTGGCAGGCCCCCCGCGGCAAAGATAAAATCGCGCCGCCGGGCCGGTCGTCCGTCGCCACACAGCGCATCGCAGCGTGAAACACCCCCCTCTCCGGGACGCCATGAAGCACAGCCCCCTCCGCACCCGCTTCCACACCCCAGGCGCCATGCTGGCCGCCATGCTGGTTGCCGCCTGTGCGACCGCACCCGAACCCCCGCGCACCCAGCCTCCGGCACCGGTGGAAAGCCGCCTTCCCGGCGGCGTGCTCCCCCCCGCGGCCGGCGCGCCGGCTGGCTCCACCCTGCCGGTACCGCCATCGACGCCGGTGGCGCCGGGCGCGTTCATGCAGCCGCTGCCGGTGCCCGGCCTGCCATCCGCGCCCCCTGCCGCGGCCGTCGGCCCGCAGGGTCAGGCGCTGGTGCAGCGGTTGCTGCCGCCGGGGGTGACCCGCGACCGCGCCGGCTGGGCCGCCGACATCGCCGATGCCATCGGCGCGCTGCGCCTGACGCCGAGCGCCGAGAACTACTGCGCGGCGATCGCCGTCATCGAGCAGGAATCCACTTTCCAGGCCGATCCCGCAGTGCCCGGCCTGTCGAAGATCGTGTGGCGCGAGATCGAGACCCGGCGCGCGAAATACATGATTCCCAAGGTCGCGCTCGACGCAGCCCTGTCCAAGCCTTCGCCCACCGGCCGCACGTACAAGCAGCGCATCGACGCCTTGCGCACCGAGCGCGAGATGAGCGAGCTCTTCGGCGACATGATCGATGAACTGCCCGGCGGCAAACTGCTGCTGTCCGGCTACAACCCGGTGCGCACCGGAGGCCCGATGCAGGTCAGCGTCGCCTTCGCCGAGGAGCATGCCCGCACCAGGCCCTACGCCCTGCCGGTGAAGGGCACGCTGCGCGACGCGGTGTTCACCCGTCGCGGTGGCGTTTACTTCGGCATCGCCCATCTGCTCGACTACCCGGCACCGTATCGCGACCCGCTGTACCGCTTCGCCGACTTCAACGCCGGCCACTACAGCAGCCGCAACGCCGCCTTCCAGCAGGCGGTGGCGCAACTGAGCGGTCGCAAGCTGGTGCTCGACGGCGACCTGCTGAGCTATGTGAACGGCGTGCCCAGCGCTGCAACCAGCAGCACGCAGCGCGCGGTGTTCGACCTGGCGCGCCGGCTGGGCCTGAGCCGGGACGAGATCCAGGCCGGCCTGCGGCAGGAGAAGGACGAATCCTTCTACCGCAGCAAGGTCTATCAGCGCGTGTTCGCGCTTGCCGATGCCGCGGCCGGGCGGCCGGTGGCGCGCGAGGCGATGCCGCGCATCGACCTCAAGAGCCCCAAGATCCGCAGCAAGATCACCACCGCCTGGTTCGCCGAGCGGGTCAAGATGCGCTACGGTCACTGCATGGGCCGCGCCGCCGTCGCCCGCAGTCTGTAGCGGCGCTTTTCCTGCTGCAGCGCACAGACAGCCACATCCTTTGATTCAGGTCATGCAGCGTGGACGCTGGCGGCTTATAGTTGCGGTGCACAACGACTTTTGCGCATCGCATGCTGCCCGGCCTACCCGGCTGCCCGCGCGCCGGTGCGAAGGATGACACCGTGACCCGCCTCATCGACATCACCGAGCTCGCGCTGCGCGACGCGCACCAGAGCCTGCTCGCCACCCGCATGGCGCTGGAGGACATGATCCCCGCCTGCGCCGACATCGACCGCGCCGGCTACTGGTCGGTGGAATGCTGGGGCGGCGCCACTTTCGACGCCTGCATCCGCTTCCTCAACGAAGACCCGTGGGAGCGCCTGCGCACCTTCCGCCGCCTGCTGCCCAACTCGCGTCTGCAGATGCTGCTGCGCGGCCAGAACCTGCTCGGCTACCGCCACTACGAGGACACGGTGGTCGACCGCTTCGTGGAGAAAGCGGCCGAGAACGGCATGGACGTGTTCCGCGTGTTCGACGCGCTCAACGACATCCGCAACCTGCAGCGCGCCATCGCCGCGGTGCGCCGCACCGGCAAGCACGCCCAGGGCACGATCTGCTACACGGTGAGCCCGCTGCACACGGTGCAGGGCTTCGTCGACATGGCGCAGCGCCTGGTGGACGTGGGCTGCGACTCGATCTGCCTGAAGGACATGGCGGCGCTGCTCAAGCCCCAGCCCGCCTGGGACATCGTGCGCGGCATCAAGCAACGCTGCGGCGCGCAGGTGCGCGTGCATGTGCACACCCACGCCACCACCGGCGTGACGCTGGTGAGCCTGATGAAGGCGATCGAGGCCGGCGCCGACGGCGTGGACACCGCGATCAGCGCGCTGAGCCTGGGCCCCGGCCACAACCCGACCGAAAGCCTGGTCGAAATGCTGGAGGGCACCGGCTGCGAGGCGCGGCTGGACAAGGACCGCCTGCGCCGCATCCGCGACCACTTCGCCAGCGTGCGGCCGCGCTACGCGGAGTTCATGTCCAACATTCACGGCGTCGACACCGACATCTTCGACAGCCAGATCCCGGGCGGCATGATCTCCAACATGGAGAGCCAGTTGAAGCAGCAGAACGCCGCACACCGCCTGAAGGAAGTGCTGATCGAAGTGCCGCGCGTGCGCGAGGACGCCGGCTTTCCGCCGCTGGTCACGCCGTCGAGCCAGATCGTCGGCACGCAGGCGGTGTTCAACGTGATGATGGGCCGCTACAAGGCGATGTCGGGCGAGTTCGCCGACCTGATGCTGGGCTACTACGGCGCAGCGCCCGGCGAACGCGACCCCGAGGTGGTGAAGCTCGCCGAACAGCAGGGGAAGAAGCCGCCGATCGACTGCCGCCCCGCCGACCTGCTCAAGCCCGAATGGCATACGCTGCGCGAAGCGGCAATCGCACTGCCCGGCAGTGACGGCAGCGACGAGGACGTGCTGACGCATGCGATGTTCCCGCAGGTGGCGCCGAAGTTCTTCGCCAGCCGCAGCCAGGGGCCGAAGAACCTGGGCAAGGATCCGGCCGCGACTGCACCTGCCGTCAACGGCAACGCCGCCGCGCCCACGAGCGCCGGCAGTGCCGCGCCGGTGCGGGTGCCGGTGGCCTACGACGTCACGGTAAACGGCCGCTCGCACCGCATCACCGTCGCGCCGGTCGGCTGAGGCCGCGCAGCCCCCTTCCCCCACGGATTCCGGAGAACATCGCATGAACACCATGCAGGACAAGCTCGCCGAGCTGCAGCGCCGCCGCGCCGAGGCCGAAGCCGGCGGCGGCGCGGACCGGCTGCAGAAACAGCGCGACGCCGGCAAGCTGACCGCACGCGAGCGCATCGCCGCGCTGGTCGATGCCGACAGCTTCGACGAGGCGGGCCTCTTCGCCGCCCACCGCGCCACGCTGTTCGGCATGGCCGGGAAGTCGATGCCCGCCGACGGCGTGGTCACCGGCGCCGCGGCGATCGGCGGCCGCCTCGTGCATCTGGCCAGCCAGGACTTCACCGTCGCCGGCGGCTCGGCCGGTGAAGTGCATTCGGAAAAGGTCGCGGACATCATGCAGATGGCGCTGAAGACCGGCTCGCCCTTCGTCTTCATCAACGATTCCGGTGGCGCGCGGGTGCAGGAAGGCATCGGTTCGCTGTCGGGCTACGGCAAGGTGTTCCACGCCAACGTGCTGCTGTCGGGCGTGGTGCCGCAGATCTCGCTGATCTGCGGGCCGTGCGCGGGCGGCGCGGCCTACAGCCCGGCGCTCACCGACTTCATCATCCAGACGCGCCAGGCCCAGCTCTTCATCACCGGGCCGCAGGTCATCAAGCAGGTCACCGGCGAGACGGTGAGCGCCGAACAGCTCGGCGGGCCCGACGCGCACATGCAGCGCTCGGGCGTCATCCACTTCATCGCCGACGACGACCGCCATGCGGTGCTGCTGTGCCAGAAGCTGTTGAGCTTCCTTCCCGCCAACAACCTGGAAGACCCGCCGCAGATCGAAGGCGACCGCCGCGTGGAACCGAATCCGGCACTCGAATCGCTGGTGCCGGTGGAAGGCCGCCAGGGCTACGACGTGCGCAACGTTGTAGCCGGCATCGTCGATTTCGGCGATTTCCTCGAAGTTCAGGCGGGCTACGCGCCCAACATCGTCGTCGGCTTCGCGCGCATCACCGGCGGCACGGTGGGCATCGTCGCCAACCAGCCGCTGGTGCAGGCCGGCGTGCTCGACATCGACGCCTCCGACAAGGCGGCGCGCTTCATCCGCTTCTGCAACGCCTTCAACATCCCGCTCGTCACCTTCGTCGACGTGCCGGGCTTCCTCCCCGGGGTGAAGCAGGAATACGGCGGCATCATCCGCCACGGCGCGAAGCTGCTGTTCGCCTATTCGTCGGCCACCGTGCCCAAGATCACCGTGATCCTGCGCAAGGCCTACGGCGGCGCCTATGTGGCGATGTGCAGCAAGGATCTGGGCGCCGACCGCGTGTTCGCCTGGCCGACCGCCGAGATCGCGGTGATGGGCGCCGAAGGCGCGGCCGAGATCGTGTTCCGCAAGGAGATCGACCAGGCCGACAAGCCCGAGGAGAAGCGCCAGGAGCTGATCCAAGAATACCGCGAGACCTTCTCCAACCCCTACGTCGCTGCCGAGCGCCGGCTGGTCGATGCGGTCATCGAGCCCGCGCTGACCCGCCGCCACATCGCGCAGAGCCTCGAATACCTGCGCACCAAGCGCGAACCCCGGCCGCACAAGAAGCACGGGCTGATGCCGCTGTGAGGACGCCGCGATGAGCGAACAGGACAAGCTGCTGGCGGTGATCGAAGACCTGCGCGCGGAAGTCCGCGCCCTGAGCACCCGCGTCGCCGAACTGGAAGCGCGGCAGCCCACGGCCGCGCCTGCCACCGCGGCATCCCCTTCCGCTGTGGCACCGGCGGCCGGCGC
>SHNC01000277.1 GCA_004295105.1 Betaproteobacteria bacterium | reverse complement strand
CTTGCCGTGCCGGCCATGCTCGCCTGCGGCGCGGGCTGGATAACCACCGCCAATTCACTCAGCGTGTCCGCGCAGATGGGCCTGCCGGCCTGGGTGCGGGCGCGCGGGATGTCGATCATGCAGATGGCGGTGATGGGCTCGAGTGCGCTCGGCGCCGCCTTGTGGGGTCAGGTCGCCACGTTCAGCAATGTGCCGGTGAGCGTGTCCATCGCCGCGGTGAGCGGTCTCGCCTGCATGGCGCTGGCGCAGCGGCTGATGCCGGACCCGGGGCTGACGGAAGACCTCACGCCCTCCGCCTACTCGACGCCGCCGGCCGCCAAGGCGCCGCCCGCGGCAGGCCAGGTCATGGCGACGGTCGAATACCTCATCGATCCCGACCGCGCAGCCGAATTCCGCGCGCTGATGCAGGAGAGCCGTCGCAGCCGGCTGCGCCAGGGCGCGCTGTCATGGGAACTGCTGCACGACCTCAACACCCCCGGCAAGTTCGTCGAGGTGATCGTGGACGCGTCGTGGACCGAGCACCTGCGACGCTTCGACCGCGTGACCGCGGCCGACGTCGATCTCCAGCAGCGCAAGCGCGCCTTCCATGTCGGCGACGCGCCGCCGGTGGTCAATCGTTACCTGCTGGAATCGACCGCCTGACGGCGGCCTGCCGCCTCGCCGTCGAGAAACAGCGCGGGATCGACCAGCGCGCGGTTGAGGCTCACCGACCAGTGCAGATGCGGGCCGGTGACGCGGCCGCTGGCGCCGACGGCGCCGATGCGCTGACCGGCGGCGACGCGATCGCCCGGCTTCACGTCGATCGCGCTCAGATGGCAATACATTGTCAGCAGGCCGCTGCCGTGGTCGAGCCAGACCGTGCCGCCATTGAAGAAATAGTCGCCGCTGTCGATGACGCGCCCGGCGGCGGCGGCCACCACCGGCGCGCCGGTGGGCGCGGCGATGTCCATGCCGCTGTGCGGATTGCGCGCCTGGCCGTTGAAGACGCGGCGCAGGCCGAAGGAACTGGATCGGCGCCCGGCGGTGGGCTGCAGCATGCGCAGCGTGCCCGGCAGCAGGTCGCTGCGGGTGGCGGCCACGACGGCGAGGTGCTCGCGTTCGCGCTCGTAGCGCGCCAGATCCTCGGCAGACAGCTCCACCTGGCCGGGCGCCACCTTCAGCCGCTGCTCGGCATAGCGCGCCGGCGCGACGACGAAGGTCCGTCGCACCTCGTCGCCGCCCTCACGGCGCACGACGAGTTCGCGCGTCCCTGCGTCGGTGTCCAGCCGGATGCCGACCACTGCCCGCCAGCCGCCATCGCCGCCCACGACCAGGACAGGCACCCCGTCCAGCGTGACCTGCGGCGGCAGCGGCGACCCATCGAGGTCGATGATCGCGACGCCGCCGGGCACGCTGCGCACGCGTGGCAACTCGACGGCCGTTCGTTCGACGGCCGTTCGTTCGACGGCCGCCCGCTCGACGACCGGGCGCTCGGCGGCGCCGAATGCGGGCGGAGCACTCAAGGCAAGGAGCGAGGCGGCGGCGAAGACGCGCCGGGCACGGGATCTTGCGCAAGGCTGGAGCATGGTTCTTGGGCGAGATGATCTTGGGCGAGGAGAGTGCGGTCGCGGGCGGACGTCGCCCCACTGCCGCAGCCTCGGGCCCATCGGACCGACGCCGCGTGTCGCAGTGCGTGCATTGTAAAGCCCCGCTGCACCGCCGCCGGTCGGTGCGGTCGGTGCGGTGCGACATTTTTCCGCGACATTTTTCCTTTGCCCGCTACCCGAATTGGGCGTAAGTTGCGCGCGATCTCGCCCCCAGAAAACAGGATCGCGTCACGATGGCCTCTCCCCTGCCGACGCCGGACGGTGCTGCGCCGCTGCATGAACTGCCGGATGAATGCCATCTGGCGGCGTTGCAGCTCCAGGGCGCAGGCATCGGCACCTGGGCATGGAATGTCCAGACCGGAGAAATCCGCATCAACGAGGAATGGGCGCGCATCGTCGGCTATACGCTGCAGGAGCTCGGGCCAACCACGATCGCGCTGTGGAAGTCGCTGGCCCATCCCGACGACCTCGCCGAATCCCAGCGACAGTTGACGCGCCACTGGCGCGGCGACGCCGATCGCTACGAGTGCGAATGCCGCATGCGCCACAAGGACGGCCACTGGGTCTGGGTGCTCGACTGCGGCCGGCTGCTGTCCCGCGACGAGGAAGGCCGGCCGCAGTGGATGTTCGGCGCGCACACCGAACTGACACGGCAGAAGGCGGCCGAGGCCGCGCGCGACGAAGTCCTCGAACGTTTCCGGCGCCTTGCCTCGCACCTCCCCGGCTGTCTTTACCAGTATCGCCTGCGCCCGGACGGCAGCTCGCATTTCCCCTACGCCACCGACAACTTCGAGTTCATCTACGGCTGCACGCCTGCCGATGTCATCGACGATGCCGCGCCGGTGTTCGAGGTCATCCACCCGGACGACCGCGACCGGGTCCGGGCGTCGATCCTGGCGTCGGCCGCGCAACTCGACGAGTGGCGCCTGCGCTACCGCGTGCGGCACCCGAAGCGTGGCGAGATCTGGATCAAGGGCGTGGCGACGCCCGAACGGATGGCCGACGGCAGCATCTTCTGGCATGGCGTCCTGCTCGATGCGACCGAGACGGAGCGGCAACGCGCCAAGTTGCGGCTCACCGCCCAGGTGTTCTCCTCCACCCAGGAAGGGGTCATGATCACCGACCTCGATGCCCGCATCGTCGAGGTCAATGAAGCCTTCTGCCGCCTGACCGGTTATGCGGCGAACGAAGTGCTCGGTCAGCGGGCATCGATGCTCAAGTCGGGCCGCCAGGGACCGGAGTTCTATCGCGGCCTGTGGGCCGAAATCCAGCTCAAGGGCCGCTGGCAGGGCGAGATCTGGAACAAGCGCAAGAACGGCGAGATCTATGCCGAGCTGCTGTCGATCGACTCGGTACTGAACGAACAGGGCCAGCCGGTGAACTACGTCGGCGTGTTCAGCGACATCACCGGCGTGAAGCAGCACCAGTTCGAGCTCGACCGCGCCACCTACTACGATCCGCTCACCGGCCTTCCCAACCGGCGCCTGGTGAACGATCGCCTGCACATCGCCATCGAGCACGCGAAACGCCACCAGGAATTCGTCGCCGTCTGCTACCTCGACCTGGACCGCTTCAAGCAGATCAACGAAGGGCATGACCGCAGCGTGGGCGACCGCCTGCTGACGCGCTTCGCCGAGCGCGTCTCCCATGCACTGCGCGGCCATGACACCATCGGCCGCGTCGGCGGCGACGAGTTCCTGCTGCTGCTCACCGGACTGCGCAACCGGCGTGCGGCGCTGGACCTGATCCACCGCGTCATGGAGCTCGTGCGCACGCCCTTCGGCCTCTATCCGGACAAGGAGATCGCACTGAGCGCCAGCATCGGCGTCGCCCTCTATCCGGAGCTCGATCTGTCGGCCGACGAACTCATCCGCTATGCGGACCAGGCGCTCTACCGCGCCAAGGAGCGTGGACGCAACTGCGTCGTCGTGTTCGACCGCGAGGAGGGCTTCGTCAGTCGCGCCCGCGCCGACCTGCTGCAGGCGGCCGAACAGGCGCTGAAGCATCGCGAATTCCGCCTGTACTACCAGCCCAAGCTCGACTTGCGGAGCGGCCGCATCTGGTCGGCCGAGGCGCTGATCCGCTGGCAACTGCCCGACGGCCGCATCCGCCCGCCGGGCGAGTTCATCGAGGCCCTGAGCGGCAGCCCGCTCGAAGCCCGGGTGGGCGACTGGGTCATCGATGAGGCCCTGCGCCAGCAGCGCGCATGGCACGAGCAGGGATTGACGTTGCCGGTCAGCGTCAACGTGTCGGCCGACCACCTGCTGAGCGATGACTTCGTCCCGATGCTGAAGGCCGCGCTGCAACGTCATGGGGTCGTGCCGCCACGCCTGCTGGTGCTGGAGATCCTCGAGACCTCGCGCATTTCCGACTTCACGCGGGTGTGCGAACGGCTGGACGAGTGTCGGACGCTGGGCGTGATGTTCTCGCTCGACGATTTCGGCACCGGCTACTCGTCGCTGACCTACATGCGCCAGCTTCCGGTGGATGCGCTGAAGATCGACCGCAGCTTCGTGCTGACGATGCTCGACAGCGAGGCCGATCTCAGCATCGTCAAGGGCATCATCGCCCTGGGCCGGGCCTTCGGCCGCCTGGTGATCGCCGAAGGCGCCGAGACGCAGGCCCATCTTGAGCGGCTGAAGGCGCTCGGCTGCGACCTCGCCCAGGGCTATGGCCTGTCGCGGCCAATGCCGGCCGAGCAAGTGCTGGCCTGGGTGATGCGCTGGAACGAAACGGCGTCCTGAAGCCGCCCCGGCCGGGCCATTACGCAGACCAATCGCGGCTGTCGCCGCTCCCACGGAAAAGCTCCCCGCTGGCGACCGATGTCGTGGGAGCGGACCTGGCCGCGATCCCGGGCATCACAGATCGTCGTAGTAGCGCGTGCTATTGCTGTACGGAATGCGGTCGGCAAGGCCCGGCACATCGACGACGCCCACGTCGCGCTCGTATGCCTGGTAGTCGGCGATCAGCTCGGCAAGCTTTTGCGGAAAGGACGCCGCGAGATTGTCGAGTTCGGCACGGTCGGCGGCGACGTTGTAGAGCTCCCACTCCCCCGTCCCCCAGGGCTTGTTGGACCAGACGATCTTCCAGTCTCCCTTGCGCAGCGCCTTGCGGCCACCCAGTTCCCAGCCGACCGCGTCGTTGTCGCCGCGCACGGCAGCCGCCTCGCCCGACAGCACCGGCAGCATCGAGCGCCCCTTCATCGGCAGCACCGTCCGTCCCTGGTACTCGATGCCAGGATGCTTCGCGCCGGCGAGTTCCAGCAGCGTCGGCATCACGTCCATCGCGTGGGTGAAGGCCGTCGAGATCGAGCCCTTGGCGGCGACGCCGGGGCCACGCGCGATCGCCGGCACCGAAATGCCGCCTTCGTACAGGAAGGACTTGTACATGTGGTGCGGAGTGGAGCCCACTTGCGCCCAACCCGGACCATATTCGATGAAGGAGTTGGCGCGGCCGGTGTTGTCCAGGCTGTTGTCCATGTGGCGGGCGACCCACTCGCGCGCCACACCGATGGCCAGCGCGGTGTTGCCATCCGCGCCGTTGTCGGACATGAACAGCACGAAGGTGTTGTCGTATTCGCCGATCTGCTTCAGATAGGCGATGACCTCGCCCAGGTGGCGGTCCATGTCGTCGACCATCGCGGCATACACCGCCATGCGCTTGCTCTCGATGCGCTTCTGCTCCGGCGTGAGCTGGTTCCAGCGCTGCCAGACCGGATTGCCCTCGTAGGGCTCGACATCACGGGTGATGATGCCGAGGCGCTTCATGCGCTCGGCGCGCTCCTTGCGGATCTGATCGTAACCGCCGTCGTAGCGGCCCATGTACTTCTGGATCGTTCCTTCGCGCGCCTGTAGCGGCCAGTGCGGCGCGGTGAAGGCGAGATAGGCGAAGAAGGGCTTGCCGCTGGCGCGGTTGTTCTCGATCTCGCCGATGATGGTGCGGGCGAAGAACTCGCTCGAGTAGAAGTTCTGCGGCAGCAGCACCGCCTTGCCGTTCTCCCGATACAGCGTGCGGTCGAGCTTGCTGGCGTCGGCGTAGTTCACCCGGACCTGGTCGAAATGCCCGGCTCCGCCCTGCATCATCGCGTACGAATAATCGAAACCGCGCGCCGCCGGGCTGTCTTCCTCGCGACCACCGAGGTGCCACTTGCCCGCCATCATCGTGCGGTAGCCGGCATCGTGCAGCAGTTGCGGCAACGGCACGATGCGCGCGTTGAGATTGCCCTCGTAGCCCGGCTTGCCCTTCTGCTCCGGCACGAGGAATTCGGCCATGGCGCCGAATCCGGCGAGGTGATTGTCGGTGCCGGACATCAGGATGGAGCGCGTGGGCGAGCAGAAGGGCGAGGCGTAGAAACTCGTCATGCGCTTGCCTTCCTGCGCCAGGCGGTCGAGGTTGGGCGTGTCGATCTCGCCGCCGAATGCGCCGATGTCCGAATAGCCAAGATCGTCGGCCACCACCAGCAGGATGTTCGGGCGCTTGCCCGTGTTGGTCGCAGCTTGCGGCGTTGCCGCCTGCGCCGCGGAAAGCAGCGCAAACGCGGCTGCGGCGATTATCGCCAGTCTGTTCTTCATCGATGAGTCTCCTGTGAGGGGTGCGCAGCAGGCCGGGTCCTGCCGCGTGCTCGACCGCCCGAAACCCGGAGTCGGGCGTAGCGGTGGGCAGGCGGCTGAAGAGCCATTTTTTTGATCGGCGGATCATAGAAATCGATACTTCCGCGATCAACTGAATCCCGCACAATGTCCGCCAGATGCACAACATTGATCCGGCGTCACTTTTCCAATAGAGAACCCCACAGGACGTCACGTGCTTGCAGGCACGTCAGTCAAACCCCGATCACCACCTTCTGGTACAGCCCGCCGAACGCGGTGCTCTTCGAGATGGCAGCGGAATCGACGCCCGGCGGCAGATAGTGGGTGATGTCGTGCCGCCACAGGTCCAGCGCGAAGGGCTCCAGCGTGTGCAGCACCAGCCGCATCGGCACCCGCAGCGGATGCCAGGGCGCCGGGCGGTGATAATCGACGATCACCACCTTGCCGCCCGGGCGCGTCACCCGCAGCGCCTCGGCCAGCGTGGCGCTGCGCACTTCCTCCGGCTGCTCGTGCAGAAGGAAGAACAGCAGGGCGGCATCGATGCTGGCGTCGGGAAAATGCAGCGCGCTCGAATCCTGGCGGTGCAGCCGCACCGGCGAATCCGGCCCCAGCTTGCGCCGCAGGTTGGCGAGCTGGATGGGCGCCACATCGACCACGTCCAGGCGGCCCTCGCCGTGCAGGCGGGCGGCGATGCGCGGGGTGAAGTCGCCATACACGCAGGCGATCTGCAGCACCCGCTGCTCGATGTGCGCGCCAAACTCGGCCAGCGCCGCATCGCGCAGGCGGCTGAAATTGCCCCACAGGATCAGGTTCACCAGCCATTCGCGCTCGAACACGCGCACCGCCCTGGGGTGCAGGTAGGCCCACCAATACACCTGCTGCAGGTAGGCCGGGATGCCCGGCGCGGAAAGGCCGGCGGGCGTGGCAGGGTCGCCGCAGGGCAGTGCGACGGGGGAACCGATCGCTTCACAACTATCGTTCATCGAGGGGCTCTGGTCGAGGGTGGCCGTGCCGGGGCGCCCGCTGCACCCTGCGGCCCCGTTCATCGCGATTCAGGATCATGTCATGGATTGTCGCCGCGGCCGCGCCGGGCAGCCAGCGAGACGGCGACGCTGCCGTGGTGCATCCGGCTTCTGCCATTCTATGCAGCCGTCGTCTGAAAGTGTCAGTGGCGGCACCTGCAGGACATCGAGAGCCCGATCCGCGACGAGATTGCGCGGTCGCGGCCGGTGGCTGCCGAGGCGGAGATCGAGCCCTGGGCGCACCCGCTGCGCACGGCGGGCATCACCGGCCCGCAGAGGCGGTGCACAGCGCGTCCACGTCCACCCCGTCACCTGCCAACTGGGTGACGAAGTCCCAGAGCGCGCGGTCATAGATGCCGCTGTGGTTGTCGACGACCTGCGGCGAGGCGCGCATGGTCCACAAGGGGAAGTCGTTGCGGGGCTCCGGTGCCTGCGGCGAGAGTGCGGGCGCTGCGCCCGCGGCCACGGGTGTATCGGGCACCGTGAGGCACTCCACGGGCCCATCACCCGACCGCGACAGATCATGGGTGGCGTAGCGCGGCATGTGTCCCATCGTGTGCGTGTTCGCCTGCTTCTCCAGCCGCAACGAGCGTTCGAAGTCCGGGCATTCGCGGTCCACGGTGAAGCCGCTGGTGCATCGGTCCTCGTCGGTCCAGCCTTCGTGGTCGAACAGCGAGTTGACCACGCGACCGGCGGGGAAGGCCATGCCGGTCGCACTGTCGTTGGTGGCGGTGATGGAGACGAACAAGGGGCGTCCGGGGCCGACGCGCGGTGCGCTCTTGGCGACCTGGAACAGGGGCTCGAAGCGGGACGCCTCGAACGCCGGATTGAGTACCAGCGCCAGGTCCAGCAGCGGACGCGGCGGCTCCCTCCGGGCCTGAGCGCGAACCAGTTCGTCGAGCAGCGATTCTGCGATGGCGTTGAACACGATCAGCCCGCCGAAGCTGTGGCCGATCAGTACCACGCGCACGCTGCCGTCGGCGCGCCCCTTCTCGTTGAGGACCCGGATACGCGAGAAGAGCTCGCGGATCGAGCCGCGCGCCACATGCTCGGCGGTAGCCTTGCGGTCGTAGAAGGTGATGTTGTCGAGGCCGGTCACGCCGATCGAGTTGCCGCGCCACCCCATGTAAAGACCCAGGGTGCGCACGCCAGGCCCCACGCGTTTGGCGAAGGCCGGGAGGATGACACTGCGGAATTTGCGCACGTTGTCGTCGTCGAAACCTGCGTTGTGCTTCCAGCCATGCACGAAGACCACCAGTTGCACCGGCCGCGGGTCGCCGGCCCGAGGCAGCGCCTGCGCCAGCGCCCCGTCCATCTGTTTCCGTTTGTGTAACCAGCCCTGGTCGGTGAACTCGACATAGGCCACCTCGAATCCTGGCGCGTCACCCGTGGGCAGGACCTTCTCGAGCGGGGCGTTGCGGCACGCCTCCGAAGCTTGGGACGGCGCCGCCGCGGACAGCGTGCACTCCGCCGCAAGGTTCAAGCGGTACGGCGCAAAGGCGCTGCATCCGGCCATCACCATCGCCATGCATGCCAGGCCCGCAAGACCGATGTTTCTGGTGTCGCTCATGTCGCACTCCCCGTGATCCGGACTGATCCTCGATCAAGTCTAGTCGGTCCCCTCGATTCAGCGAGTTGGCGCCAACTCCCGCTCGAGCCCGGGGAGAGGCCCGGTCCACCCGTCAAGACATAGGACGTAGGAGCCCGGTTGGCAGTCCGGATCACCCCGCCGGCGGATCGCATAGACCTGGTCGGGGCGGAACCCGGCTTCGGCATAGGCCTGGAAGTCGGTGCTGGAGTCGCCATAGGCGAAGGCCAGTCGCCACCCCCGCAGCGCATAGACGCGCAACACGTCTGCCTTGAACCGATCGACCCGGGCACGGTTGTCGGCGGACTGCGCCACATGCAACGGTCCGTCGGGGAATCCGTGGCGTCGCAACCAGTCGGGCAGACCCTGCTGCAGCAGCGGCACCCGCGCGCTGAGGTAGACGACCGCATAGCCCTTGCGCACGTAGGCTGCCAGCGCCTGCGCGGCGCCCTCACGTGCTTCGAGAAAAGCACTGTCGCGTGGCGTCAGCGTACCGTCGATGTCCACGACCACCAGCCCCTGTCGGAGATACCCGGGTGCGGGCACCGTATAGGGAGGCAAGGTCGTGCACGCTGCCAGCAGACAGGCGCAGATCGACGCTCGAAGCGGACGCATGGAGATCACGGTTTGCGCTGGCGGCTCGGCAGCCTGACGAGCAGGGGGGACGACGGAGTACGACGGGCGGCCGACCTCTGGCCTGCTGGTGTGCAGTCGCTGCCAGACGTCCGTGCCACGCGTCCCCTTGCCGCTATACCCCGACCCACGGCAGAGGAGGCGCCACCAGCGGCGGGCCGTCCCAGCCCTCGATGCGGCCGAAGCGTTCGCTGCCGATCTCCCAGTCGCGCTGGGCGCGGGCGATCTCGGCCTTGTCGTGGCCGACGAAGTTCCACCACATCAGCACTTCCGAACCGAAGGGGGCGCCGCCCAGCAGCAGGGCCCGCGTCCCCGCGCCGAGCAGGATGTCGAGGCCGTCACGGCCGCTGCCGAGGTCGGCGAGTTCATTGACGCCGAAGCGCTCGCCATCGACCGTCACCGCACCATCGAGCGGCAGCACGCAGTACTCGAAGCCGGGCTCGAGCGGCAGTCTCAGGCGAGCCTCGACCGGCGCATGCACATCGATTCCCACCAGCGGCGAATACAGCCGGACCGGCGCCACCCGCCCGCCCCAGCGCCCGGCCAGCAGCGTGAAGCGGCAACCCTGCTCGTCCCACAGCGGCAGGTCGGGGTAATGGTCGAAGGCCGGCGTGCAGTCGCGGTCGGCCGCCGGCAGCGCGATCCAGAGCTGCGCCGCGTGCAGACGGCGCTCGCCCGCAAGCGATTCCTCGGTATGCGAGATGCCGCGCCCGGCCGTCATCAGATTGACCTGCCCCGGGCGGATCACCTGCACATGACCCAGGCTGTCGCGATGCAGCACCTCGCCCTCGATCATCCAAGTGAAGGTCTGCAGCCCGATGTGCGGATGCGGCCCCACCCGCATCCCTGCGCCGGGCGCGAAACCCGCCGGCCCGGCGTGGTCCAGGAAGCACCATGCTCCCACCATGCGCCGCTGGCGCGTGGGCAACAGCCGGCTGACCGGCACCTCGCCGCCGATCTCCGCCGTGCGCGCGACGATGCGCTGCAGCCGCGGGACACCGTCTGCCTCATGGCTGTCGGGCGACGACGCGCCGACCGGGTCTTGATCGTTCATGCTGGCCTCCATTCATGACAGCAGCGGGCACGGCGTCCGCGTTCGGACTCGACGACAACAGGGGTGTACCTCACCACGGCCCTCGGCGCAATGCTCGCACGGCGGCCACCGGCCGGCCGCCTTCGACCCGGCTTTACGTCTCTCGGCAGCTCCCCCTGCTGACGCGGAAGCGCATGTTCATGTAGCCGGTGGTATCGACAGACGAAAGCTTGACTATGTTGACAGGGCGAACGACTCAAATCGTCCAGGCCCATGACCACCCTCTTCATCTCCTATTCCCGCAAGGATACGGACTTCGTCCGCCGTCTCTACGATGCGCTGGCGAGCGAGTCGCTCGAGTCGTGGGTCGACTGGGAAGGGATTCCGCCGGCCGACGACTGGTTGCGGAAGATTCATGCGGCGATCGAAGGCGCGGACGCCTTCGTGTTCGTGATGAGCCCGGATTCCCTCGACTCCCGGGTCTGCGGCGACGAGATCGCGCACGCGGTCAAGCACAACAAGCGCCTGATTCCGGTCGTCTGGCGCGATCCGGACGCGACCCGCGAACGCGCTCCCGAACCCCCTGAGATCCTGAAGCGCTTGAACTGGATCTTCCTGCGCGGCAGCGACGATTTCGGCGCCGGCCTCGGGAAGCTGATCTCGGCGATCAGGACCGATCTCGAGTGGGTTGCAGCGCACACCCGCCTGCTGCAGCGCGCGATCGAATGGGAGGCGAACCGGAAGGACGAGAGCTTCCTGCTGCAGAAGAACGACCTCTCGAGCGCCGAGCAATGGCTGGTCCGTGGTCCGGACAAGGATCCGAAACCCACCGCCTTGCAGAGCGATTACATCGTCGCAAGTCGTGCCGCAGCCACCCGGCGTCAGCGCCGCCTCACCGCCGCCGCCGTGGTGGCTGCGGTCCTGGTCGGCATCGGTGCGATCGTCGCGACCGTTCAGTACGTCACCGCCGAGATCCGGCGCGAGGAAGGGCTGTCGCGGCAACTGGCGGCGCAGTCGGCGGCCAGCGTCCGCATTGCACCCGAACTCGGCCTGCTGCTCGCGGTTCACGCGCACGACATCGCCCCGACCTTCGAAGCCACGAGCGCGATGGTGTCGGCGCTCGAGCACGTCCGCGGCGTCTCCGCCTTCGTCCCGGGCCGGTACGTGCCGGGGACGCTCGCCTTCTCTGCGGATGGCAGTCTCATGGCGGTCGGCCGCTGCCAGGCAGAGGACGCGGACGCCTGCATGCAGCCGTCGGTCGACGTCTGGCAGCTTCCGCAGTTGAAGAGGCTCGCCTCCCTGCCGGTCGATCTGGACGTGTGGCGGCTTGCGTTTTCCGCCGACGGCAAGCGGCTTGCCGTGGCGCTGTGCTGCAAACCCGACGACACCGAAGCGCGCACCGGACACAGCCTGATCGTCGAACTGCCGGCCAGTCGGACGGACGCGACCTCGACCCCGCTCAAGACCCTCCCCGCACAACCCTTCGAGCTCGGCTCGAACCCGAACCCCGCCGAGCGACTCGCCCATCCGGACGTAGTCACCGCCGCGGACCAGGCGGTGGCGCGTGCGCAGCGGGCCGCCGGCGCCACCGGCAAGTCGTTCCTGGCCGTTCCCGCCGTCGAAGGCGATGCGCGTCGCGTGCTCGCGATTTCGGGGACCGACCTGTACTCCCCCGCCCGCGTCGACCTGTGGGATGTGTCGGGGCCGCCGCGTCGCTTGACGAGCGCCACCTTGAAATCCTTTTTCTTCGACGGCGGCACGTCGCTGCGCGCCGACGGCAAGCTGGCCGCAGCCTATGGCTGCGGCGTGATGGCCAGTGCGCGCATCTGCGACCGTGCCGAACTGCTCGTCGTCGACGACACCGGGTCGGCACCGCGGACCGGCATCGTCTTCCACGACCAGCCCGACTGGGTCCGGGCGGTGGCCGTCGCGCCGAAGGGCCCCTTCGTGTTCTCGGGTGGCTGCGGCAAGTATGCCTATCAGAACTGCCAGTACGGCGAACTGCGGCTGTGGCAGGCGCAGGAGGGCGAAGACACGCCGCGCGCCTACGAGCCGCTGCAGGCTTTCGGTGGCGCAGTGGAGTCGATCGCGACATCCGCCGACGGAAGATTCATGGGCTTGATCAGCCAGCGGGGCAAGCTCGTGCTGTACGACCTCGCCTCGCTGCAGGACGCCGACACGGCCTGGCTCGCCTCGCCGCTCGTGGCAGGGCGCTCGCAGCCCGCGCAGGCGCGCAAGCCGGCCTTCGCGTGCGGCGACGGTCCGATCGAGGATCCGGTGCTGACACAGGCCGCGGCGCACCTGACGTCGCCGGCGACGCTGTGTGCCGTACTGGCCGGCACCGCCATCAAGTCATCCGGCCGCGCGTCGGAGGCATACTCGGTCGCGGCGCTGAGCGAAACCGGCGCCCGCCTGGCCGTCGGCGCATGCACCTCCATGAGCGACGCGGACGGAAGCTGCCAGCGGGGGCAGGTCACGATCTGGACCCTGGGTGGGCAGGCGCCGGAACAAGCCGCCATCGTCGACACGCAAGCCGAACCGACGGCGCTGGCGCTGACGCCCGACGGGAAGATGCTGGCGGTGGCGACATGCTCGCACGCTGCGATCGGCGAATGCGAGGATGGCAAGGTCGAGCTGGTCGATCTCGCGCGCAGCGGACATCCGCGGCAGACGCTCGGCGAAGGTCTGCTGCGCGTGAGCGCGATGAGCGTCGATTCGAAGGGCGCGGTCCTTGCCTATGCCGGCTGTGCCCGGCTCGAGGATACCGGGGCGGTACGTGGATGCGGCCTAGGTGCGCTGACCCTGCACGGCCTGTCGTCCGCCGCTCCCATGCACGCCGTGCTCACCCCCGAGCGCGGCACGATCGATCACCTGGCGTTCAGCCCCGACGCAGCGCGGCTCGTCTCCGGCGGCCCGGAGGGCATCACATTCTGGGATCCGGAGCGCGGCGAACGCATCGGCCCGACGATCGCCGCGAACGCGACCGGCATCGAGGACCTGCGCTTCGCCGCGGACGACCTGTTCGTCACCGCATCATCCGACGAACAGATCGAATGGCATGCCTCGCCAGCTCGCTGGCAGCGTGCTGCCTGCCGCATCGCCAACCGGTCGCTGACGCAAACCGAGCACCTGCGCTTCCTCGGCCCGCAGGAGGCGGTCCGGAATCCTTGCGCAGAATCCGCCGGCGAAAGGGGTTCCTGGTTCTGGCGGTGGCTGCGAAGCATCGCGGCCAGGGGTTAGCGGAGACTCATGCTCAGTGCGTCAGCGCGGCAATGGCGGGCTCAAGTCATTCACGCACGTCACGAAGAGCCCCGACGCCTTCCACCCAGGAATGGACCGCACGCTGTGACTAACCCGCAGGAAGCGCATAAGTCACTGCGCTCCCGCTCACCCTGACATAGCCCCGTTTGACGAGCTCGGAGCATACGACGTCGATTGTCGACGCCGGCAGGTTCTTGCCCAGCCTCGCGTGGATTGTGCTGTGCAAGGTGCTGGTCTTCGCCGGCTTCGATGCCTTGGTTGCCGTCAGGTGGTTCAGCGCGAGTCGCCAAAGCGTGTCAAAAGACTGCGTCTCGCTCGTCGGTGACAGCAAAGGTCCCGCAACCGCTTTTGCCGTCTGTACCGCGGTTGCGGCCTTGAAGCACGGCATGTCCTCTATCGATGCCGACCTTGCCGAGAAGACCTTCCTCGCCTTCAGGTGCTCCACCAGCGGGTCGAACCCGGTGTCTTTCGAGATGATATGGAAGAAGCCCTGCGGATCGGCAGAAGCGAGCCGCCCAAGGTGAAATGCGATGTGAAAGTCCAGTGCATTGGTTCCTGACGCCTCCAGCGACACATACTCGCCACGCTCGCCAAGGCTCTGCATCGCGAGAACGAGATCGACAGGGAGCTTCGTATTCTTCGGGCCCAGGAACACCGTGACTCGGAAATGCTCCCCGTCGAGCAGGTCGAGCGACCGCACGTGGACATTCTCGAAGTCGATCAGCACATAGTTCGTTCGCATTCGTTACTCCAGCATCAAGACCGTCAGGCTACAGACGCACGCATCGGCAAGGTGCCGCGGCACTTCAGACAACGGATGCAGCCCCAGAATCGGCCGCCGGCAGCAATCTCGACCAGCCCTGGCGCGGCCCCGGATTTGCGCTAACCACCGCTCATCGCGCAATTATGCGCACTGCACGGATTGGCGCACAGGCAGAACACATGACAAGCGAGACCAATTTCTCGTTGAGACTCCAGCGCCGGCATGCACGTCCATGTGTATCCCGAACAACGGTGACCTCCGTCGGCCGACACTATCAACCTGGCAATTGAAATTGCGCTGCACGCTCAGCGGGGATGTTCCTCGCCCTTCAAGAGGGACGGTCGGGGGGGATGAGCCTCTCCGGCGCCGGTCTGGCCCCATCCCAGCCCTCCCCTTGACGGCGGGAGTCAGTGCGTCGCCCCGACAGAGGCGTTGCCTGCTTGATTGCCAAGTTGATCGTCATCCTCGTGCCGAGTAACACTCGCACCGACGATGTCACAGGGTTCTCACGGGAAGCGCCGTGCAGATCGGCCGCCGTGGCACACGACCGCGGCCCCGCTGTGGCAGGACGTGCGACACCCGCTCACCTCGCGGCTGCCGAAGGCCAACGGAGCCCGGCGGTCCTGAAAGTTGAACCGCCTTCACTATCTTCAAGATAGGTCTTCGGGAGCCGGGGTCTCGCTCCTGCAATTCCCTGCGCGGGATTCAGACCCATCCGATCCCCTGGAGTTTTCGATGAGCGACGAATTCGACAAGGGCTATTTTTCCACCGGTCCACTGGATACTTACGAGGCGCAGCAGGGAGCGTGGAAGCGCCTTGAGGATGAGCGCCGCGAGCGGGAAACGGCGGAAAGGCGGGATCGCGAACGTCAGCAGCGTGTCCATGAGCAGGTGATCCGAGACTCGTCGCCCCGGCAGCAGTGGCAGGCGGCGCGCTGCTCCGACTCGGACCGTGCGGCGTCGGGCGGGGGCAGCCCGCCAACGCTGTCCGGGTGCGTAAAGAGCTGCGCGGTCCTCGGCGCGGTGTTGATGGCGGGGTATTCCGCACTCGGGCTTGGTTTGATGGCGTGGTCGTCGCTCGCCGTCTGGGCAGTCCAAGGCGCGTTCTGGGGTGCGGTCGCGGGGATTGCCGCATACGTGGCGCTCGTCATCCTGGGATTCGCAATGAAGGTGCTGGCGATGCTGGTCAAGTTCGCCCTCTATGCGGGCTTGTTGATCGGCGTCGTATACCTCCTGACCCAGACGGGGTGAGGGCTCGCGTGGACCGGTGCGGTCGAGTACGCGTCACTCCCCCGCCATGCGCCAAAGGCATGGCAAGCGCGGGCATTCAAGCCTTCTCCGATCGTTGCTGAACTGGAACGCTGAGTTGCTGCCGCACGCCCTACCGCCGGCCCGGCCGCGGGTCTAGAGTCCATCCACGCATCGACGCAACGCGATCGCACCAAGACGCTCC
>SHNC01000129.1 GCA_004295105.1 Betaproteobacteria bacterium | reverse complement strand
ACGATCAGCGATCGCCGCACTCGCAACATTGGTCGCCTCGGCAAGCCGTGACGCATCGCGCGTCTCGATCTCGGTGCGCAGTGGCGTTCCGTGGCAATAGGCCATCGCGGCGCGTTGCGCGGAGTCGGCGCGGCTGCGTTCGGCAAGCGTGCTGAACTCGGGCGTGCGGGTGAATCCGCCCTGCCGCAGATCCTCGGCTATGAGGGAAGTATCGTGATAACCGTGCGGTATCCGGGCAAGAAAACCGGGCGGATCGTCCGGCCAGAGCATGGCCACGCTGCGGGTGACGATCTCGGCGAAGTCGTTGCACTCGATCCGATCCCACACACTGAAGACGAACACGCCACCGCGACGCAGGACGCGCCGCGCTTCGGAGAAGGCCGTGCGCTTGTCCGGGAAGAACATGGCGCCGAACTGGCAGACGACAGCGTCGAAGGCTTCATCGGCGAAAGGAAGCCGCATGGCATCGGCCTGGCGCCATTCCACCGGCCGCGCCGTGCCGACCGCTGCCGCCTTGTCGAGCATCGGCTGGTTCAGGTCGGTGGCGACGATCGATGCGGACTCGGGCAGGGCGCGCGCCAGGTGGCGTGTCGCGGCACCGGTTCCCGCGGCGATCTCGAGTGTCCGCAAAGGCCCGCGCTGCGCGACACGAGATGCGATGTCTGCCGCGTAAGGTTCGAAGCTCAGGGGAACAAGATGCCTTTCGTAGAGTTCCGGGATCGCCCCCGCAAAAACGCCATCATTCCCTCTCAGACGCATCGGACACCTCTTCGACAGACCGCCCTTTCGCCGGGACGCCGACGATGGGAATGAAGGTCGACATCGGCACCGGTCGCGCCCTGCTGCTTCAAAATTAGTCGGTCGCGCACTGCGCGCAAGCCGCGAAATGTAACCGGCCCGCAGCCAGGCGGCAGCCCACGCGGCAGCAGCGCGTGGCGGTCCGCCCGCCGCCCCGGCATCCCCGCCACGCGCTGCCATTAACCTGGCAATGAAATGCCTCACGAGCTGAGCTTGTCGAAACCCTGCCAGCGCCCTGCGACAGGCTCAGGGCGAACGGTTGCATTCGATCGCCGATTCAATGATGAAAGACGCAGCCCTCACGGCCGGCGCTGCACCACCAGGCTCGCCACGTAGGTCTGCAGCACCTCGTCGTCCTGGTTGAGGGTCGTCACCCGCAGCCGGGCGATGCCCTGCTCCGGACGCGATTTCGACGGCCGCAGCTCCAGCACCTCGGATTCGACGCGCAATTCGTCGCCCGGCCGCACCGGCCGCGGCCAGCGCAGATCGTCCACGCCGGCGCCGACGATGCCGCCGGCGGGGCGGAAATCGCTCCCCACCAGCAGACGCATCGTCAGCGCGGCGGTGTGCCAGCCACTTGCCGCCAGGCCGCGAAAGATCGTCGCCTGCGCAGCCTCGTCGTCGAGATGGAAAGCTTGCGGATCGAACTCCCCGGCGAAGCGCCGGATCGCATCGAGTTCCAGCTTCAGCCGGCCGGAGCCGAATTTCTGGCCGACGCTCAGGTCGTCGAGGTAGTGCGTTGTCGTCATCGTTGTAGCTTCCTTGACAGGTGATCGATTGCGCCGTGAGCGACCACTGCAGCGTGACGTCAGCAGCGCAGGGGGTGCCCGCTCAGGCGGCGTTGGCTTCCAGTCGCGGCAGCGGCTCCTCGCGGATGGGCAGGTTGACCAGCGCGGCCGCCGCCGCGAGTGCCATGTCGGCATACCACATCCACGAGAAGTCGCCGAAGCGGCTCAGCGCGATGCCGCCCAGCCAGGCGCCGAGAAAACCGCCGATCTGGTGCGACAGCAGCGTGAGGCCGAACAGCGTCGCCAGGTAGCGGGTGCCGAACAGCTTGCCGACGAGCGCCGCGGTCGGCGGCACGGTGGCGAGCCAGGTGAAGCCCAGCCCGGCGGCGAACAGATAGAAGGTCCATGCGGTGGGCGGCATCAGCAGATACCACGCGATCAGCAGCACGCGCGAACCGTACATCAGCGCCAGCACATGCTTGCTGCGGTAGCGCCCCACCCAGGCGCCGGCGAACAGGCTGCCGACCACGTTGGCGAGGCCGATGATGGCCAGCGAGGTGCTCGCCACCGCGGGCGGCAGGCCGCACAGGTCCACCTCGCCGGGCAGATGCGTGACGAGGAAGGCGATGTGGAAACCGCAGGTGAAGAAGCCGGCGTGCAGCAGCAGGTAGCTCGGGTCCTTCACCGCCTCGCGGACTGCCTGGCCAAGGCGCTGGTCGCTGCCCGGCACCGCAGCCGGGGCGGCCGTCGCAGCCGCAGGCGCAGTGAGGCGACCGACCAGCGGCAGCGCGGCCAGCGCCGCGAGCGCCATCGCCCACATCGCGCCCATCCAGCCCACCGACTGGATCAGCTTCTGCAGCAGCGGCGCGAACACGAACTGGCCGAACGAGCCGCCGGCATTGATCACGCCCGACGCCGTGCCGCGCGCATCGGCCGGCAGGCGCTGCGCCGCCGCACCGATCAGCACCGAAAAGCTGCCGATCCCCGACCCCATCGAGGCGAGCAGGCCCAGACTCACCGCCAGGCCGAAGCCATCGCCAACGAAGGGCGTCAGCGCGCAGCCGGCGGCGAGCAGCACGATGCCGGCCTTCAGCACCGCCCCTACGCCATGGCGGTCGGCCAGCGCGCCGGCGATGGGCTGGATCGCACCCCAACTGAACTGCCCGATTGCCAGCGCCAGGCTGACGGTGGCCACGCCCATGCCGGTGGCGCTGTTGAGGGGGCTGACGAAGAGTCCGAACGACTGCCGGATGCCCATCGTGACCATCAGGATACCCGCGGCGGCCAGAGTCACGACCAGCACGTCGGGGCGGCGCAGGGTGTGGAACATGGCTCGACCTTCCGCTTTCACATGCGGCCGATTGTGTTCGGCGGGCATGCGGCCGACAAACGATCTAATATGGGCCATGCAATAGAATTTCTATGCCATGAACCGCTACCCCCCTCTGAAGGCGCTCGTCGCTTTCGACGCCGCGATGCGCAGCAGTAGTTTTTCTCTTGCTGCGGCAGAACTCTTCGTGACCCCCGGCGCGGTCGGCCAGCAGATCCAGAAGCTGGAGGAATGGCTGGGCGTGGCGCTGTTCGTGCGCCAGGTCCGACAGGTGCAGCCCACCGAAGAGGCGCTGGGCTACTGGAAGCGCATCCAGCCTGCGCTGGCGCAGATCGCCGACGCCAGCAACAAGTTGAGGGACAGCCGCAACAGCGCGGTGTGGCTGTCGATGCCGCCCGGCTTCGCCACCAAGTGGTTCGCGAGCCGCATGGCGAACCTGCTGCGCCAGCATCCCGCGATCGAACTGCATCTGAACGCCACCCCGCTGGTGGTCGACCTCGAGCGCGATTCGATCGACCTCGCCATCCGCTACTTCGACGGCCGCGCGCCCGAACTCGACGCGACGCTGCTGCTGCAGGACGAGAGCCGCGTCTACGGCAGCCCGCGCTACCTCGCGCCACTGGCGCTGGGCACACCGGACGACCTCGTGCGCGCCACGCTGCTGGTGACGACGCTGCAGCCGCACTGGCCGACCTGGCTGCGCGCCTACAGCACATTGAGCGACGCACAGATCGCCGCCATCCCGCGCATCCACTTCGACCAGAGCCTTATGGCCATCGAAGCCGCACGCCAGGGCCAGGGCCTGGTGATGACCAGCCCGCACCTGGTGGAGGCCGAACTGGCCGAAGGCTCGCTGGCGGAACCCTTCGCGCAGGTGCTGCCGCTGGCTCAGGGCTACTACCTCGTCCACCACGCCAGGCTGCCGCTGCGGCCAGCCGCGGCAACGGTCAAGCAGTGGTTGATCGACGAGGCGCATGGCAGGACCTGATCGTGCATCGAGGCGCTGCCCTCCAGTCGCATGCTGCCCGACGACCATGCCGGCCCGCGCCGCTACAGCAGGGTGAATGCCGCCATTGCCACCAGTGTGGGCGGCAGGGCCGCCACGAACAGGCTCAGCGGGTTGACCGCCTGGTCATCAAGGTGGCCCTTCAGGATCGCCACCCCTGCCGGATTGGGCGCATTGGCGATGATCGTCAGCCCGCCCCCGGTCACCGCGCCGGCGACCAGCGCGTACTTGAACTCATCGGACAAGCCTTCGACCAGCGAACCGAGGTAGGTCAGCGCCGCGTTGTCGGTGAACGCGGTCATCACCGTGGCGCCGACGAACACCGCATCGCTGCTCATGCCCATCAGCACCGGTTGCAGCCACCATTGCTGGAGCCCGCCGAGCACGACCAGGCCGGCAAGGAAGAAGGCGACCAGCAATCCTTCGCGCAGGATCAGCCGATCCTGATGGTGCCGATACGCGCTCGCCACGCCAAGGAAGAACAGGAACAGGCCGAGGAAGATCGCCGGATGGTGGGCGAAGACGACGACGCCGCCGAGGAAGAGCAGATGCACGATGACCAGGGGGACGGGTACCGGAACGGCGCCGTCGTCATCCGCTGTCAGCGGCAGCCTGGCCAGCTCCCTGCGGAACAGCCAGGCCACCGCCACGGCATTGATGAAGACGGCGAGGGCCGCCTTCCAGCCGAACGTCGCCATCATGAACGCGACGTCCCAGCCCCACTTTCCGGCCACCATCAGCACGGGCGGTGCGGCAAACGAAGTCAGGGTGCCGCCGATCGAGACATTGACGAGCAGCACGCCCAGGGTGGCGTACTTCAGGCGCGACGAGATGCCCCTGGCGAAGAAATGGTCCGCCAGGATCAGCGCAGCCAGCGTCATTGCGGCAGGCTCGGTGATGAACGAACCGAGCAGCGGAATGATCGCCATCACCGTGATGTAGTAGCCCAGGCTTCCCGGCAGCCGCAGGTAAGCGGCCAGCAGGCGCACCACCCTGGTCGCGGAACGGAGGATCGGACGGGTAGCCGCGATCACCATGATCGCGAAGACGAACAGCGGTTCGGTGAAGTTGCGCGAGTCGACGTAGGCGATGGCTGACGCCGAACCGTCGATGGCGAACATCGCGACGACCAGGATCAGCGCCCAGAAACCGAAGACGACCTCGACCTCGCCCAGCAAGTGCCAGATGCCCGCATGAGCGGGCTGGGTGTGGGCCAGATGCTCGAAGAACCTGGTCGAGAAGGTGTGGATCAGTGCCACCGCAAAAAGAAACGCGGCGACCCACTGGATGGTGTCGGATGTCATCAAGTTCACGCTCGAAGCTGTTCGCGAGGCGGCCCGACCTTCGCGTGAACCTGCCACGTCGCCAGCGGCGACCGTGACACCCGGCGGCATTATAGACGAAAGCGGTCGCGTGCTCGCACGCGACCGCAGCCCTCACGACGCGCCCAGGTAGGCGCGGCTGTAGCGGTTGCCCAGGCTGGTGAGCACTTCGTAGCCGATGGTGCCGGCGCGGCTCGCGATGTCGTCGACGCCGTGGCCGGGATGCGCCAGATCGATCAGCGCCCCCTCGCCCACCCTGCCTTCGGGCACATCCGAAATGTCGATCGTGATGGTGTCCATCGACACGTTGCCGACGATGGGCAGGCGCATGCCCTCGAAATGGGCATCGCCGCGATTGCTCAGGCTGCGCAGGTAGCCATCGGCATAGCCGACGGCCACCGTGGCGATGCGCGAGCGGCGATGCGCCGTCCAGGTATGCGAATAGCCCACCGCGGTGCCGGCCTCGATGGTGCGCGTCTGCACCACCTTGCCCTGCAGCCGGATGACCGGACGCAGCGGATTCGCCTGCCCGGCGACCGGCGCCACGCCGTAGAGGGCGGCGCCCGGCCGCACCAGGTCGAAGTGGTAGTCCGGGCCAAGGAAGATGCCCGACGAATTGGCGAGGCTGGCCCGCGTGGCCGGCAGGCGCGCCAGGGCGGCGCGAAAGCTTTCCAGTTGCATCCGGTTGAGCGGGCTCGCCTGATCCTCGGCGCTGGCCAGGTGGCTCATGACGAACTTCAGTTCGATGCCGCCGAGCAGGCCGTGGTCGGCGGCGATGCGACCCAGCTCTTCGGCCGCCAGGCCGAGGCGCGCCATGCCGGTATCGATCTGCAGGATCGCCGGCAGCACCCTGCCCGACTGCCGGGCCAGGGAGCGCCAGGCCGTGAGCTGGGGCAGGCTGTTGATCACCGGCACCAGGCCGTGCGCGGCGCACTCCGCCTCGGCGCCGGGATGCAGGCCGTGCAGCACGTAGATGGCCGCGTCGGCGGCGAGCGCCGGGCGCAGATCGACGGCCTCGGCAAGGTGGGCGACGAAGAAGTGGCGGCAGCCGGCCTGGTACAGCGCGGGCGCCACCTTGCGCGCGCCGAGGCCGTAGGCGTCGGCCTTGACGACGGCCGCGCACTCTGCCGCGCCGCCGAGCCGGCCCTTCAGGGTTCGCCAGTTGTCACGGATCGCGTCGAGGTCGATGGTCAGCAGGGCGCCGGCCTGGGGAGGGAGGAGTCGGGACATGATTCTTGTGTTGATGCGTTCGACAATCGGGTTGGAAGGCGGGAGCGGCGGAATCTGCGATCCGCGCCGCCCCCGTCCGGACGGCGAGCCGGAGATCCGTCAGGCCCGTGCGAGCTTCAGCCGCAGCGCCTGGCCGGCCCAGTATTCCTGGGTCAGCTTGACGATCACCGGTGAAAGCAGCAGCAGCGAGACGAGGTTGGGCACCGCCATGAAGGCGTTCAGCGTGTCGGAGACCAGCCAGACGAATTCGAGCTGGGTGACGGCGCCGACGAGGACGAACATCGTCCATAGCAGGCGGTAGGGCTTTTCCATCGCCGCGCTGCCGACGAGGTACTCCCAGCACTTCTCGCCGTAGTAGGCCCAGCCGAGGATGGTCGTGAAGGCGAAGACGACCAGCGCGATCGACAGGAACTGGCCGCCGAAGCCCGGGAAGGCCGCGGAAAAGCCTGCCGCACTGAGCGCCGCGCCCTTCAGGCCGGTGCTCCACACGCCGGTGACGATCAACACCAGGCCGGTCATCGTGCACACCAGGATGGTGTCGATGAAGGTGCCCATCATGCCCACCAGGCCGGACTCCACCGCGTTGCTGGTCTGGCCGGCGGCCTGGGCGATGCCCGCCGTCCCGAGGCCCGCCTCGTTCGAGAAGATGCCGCGCGCCACGCCGTAGCGCACCGCCATCATCACCGCCGCACCGGCGAAGCCGCCCGTCGCCGCCACCGGGCTGAACGCGCTGGTGAAGATCAGCGAGAACGCCGCAGGGATCTGGTCGGCATACATGCCGAGCACGGTCAGCGAGGCGACGATGTAGCCGACGCACATGAAGGGCACGAGCTTCTCGGCCACCGCGCCGATGCGCTTGACGCCGCCCAGCAGCACGAAGCCGGTGATCACCGCCATCACCACGCCCGACAGCCAGGGATCGACGCCGAAGCTGGCCTGCAGCGCCCCGGCGATGCTGTTCGCCTGGACCATGTTGCCGATGCCGAAGCCGGCCAGACCGCCGAACAGCGCGAAGGCCCCGCCCAGCCAGCGCCAGTGGCGGCCGAGACCGTTCTTGATGGCGTACATCGGCCCGCCGACCTGCTCGCCGTGGTCGTCGGTCTCGCGGTAATGCACCGCCAGCAGCACCTCGGCGTACTTGGTGGCCATGCCCACCAGCGCGGTCATCCACATCCAGAACAGCGCGCCCGGCCCGCCGACGGCAATGGCGGTGGCCACGCCGGCGATGTTGCCGACGCCCACGGTGGCCGCCAGCGCGGTCATGAGCGCGGCGTAGGGCGTGATCTCGCCCACCGAACCCGGTGCCGCCTTGCGTCCGCGCCAGACCATCGCGAAACCGGCGCCGATCTTGGCGATGGGCATGAAGCCCAGCCGCAGTTGCAGGAACAGGCCGGTACCGAGGATCGCGATCAGCATCGGCACGCCCCAGACCACGTCATTGATGGACGTGATGAATGCGGTCAGTGATTCCATCATCTTCCGTTCTCCTTGCCGTGGCCGCCGTCAGGCGCCGACGCGGGCGATGGCGGCGATCTCGACGCGGGCGCCGGTGGGCAGGGCCGCGACCTGGACGGTGGAGCGCGCGGGCCGGTGCTCGCCGAAGCGGCGGGCGAAGACGCCGTTCATGGCGCCGAATTCGGCAAGGTCGGTCATGAACACGGTGACCGAAACGACGCCGGCCAGCGAACTGCCGGCCGCGCGCAGCACCGCCTCGAGGTTGTCGAACACCTGTTCGGTCTGCTGCTCGATGGCGCCGGTCACCTTCTGGCCGGCCGCATCGAGGGGAATCTGCCCCGAGGTGTGCACCCATTCGCCGCTGACGATGGCCTGCGAATAGGGACCGATGGCCTGGGGCGCTTTCTGGGTCGAGATGATCTGCATGGTTTTGTCTCCTCGTGTACTTGTGGTTTGAGGTGCTGCGGGTTACAGGGGGTTCAGGCGTAGCGCGCCATGCTGAGGTCATTGACGGCGATGTCGGGCGTCTTGCCGCTGAGCAGGTCGGCGACGATGCGTCCGGTGCCGGCGGCCATCGTCCAGCCCAGCGTGCCGTGCCCGGTGCTCAGGTGCAGGTTGGGGTAGCGGGTGCGGCCGATGATGGGCGTGCCGTCGGGCGTCATCGGACGCAGGCCGGTCCAGAACTCCGCCTTGCTGACGTCGCCGCCCTTGGGGAACAGATCGCTCACCACGAACTCCAGCGTCTTGCGCCGGGTCTCGGTCAGGTCCAGATCGAAACCCGACAACTGCGCCGTGCCACCGACGCGGATGCGGTCGCCGAGGCGGGTGACCGCCACCTTGTGCGTCTCGTCCATGATGGTGGACTCGGGCGCCATGGACGGATCGGTGATCGGCACGGTGATGGAGAAGCCCTTCACCGGGTAGACCGGGATGTCGAGGCCGATCGGTTTCAGCAGCCGGGTGGAGTAACTGCCCAGCGCCAGCAGGTAATGGTCGGCGGTCAGCGTGCCGGCACTGCTGCGGATGCCGGTGATGCGGCCACCGTCGGTCTCGATGCCGTCGATGGTGGTGTTGAAGCGGAATTCGACGCCCAGGCCTTCCGCCAGCCGGGCGAGGCTCTGGGTGAACTTGAAGCAGTCGCCGGTCTCGTCGCCCGGCAGCCGCAACGCGCCGACGAACTTGTCCTTGACCAGACCGAGTGCCGGCTCGTACTGCAGGTAGGCCTCGCGATCGAGAACCTGGAACGGCACGCCGAACTGCTTCAGGATCTCCACGTCCTTGCCGACGCCGTCAAGCTGCTTCTGGGTGCGGAACAACTGCAGCGTGCCCTGCGCGCGCTCGTCATAGCGGATGCCGGTTTCCGACCGCAACTGCTTCAGGCAGTCGCGGCTGTATTCGGCGATGCGCACCATACGGCTCTTGTTGATCTGGTAGCGCGCTTCGGTGCAGTTGCGCAGCATGGACGCGCCCCAGCGCCACATCGCCGGGTCGAGCATCGGCTTGATCACCAGCGGGCTGTGCTGCATCAGCATCCATTTGATGGCCTTCAGCGGCACGCCGGGACCGGCCCACGGCGCCGAATACCCCGGCGACACCTCACCCGCGTTGGCAAAGCTGGTCTCGAGCGCCGGTGCGGGCTGACGGTCGACGACGGTGACCTGGTGCCCCGCCCGGGCCAGGTAGTACGCAGTGGTCGTGCCGATGACACCACTGCCGAGGATCAGGACGTGCATGAGAATTCTCCTTGGGCTGAAACCGGTCGTCCGAGTGACGAACTTGTCTGGACGTCAGCAAAGCGATTTCCATGCCAACTTGAAAATATCTCTTCAAATCATGGACTTGAAGATATCCCAGAGCGAACCGCAAGATCACGCGTAACGATTTCGTGACGGAACTTCCGTATCCATCTCAAAGGATCCCCTGAATTTCTTTAGTATCATGCACTTGTAAGATTTGTCTTGATTCCGATACAGTGTATTCAGATCAATACGAACCACCGCCATGCGCATAGACGTCCGCTTTTCCGACCGTGTCGGCATCGCCCAGGAAGTCCTCGCCGAGCTGGCACGACGCCGGCTCAACGTCACCGCGGTCGAGGTCGAGCCGCCGCACATCTACATCGAGGCGCCGACGCTCGGCCAGCAGGGCCTGCGCGAACTGCGGGAGGATCTGCTGCAGGTCAACGGCGTGCTGACGATCGAGACCGTCGGCATGCTTCCCGGCGCGCGGCGACGCATGTACCTCGACGCGCTGCTCGCGTCGCAGGCCGATCCCGTGTTCGCGGTGGACGAGGCCGGCGTCATCGTCGTCGCCAACGCCGCCGCGGTGGCGGCCTGCGGGCTGGACGAGAAAGGCGTGTTCGGCACCTCGATGCAGGACCACATCGGCGACCCCAGGCTGATGGCCGAGCTGATCGAAGGCGGCTACCACCTGCCGGTGTGCGAGATCGTCATCAACGGCGAACCCTACATGCTCGAAGCCATGCCGCTGCACGAAGCCGGCGGCAACGTGGCCGGCGCGGTGATGACGCTGCACGCCCCCAGCCGCATCGGCGGGCGACTCAACGCACTGCAGAACTACGACGTCGGCGGCTTCGCCGCCATGCTCGGGAGCTCGCCCGAGATGGATCAACTGAAGCAGCGCGCCGCCCGCATGGCCATGGTCGACGCGCCGCTGCTGATCACCGGCGAGACGGGAACGGGCAAGGAGCTGCTCGCCCATGCCTGCCACGTCGGCAGCAGCCGCAGCGGCCAGCCCTTCTTCGCGCTGAACTGCGCGGCGCTGCCCGAGAACCTCGCCGAGAGCGAGCTGTTCGGCTATTCGGCAGGCGCGTTCACCGGCGCCCTGCGCGGCGGCAAGCCGGGCCTGCTCGAGCTGGCCGACGGCGGCACGGTGTTCCTCGACGAGATCGGCGAGATGTCGCCCTACCTGCAGGCCAAGCTGCTCCGCTTCCTGAACGATGGCAGCTTCCGCCGCGTGGGCGGCGATCGCGAAGTGAAGGTGAATGTGCGCATCATCAGCGCGACGCATCGCGCCCTCGAAGACATGGTCGAGCGCGGCCACTTCCGCCAGGACCTGCTGTTCCGGCTCAACGTGCTGACCCTGCACGTACCCCCGCTGCGCGAGCGCGCCGGCGACATCCTGCCGCTCGCGCAGTTCTTCCTCGGCCGGGCCTGTGCCCAGGCCTCCCGGCCACCGATGCGTTTCTCCCCGGCGGCGAGCGCGGCAATGCTGACGAACCCGTGGGTCGGCAACGTCCGGCAACTGCAGAACGTCGTGTTCCGCGCGGTGACGATGGCCGACGGCAAGGTGATCGATGTCGATGATCTGGAGCTGGCCCGCGCCACGACCCCGGTCACCGCCGACGCCGGCGACGTGGAGACGCTGGAACAGGCCGTCGCGGATTTCGAGAAGGATCTGCTCGCCCGCCTGTACCGGGAATTTCCATCCAGCCGGCGGCTGGCCAAACGGCTCGGCACCTCGCACTCGGCCATCGCCAACCGCCTGCGGCGCTATGGCATCGGCAGCGAAACCGGCCAGATCGACTGACCCATTTCCCACTTTGTAGTAGCCTTGCGCCTTTTTGCCGAGCTGGCACCGAAACTCCTTATGGCGCAAGGACTTCCGCGCACGCATCTGAACAGCGCCGGGCTGGTCCGGGCCCTCGCCACGCTGGCGGAGGCGGATGTTGCCGACTCGCGGCAGTCGCTTGCCGAGCGGCTGGGCGACTGGCTGGACTTCACGCAGGCCCTCGCGCTGTTCTCCGCGCTCAATGCGGCGGCGGGTGAGCCCGGTGCCGCGGCAGCGACGCCGGCAGCGACGCCGGCAGCCGCGGCGCGTCGTGCCTTGGCGCACGTGCGAGCTGTGCTGACGGAGTCGATCGCCAGCGACGGGGCCTCGCGGGCGGGCAGGTCGCGCATCGACCTGCCCGTGCCGGCTGCGCAGGCCACGGCGGAGCAGGCGGCGGATTTCGAACCCTGGCGCCGCTATTACCTGGCGCACCAGCGCGACATGAACGCGAACATCGGCCCCTTGCGCGCCTCGGTGCGCACCGCGCTGAGCCGCCAGTCCGCGACGCTCGCGCGGCTCGCCGCCCTCGACGCGGTGATGGACGAGGCACTGGCCGAGCGCGAGCGTGCGCTGCTGGCGACGGTGCCGGCGCTGCTGAAGCGGCGTTTCGCGCACCGGCTGGAGGCGCACCGGGCGACGCGGGCCGGCGCGCAGGCGCAGGACGACCCGGCCGCCTGGATGCAGCACGACGGCTGGCTGGCCGCCTTCTGCGCCGAGCTGAAGACGGTGCTGCTGGCGGAGCTGGAACTGCGCCTGCAGCCGGTCGCGGGACTGATCGAGGCGCTCGACAACGAGATGGGAAAGCAGCAATGAACAGACGCATCTGCATGGCCGCCTGCGTGGCAGCCTTTCTCGCCGGCCTGTTCGCCGTCGCCTGGATCGGCGTCGGCTACCTCGGCCACAGCCTGCTGGCACTGAGCGTGACGGTGCTGATCGGCGCCGTCCACGTGGCCGGCGCGCTGGAACTGCGGCGCTTCCACCGCGCCACGGCGGCACTGGAACAGGCGCTGGCGAACATCCCCGAGACCCTGGCCCACCCGGGCGAATGGCTGTCCCGGTTGCCGCCGTCGCTGCGCAACCCGGTGCGCCTGCGCCTGGAGGGCGAGCGCGTCGGCCTGCCCGGGCCGGCGATGACGCCCTATCTGGTCGGCCTGCTGGTGCTGCTGGGCATGCTGGGTACCTTCCTCGGCATGGTGGTCACCCTCAACGGCGCGGTGCTGGCGCTGGAGAGCACCACCGACCTGCACACCATCCGCGCCGCCCTCGCCGCACCGGTGAAGGGCC
Organism: Betaproteobacteria bacterium; assembly: GCA_004295105.1. Classification (GTDB taxonomy): domain Bacteria; phylum Pseudomonadota; class Gammaproteobacteria; order Burkholderiales; family Rhodocyclaceae; genus Thauera. Next base: position 3,233 of record SHNC01000129.1, on the reverse strand, counting down.
TGGGTTTTGCATTCGGCACCTCGGTGGCCGGTGTCGCCGCCTCGGCGATGCTCGGGCTGATGTCGGCGCTGTGCCGCCGCGCGCGGCTTCAGGCATCCCAATGGCTGGACGCCAAGATCGCCACCACGCTGCGCGGCTTCTCGCGCGCCCACCAGCGCGAGGAAAGCTTCCGCGCCCTCCAGCGGCAGGCCCAGGCGCTGCCGGAAGTGGTGAGCACGCTGCAGGCGATGATGACGCAGATGGAGCGCCAGGGCCGCGAGCTGAACGAGCGCCTCGCCGCCGAGCAGCAGCGCTTCTACCAGGATGCGCGCGGCGCCTACGGCGGACTGGCCGATTCCGTCGGCGCCTCGCTGCGCGACAGCCTGGCGGAGTCCGCCCGCCTCGCCGGCGAAAGCATCCGCCCGGCGGTGGAGACGACGATGGCCGGCATCGCGCAGGAAACCGCCGCCCTGCAGCAGCGCGTGGCCGATGCCGTCGCCGCGCAGCTCGACGGCATTGCCGCGCGCTTCGATGCCGCGGTGACCACCGTCTCCGATACTTGGACGACGGCGCTGGCGCGCCACGAGCAGAGCAGCGCGACCCTGAGCACAGCGCTGCGCAAGACGCTGGACGCCTTCACCGACACCTTCGCGCGGCGCTCGGAAGCGCTGATCGACAGCGTCGGCGACCAGGCCGCGGCGCTGCAGGCGCAGCTCGCCGCCGGCGAAGCGGCGCGCCGCAGCGAGCAGACCGCGGCGCTGGCGGCCATGTCCGCATCGCTGCAGCAGGAATGGCAGCAGGCCGGCGAGCAGGCCCGCGCGCAGCAGGAACGCATCTGCGCCACGCTGGACGACACCGCCCGCCGCATCGCCGAAACCGCGCAAGCCCAGGCCGGCCAGACCATCGCGCAGGTCGCCCGCCTGATGCAGACCGCCGCCGAGGCGCCGCGCGTCGCCGCCGAAGTCATCGGCCAGTTGCGCCAGGAACTCTCCGCCAGCGTCGCGCGCGACAACGACATGCTGGCCGAGCGCAGCCGCATCATGGAGGCCCTGGGCGCGCTGCTCGACGCGATCAACCACGCCTCGACCGAACAGCGCGCGGCGATCGACGCCCTGGTCGCCTCCTCCGCCGACACGCTGCAACGCGCCGGCAGCCAGTTCTCGGAGCGCATCGAGGCGCAGTCCGCACGCATGACCGAGACCGCCAGCCTGATCACCGGCGGCGCCGTCGAGGTGGCGAGCCTGAGCGAGGCCTTCGCCCTGGCGGTGCAGCTCTTCAGCGAGTCCAATGACAAGCTGATGACGACGCTGCAGCGCATCGAGGGCGCGCTGGACAAGTCCATGACGCGCAGCGACGAGCAGCTCGCCTACTACGTGACTCAGGCGCGCGAGATCATCGACCTGAGCCTGATGTCGCAGAAGCAGATCATCGACGACCTGCAGCAGATTTCCGCCAGGCAGCCGTCGCTGGCCGGCGAGGTCTGAGCATGGAAGACATCCACGCCGGCGATACCGGCTTCGAGCACACCACGCCGGTGTGGGCCGTGTTCGGCGACCTGATGTCCGGCCTGCTGGGCGCCTTCGTGCTGATCCTGGTCGGCGTGCTGGGCGTGCAGCTCGAACTGGCGAGCACGCTGGAAGCCGAGGTGCAGAAGCGCCACATCGAGGAGCAGCGGCGCACGGCGCTCGAGCAGGCGCTGGCCGGGCCGCTCGCGGCCGGCCGCGTGACGCTGAACGATGGCCGCATCGGCATCAGCGGCAGCGTGCTGTTCGCGCTGAATTCCGCCGAACTGCAGGCCGAGGGCCGGCAACTGCTGAAGAGCCTGGCGCCGCCGCTGGCCGCCTACCTCGGCACCCGCGACGAGATGCTGATGGTGAGCGGCTTCACCGATGACCGCCCGGTGCGCGACACCAACCGCCAGTTCGCCGACAACTGGGAACTGTCAGCGCAGCGCGCGCTGACGGTGACCCGGGCGCTGATCGAGGAAGGCATCCCCGCCGCCTCGGTCTTCGCCGCCGCCTTCGGCCCCGAACAGCCGGTGGCGTCGAACGCCGACGCCGAGGGGCGCTCGCGCAACCGGCGCGTGGAAATGGCGCCGGTGCCGAAATCGGCGCGCACCGACAGGCCGGCCGGATGATGCGAATGGAGGCGCGGAGGAGCCTGTGGGGGCGACAAGAACTGCTGGGCGGCTTCGGTGGACAGAGCCGCTGCAGCGGGTCGCGGTCAAGCCCCCTCCTACACGACGGGGGGCGCGTGCATGTCCGGTGATCGCCAGCCGGACGGTATCGCGACGGCGATCGAAGCCCTGCGCACGCAAGGCGCAGAGCGCTTCGATGCCGCCGGATTCCGCTTCATCGAGGCACTCGCGCGGCGGGCTGCCGCGCAGCCGGAAGAGGCCCGTCGACTGCTGGAACTCAGGCTGTACCGCGCGCTGGCGCAGTTCCACGAGCGCCTGGAACGGGCCCGCCCTGCCGCTGCCGAGGCGCTGGCTCGCACCACCACCCGCTTCCCGGAGGCTGCCGACGCGCTGCAGCGATGCTACGAAGCTGCCGACTTCGCCGCGCTGCAGCGTCTGGCGACGCGCCTGGAAACGCGCGGCGGCGCCAGCCCGCTGGCCGCCCTGCTCGCCCACGTCGGCCAGCCAGCGAACTCGCCGCCCGCAATCGGCGCGGCGGGCGAACCCGCTGCCGTTGCGCACCGCGAACTGAAGTCCCTGCGGCAGTTCCGCCGCACCTGGTCGAAGCTCGGTGTCGATCGCCAGCTCTCCCATGCCGCCGCCCGTGCGCCCGACAACGCCGGCCCGCTCAATTCGCACCACCTCGCGCTGCAGGCGCTCAAGCAGATGCGCGCACTGTCGCCGGCCTATCTCGAGCGGTTCATGTCCTACATCGACGCGCTGCAGTGGCTGGAAGAAGCAAACAGCGGCCGCAGCAGCGCCAGAGCCAGGCCCGATCCGCGCGCCGGCAGCGACGGCAAACGCAGGCAGGCCAGACCCCGGGCCGGCTGAACGCCCACGACCGAGCGCCCACACCATCGAGCGCACCCGCCCTGCTGCAGGTGGCCCGACTCTGGCCCGTGGTTTGGGCAGGGGAAATTCGACAAGCGCCTGCAGGCGTCCTGCGCCCCGCAGCGGCAGCCATCTGGCAGCGTGGCGTAGCGCTTGTCGACCTTCACGTCGTCGGGGAAGCCGGCGCAGGACTGGAACAGATCAGGACTGGACGCGCCACCGCCCCCTGCCTTCCCTCAAGACGTGG
>SHNC01000084.1 GCA_004295105.1 Betaproteobacteria bacterium | reverse complement strand
CGCGCCTGTCGGTGCCCACCGCCTTTGCCTTCGATCGGCATGCCCGCGTGATCGCCGCGCAACCCGGCATCGATAGCGATCGCGCCGAGTACTACGCCTACGACGCCACCGGCACCATCGTCGGTCGCCGGCGAGAGGCCATCACCGAAGACTTCCGCGAGGACACGCTCGTTCGCAGTGCGGGCGGCCTGCCCCGACAGATCGGGCGATACCGTCTGCGCTACAGCGCAGACCGCCGCCTCGCCGAGGTTCACGAGACGACCCGTGGTGGGCCAAGGGACGCGTCTGAACGCATCGTTGCCCGCTACGCGCACGACGCGCTCGGCCAGCGAATCCGGAAGACCGTCTTCAGCGCGGGAAACGAATCCCTCGCCGCAGCACGCAGCACCCAGTTCCTGTGGGACTCGTATCGGCTCGTCGGCGAGGTCGCCGAGGAGCAAGGCTCGCCGAGGCTGAAGCGTCGTTACGTCTATGCCCACGGCGTTCCGGTCGCCATCCTCGATTATCCCGCCGGCCGGCAACTGGCCACGCAGGGCGCGCCCCTGTCTGAAGCCCTGCGCGCATTGCGCGAACTTCTCGGTGGCACCGCGCCGCAGGTGCGTTACATCCACGCCAACGAGATCGGCACACCGACTGCGGTGACCGACGAGAGCGGCCGCGTCGTCTGGCGCGCCGCCCATACACTCTACGGCGAGGCCCGCGTCACCGTCGCAGCCGTCGGCAACGGAGACTTCACGCTGAACCTGCGGCTGCCGGGCCAGTACCACGACGCCGAGACCGGCTGGCACGACAACGTGCTGCGCACCTACGACCCGCGCCGCGGCCAGTACCTCGAACCCGACCCGCTCGGCCCCCATCCGCTGACACGGCCCTATGCGTATGCGGCCAACGATCCGCTGCGCTATGCCGATCCGCTGGGGCTGATCCTGTTTGCGTTCGACGGGACGGGGAACGATGAGTCGAGTCGGACGAATGTCTTTTGGCTGAAGGAGGCTTACGAAGACAACGATTCGGCACCCATCGCTGGTTCCGACTTGCCGTACTACGTGGAAGGCGTGGGAACCAAGTGGTACCTGTTGGGTGACGACGCCTTGGCCTATACGCTGACGCCCAAGGTTCGGCGGCAGTTGGATCTGCTGGATTCCTACGTGCGCGCCAAGTTCGATCACGAAACGCGTGTGCAGGGAAAGCCGGTCATTCCCGCATCACCGCTGCTGATCACTCTCGATGTGATCGGGTTCAGCCGCGGAGCCGCGGCCGCGCGCGATTTCGTCAATGAAGTGATCGCCAGACGCAACAAGGCCTATTACCGCGATCTGGTCGGCGGTGCCTGCGTCGGCGTGCAGATCCGGTTCCTCGGCCTGTTCGACACGGTTCTGAGCCAGCAGATCAACGGCACCCTCTCGTTGGGCATTCCGGCTTCACAGATCGGCCAAGTGGCGCACGCCGTGGCGGCCAACGAACACCGCGCGCTGTTCCCGCTCGAATCCGCCGAGTCGTCCTATGGAGACCGCGGTTTAGGCACCAACGTCATCGAACGCGGCTTCGTCGGTGCGCACGCCGACATCGGCGGCGGCTATACGGTGGAAGATGGCGGCGATCTGTCCGACGTCGCCTTGAACTGGATGCACCAGCAGGCGGTTGCCGCCGGCGTCCCGATGGCGCCATTGCGCGCGGAACAGAGGGCGATCACCCGTCCCATCGTGCACGACGAGTCCAGAGTGTGGCCGTGGAACGTGCCGCCGTTCAGCGGCGGGACGGACGACCGCGAGGTTCGTTATCCGGATCAGGTCCAACAGCAACGGAACGCCGATTTCGAGGGCATGAACCACGCGGAATCCCTCGCCTACCTCATCACCGATCCGGTGGAGACGCCACCTCCCAATCACTACCAGGACGGCACCGCGCCGACGCCAGCGGCCAGCAATCGAATCGGTCTGGTCGACATCGCGCGGTACCAGGAATGGCTCGCGCGCAATTACGGTTTGTTTTTCGATTAAGAGAACACAAGTGAACCGACGTCAATTCATTAGCCTTTCCATCAACCTTTCCTCCTCTGCCTTCCTGGCGGGTTGCGCGCGTGCAGGAAGCATCGGCGGCATCCTTGAGACGGAAGAAGAGTTCGTGATGGGTGCTTGGAACGCCAGTGATCGAAAACTCGAGGATGTCAGAGTGGCAGATCACGGCCGCCCAGAGGTGTGGTGGTTCTCCCAGTTGAGGCAACGCCCGCGTCCCCAAGGGGCTGATTCGCCGCAGCCACTGCGCCCCGGGTTCGGTGGTGATCAGCGTAGCGGCAGGATCCCCGATGCGGTGACCGTCCAGTGGAGGGAAATGCCATCGCCCGGCGCAAGACCCTATACCGGCGAATTGAAGGGTCCATTTACGATCTTGAACGTCCGCAGCCGGATTCCGCCTGACATCCTGCGCCTGGCACGCGAGCCGCGCTATGTGCTCTATCTCCAGTTCTCGGCGGGAGTCGAACCGGTCCGCTTCGACTGGATGCTGCGCCGCTTCACCGAAACCGGCCGCGGCGGCCCGCAGGAAATTGCATTCGGCGGCGACTCATTCAAGTGAGGCCGGACGCGGAGCCGCTCAACACACCCGACAAATATGCTCCAGCACGTGCCGCACCCGCAGCATCGATTCCTGCAACACCATCTCGATGTCGCCGAAGTGTATCCCCTGCTCACTGCTCACCCGCCCCGCCGCATAGTTCGCGACCACGTTGATGGCCGCATACGGAATTTCCAGTTCCCGCGCCAGTGCGGCCTCGGGCATGCCGGTCATGCCGACGAGGTCGACGCCGTCGCGCTCGAGGCGATCGATCTCGGCGGCGGTCTCCAGCCGCGGCCCCTGCGTGGCGGCATATACGGCGCCGTCGTAGGCGCTGTCGCCGGCGGCGCGCGCTGCAGCGATCAGGCGCTGGCGCAGGGCCTCGTCGTACGGGTGGGTGAAATCGATGTGCTTGACGAGACCTTCACCACCCTCGAAGTAGGTGCTCTTGCGACCCCAGGTGTAGTCGATGATCTGGTGCGGAACGACGAGGGTGCCCGGCGGGAAGTCAGGCCGGATGCTGCCGACCGAGGCGACGGAAATGATGGCCGTAACCTTGGCCTGTTTCAGCGCCCAGATGTTCGCGCGGTAATTCACCAGATGCGGCGGGATGGTGTGGCCGTAGCCGTGGCGGGCGAGGAAGACGACCGGCTCATCGCACATCGTGCCGTAGGTCAGCGCCCCGGATGGTTCGCCGAAGGGAGTGCGGGCCACTTCACGTCGGATGACTGCCATGTTCGACAACTGAGTCAATCCGCTGCCGCCGATGATCGCGAGCATGTGATGCGCTCCGGGGTGTGAGGGCCGCGATCTTAACACGCGACTCCACGCGCCTCGGGCATCAGCCGCGCCCCCCGCCGGGGCCGGTTGCGCGGCGTGCGACGCGCCCGTCATGTGCAACCCGGCGCCGCCTGGATGGCGACGAAAATTCGTGCAGCGGCGCCACGGCCGCGTGCTAAAATCCATGCCCTTTCAAAGACTTCCCGCTTCCATGTCCCGCGCCATCCGCAATATCGCAATCATCGCCCACGTCGACCACGGCAAGACCACGCTGGTCGACCAACTGCTGCGTCAGTCCGGCACCTTCCGTGAGAACCAGCAGGTGGCCGAACGGGTCATGGACTCGAACGACATCGAAAAGGAACGCGGCATCACGATCCTGTCGAAGAACTGCGCCATCCAGTACGGCGACACCCACATCAACATCGTCGATACCCCGGGCCACGCCGACTTCGGCGGCGAGGTCGAGCGCGTGCTGTCGATGGTCGACAGCGTGCTGCTGCTGGTCGATGCGGTCGAGGGTCCGATGCCGCAGACCCGCTTCGTCACCCGAAAGGCGCTGGGGCTGGGTCTGAAGCCCATCGTCGTCATCAATAAGATCGACCGCCCGGGTGCCCGTCCGGACTGGGTGATCAATCACACCTTCGACCTGTTCGACAAGCTCGGCGCTACCGACGAGCAGCTCGATTTTCCGGTGATCTACGCTTCGGGCCTGAACGGCTTCGCGGTGGAAAACATCGATGACGAGCGCAAGGACATGCGTCCGCTGTTCGAGGCTATCCTGAAGCATGTGCCGGCGCCGGAAGTCGACGTCAACGGCCCGCTGCAACTGCAGGTGTGCTCGCTCGACTACTCCACCTACATGGGCCAGCTCGGCATCGGCCGCATCAAGCGCGGCCGCATCCGCCCCAACCAGGAACTGGTCGTGATGTACGGCGACGAGAACCGCGGCAAGGGCAAGGTCAGCCAGGTGCTGACCTTCCAGGGACTGGAGCGCTCTCCGGCCGAGTTCGCGGAGGCGGGCGACATCGTGCTGGTGGCGGGCATCCAGCAGGTGAACATCGGCGTCACCTTATGTGATCCGGATTGCCTCGAGGGCATGACGCCGATCGCCGTCGACGAACCGACGCTGACGATGAACTTCATGGTCAACACCTCGCCGCTGGCCGGCCGCGAAGGCAAGTTCGTCACCAGCCGCCAGATCCGCGAGCGACTGGAAAAGGAACTGCTGAAGAACGTTGCACTGCGGGTGAATTACACCGGCGACTCCGACGTGTTCGAAGTCTCCGGTCGTGGCGAACTGCACCTGACCATCCTGCTCGAGAACATGCGCCGCGAAGGTTTCGAGCTCGCGGTGGGCCGCCCGCGCGTGGTCTACAAGGAAATCGACGGCGTGAAATGCGAGCCGTACGAAATGCTCACCGTCGACGTCGAGGAAGACCACCAGGGTGGCGTCATGGAAGAGCTCGGCCGCCGCCGCGGCGAGTTGCAGGACATGCAGCCGGACGGCAAGGGCCGGGTGCGCCTCGAGTACCGCATTCCCGCCCGCGGCCTGATCGGCTTCCAGGGCGAATTCCTCACAATGACGCGCGGCACCGGCCTCGCCAGCCACGTGTTCGACGACTACGGCCCGATGGCGGGCGCCATGGCCGAACGTCGCAACGGCGTGCTGATCTCGCAGAACGACGGCGACGCGGTGGCCTACGCGCTGTGGAACCTGCAGGACCGTGGGCGCATGTTCGTCAGCCCCGGCGAAGCGCTGTACGAGGGCATGATCATCGGCATCCACACGCGCGACAACGACCTCGTCGTGAACCCGATCAAGGGCAAGCAGCTCACCAACGTGCGCGCCTCGGGCACCGACGAAGCCGTGCGCCTGATCCCGCCGATCCAGCTCACGCTGGAGTCTGCGATCGAGTTCATCGCCGACGACGAACTGGTCGAGATCACGCCGAAGAACATCCGCCTGCGCAAGCGGCACTTGAAGGAAACCGACCGCAAGCGCGCAGCCAAGGCCGATGCCGCCTGAGTCCTGAGCTCGGTCGCACAAGGAAAGAGGCCCGGCCGGTTCGATCCGGCTGGGCCTCTTTCCGCTTGAGCCGGGCAACGGAAGACGGGCGAGAACCGCCGTTGCCTTTCTCGAGCAAGGTCTGAGCGGTCCGGTCAGAACGGACCGCCTGTTTCACTTCTCCTTCTTCTTCGCCGCGTCGCCGCCGAAGCGCTCGGCCAGATAGGTGGCGAAAGCGGGGCCGGTCTCGTGGTGGCGGATGCCGAGTTCGACGGTGGCTTTCAGGTAGCCAAGCTTCGAGCCGCAGTCGTAGCGCACGCCGTCGAACTGGTAGGACAGCACCGCCTCTTCCTTCAGCAGCGAGGCGATCGCGTCGGTAAGCTGGATCTCGCCACCGGCGCCCGGCTTGACCGCATGCAGGTGGTCGAAGATGCGCGGAGTCAGGATGTAGCGCCCGACCACGGCCTGGGTGGTCGGCGCCTCCTCGGGCTTGGGTTTCTCGACGATGCCGGTCACGCGCTGCACATTACCGGTCTGGGTTTCCGTGCTGACGATGCCGTACTGGCGGGTTTCCTGCCGCGGCACGTTCATGGTGCCGAGCACCGAGCAGCGGTTGTAGTTATAGACATCGACCATCTGCTTCATGATCGATGCACCGCTCGGGTTGTCGAGCAGATCGTCGGCGAGGATCACCGCGAAGGCCTCGTCGCTCACCACGTGCTCGGCGCACATCACCGCGTGGCCCAGGCCGAGCGCTTCGGCCTGCCGGATATAGATGCAGTTCACGCCCTTGGGCACCGTCTTGCGCACGATCTCGAGCAGTTCCTTCTTGCCACGCGCCTCGAGTTCGGTTTCCAGTTCGTAAGCCTTGTCGAAATGGTCCTCGATCGAGCGCTTGGTGCGGCCGGTGATGAAGATCATGTCGGTGATGCCTGCCGCCACCGCCTCTTCCACCGCGTACTGGATCAGCGGCTTGTCCACGATGGGGAGCATTTCCTTCGGACTCGCCTTGGTGGCGGGCAGGAAGCGCGTGCCCATGCCGGCCACGGGGAAGACTGCCTTGGTGACTTTCTTCATGGTTGTTCGACTCCGGGTTGTTCGAGGTGGGTGCTGCAATGAATACGAATGGATCCGTCCAGTCTGTTGCGGGATCGGCGACCGCTGCGATGGCTCGTGGACAATGCGTGACGGCGCCGATCCCTCGGCAGACCTGTCGCGCCAATCCATCGCGGCTGGTGCCGCTGCTGCAGGTACATGTTGTCGCTCAGATCCTGTCGCTCAGATCCGCCCTTCCAGCAGGGCCATCAGTCCTTGCTCGTCAAGGATCGTGACGCCCAGTTCCTCCGCCTTCAGCAGCTTGGAACCGGCCTCGCTACCGGCGACGACGTAATCTGTTTTCCTGGACACCGAGCCGGCGACCTTGCCGCCCTGCGCCTCGACCATCGCCTTGGCTTGGTCACGTGTCAGCGTCGGCAAGGTGCCCGTGAGAACCAGGGTCTTGCCGACCAACCGGCCGCTGGCGATGGCTGCAGGTTCGGCCTCTTCCCAGTGCACGCCCGCGGCACGCAACTGCTCGATGACTTCGCGGTTGTGCGGTTCGCCGAGGAACTCGACGATGGATCGCGCGACGATGGGTCCGACGTCGGGCACCTGTTGCAGCGCGGCCTCGTCAGCCGCCAGCAGCGCATCGAGGCTGCCGAAATGACGTGCGAGGTCGCGCGCAGTGGCCTCGCCGACGTTGCGGATGCCGAGTGCGAAGACGAAACGGGCCAGCGTCGTGTGGCGGCTCCTGTCGATCGCGGCCAGCAGGTTCTGCGCCGACTTGTCGCCCATGCGTTCGAGGTTCGCCAGCCCGAGAATGCCCAGTCGGTAGATGTCCACCGGGGTCTTGACGATGGCCGCATCCACGAGCTGATCGACCAGTTTCTCGCCCAGGCCGTCGATGTCCATTGCGCGGCGGCCGGCGAAATGCAGCAGCGCCTGCTTGCGCTGGGCCGGACAGAACAGGCCGCCGGTGCACCGCGCCACCGCCTCGTCCTCGCCACGCACGACGTGTGACCCGCACACTGGGCACGCGGGATAGCGCGCCAGCAGATCGAAGCGAGGCAGTTCGCCGCTGCGGCGCTCGACGACGGGTGCCACGACTTCAGGGATGACGTCGCCGGCCCGTCGCACGATGACCCAGTCGCCGATGCGCACATCCTTGCGATCGATTTCGTCCTGGTTGTGCAGCGTAGCGTTGGTGACGGTAACGCCGCCGACGAAAACCGGCTCCAGCCGCGCGACCGGCGTGAGTGCGCCGGTGCGCCCGACCTGCACCTCGATGTCGCGCAGCAGCGTCACCGCCTCTTGCGCCGGATACTTGTGCGCCACCGCCCAGCGCGGTTCGCGGGTGACGAAGCCGAGCCGCTGCTGCAGCGCGAGCGAATTGACCTTGTACACGACGCCGTCGATGTCGAACGGCAGGCTGTCGCGCAGCGCGCCGATGCGCGCATGGAATTCGGCCAGGGCGGCCGCACCCTGCAGCACGGAGCGGTGTTCGCATACCGGCAGCCCGAACGCCTGCAGCGCGTCGAGAACGTCGGCATGGCTTGCCGGAAGTGGCCATCCCATCGTCTCGCCAAGGCCATAGGCGAAGAAGGTCAATGGCCGCCTTGCCGCGATGCCCGGATCGAGCTGCCGGATGCTGCCGGCAGCGGCATTGCGCGGATTGACGAAGATCTTCTCTCCGGCCGCGAGCTGGCGGGCGTTCAGTTGCTCGAAATCGTCGCGGCGCATATAGACCTCGCCGCGCACCTCGAGCACGGCGGGCGCGCCCCCGTTCAGGCGCAAGGGGATCGCTCGCACGGTGCGCACGTTCTGAGTGACGTCCTCGCCGGTCTCGCCGTCACCGCGGGTGGCTGCCTGCACGAGCACCCCGTGCTCGTAGCGCAGGTTGATCGCCAGTCCGTCGAACTTGAGCTCGGCGGCATACTCGACGGGCGGATCGGCGTCGTCCAGCCCCAGTTCGCGCCGGACCCGGGCATCAAAGGCGTATGCGCCGGTGGCCTCGGTGTCGGTCTCGGTGCGGATCGACAGCATCGGGACCCGATGACGCACCGGTGCGAACTGGGCCAGCGGCCGGCCGCCGACACGACGGGTCGGCGAATCCGGCACGCACAGTTCCGGATGGGCGGCCTCGAGCGCTTGCAACTCGCGGAACAGGCGGTCGTACTCGGCATCGGGGACCGTCGGTGCATCGAGCACGTAGTAAGCGTGGTCGTGCCGCGTGATCTCGGCGCGCAGCGCGGCCGCGCGGGCCGCAGGATCGGGTGCGCCGCCCATCACACCGCGAACAGGCGCCTGGCAAGGTCGCCGCCGGCCGGAATGCCGTAGCTCGCCATGCGTTCCTGGAATTGTGCGATCTGGCTGCGGATCATGCCAGCCGCCTCGGCGCCGAACGGCGTGCGATTGTCATCGACCACGGCGCCCGACAGCCCCTCGGCGAGCCCGGCGGCGGTGCGCATCATGCGATCGAAGGCTTCCGGCCCGTTCGCCACGCGTGGAACGTCGATCACCAGCGTCAGGCCCTTGGTCAGCACGCCATGCATGCCGCCCGACGCGAACAGGCCCGGCTCCAGATTTCCGAGCGTAAACAGAGTGTTTCCGTGCCCATCCTGAGCATGGAAGCTGCCGTCTCCGGCGAGCCTGAGGCCCTGCAGCCCGGCGACCGACTCGATCCTGTCGCCTTCGAACTGGGTGCTCGTCGCGACCACGTTCACGCCGATCTGCACATCGACATCGGCACAGAAGCGGTCGAGCTCGGTCGCGGCGCGCAGGATCTCGGCGCGCGACGGCAGGCCGGCGGGCAGTGCCATGAACTGGTCGGCGATGCGCTGCACGCCGCCGGAGAAGCGCATGAAATCGACCTCGCCGATCGGGCCGCGACGATCCACCAATTGCATTGCAGCGCAGAACCAGTGGCACTTGCCGGCACTGTGATCGTCCAGCGGGCGCCACAAGTTGTCGCCGTCATCGAAGCCGAACCAGCGGACAGGCTTGCTCAGGCCGTTGAGCTGGTCACGCTGTGCTGCCCAGATGCGCTGCGCGTCCAGTGGCTCGATCGCCTCGAGCTGGATGATGCAGTCGGTCTGCGCACTGAGCATCTCCGGCGGCTGGGGCGCAGTGCGCTTCACCGGCGCCTCGCGCACCCGGCGCGGTTCATCGGCACCCGCGGCCGGCGACCCGTCGAAGCTGGGCTCGGTGCGTTCGCCGTCCGACCCGCCGGTCCGTGGCTCCAGCAGTACGTCGCGATGCTCGGACTTGAAGGCCTCCTCGGCACGGCGCCGGTGCTTGCGTTCCTGCCACTTGTTGTAGCCGATGATGAGCACGACCGCCGCCACGCCGGCGCCGATCAATGCGACCTGAAGTTCGCTGTCCATAAGCTGTTCCGAATCAATGCTTCTTGTCTTTCACGCTGCGGCGGGCTCGGCCAGACGCAACGCTTCCTCTATATCGACTTCCACCACGCGGGAAACACCCTGCTCCTGCATCGTCACGCCGACGAGCTGCTGGGCGAACTCCATCGTGATCTTGCTGTGACTGATGAAGATGAACTGTGTCTGCGATGACATGCGCTTGACCATGTTCGCGTAGCGTTCGGTGTTCGTATCGTCCAGTGGTGCATCCACCTCGTCAAGCATGCAGAACGGCGCCGGATTGAGCTGGAACATGGAGAAAACCAGCGCGATCGCCGTGAGCGCCTTCTCGCCACCCGACAGCAGGTGGATGGAGCTGTTCTTCTTGCCGGGTGGCTGCGCGACGATCTGGATACCTGCATCGAGGATCTCGTCCCCGGTCAGCATCAGCTCGGCCCGCCCGCCGCCGAAGAGCTGCGGGAACAGGGTGCCGAACTGGCGATTGACGGTATTGTAGGTTTCCTGCAATTGCTCGCGGGTCTCGCGATCGATGCGGCGGATGGCGTCCTCGAGCGTCTCGATCGCCTGCAACAGGTCCTCCGTCTGCGCATCGAGGTAGCCCTTGCGTTCGGTCGCCGCACGCAACTCGTCCACGGCCGCGAGGTTCACCGCACCCAGCTCGGCGATCTCGCGTGCCAGTCGCGCGACTTCACGCTGCAGGCTGGTTTCCTTCAGGTCGTGCGTGAGCAGCGGCGTGAGCGCCGCCTCGTCGGCCTGGGCCTCGACCAGCCGCTCGTCGAACTGTCGCGCTGCGATTTCGGCGGCCTGCACCGCCAGTCGCAGTTCGGCCACACGGTTGCGGATCGGCGCGGCCTCCCGCTCGATCCGCAGGCGCGTCTCCTCGGTCTGGCGCAGTGTCGCGGCAGCCAGCTCGAGCGCGTCGCGCCGCGCTGCGAGGGCCGACTCGCGGCCGGTGCGCAGATCGAGCGCGATCTGCAAGGCCTCGCGGCTGCGGGCGTCGTCGGTCGCCTCGAGCTCGCCATGGCGCGCATCGCGCTCGCCGACGATGCGTGCAATCTGCTCCGCGGCGAGTTGCAGGTTGCGGCCGATGTCCTCGAGCTTCCCGGCGCATTCTCGTTCGGAGAAGCGCGCTTCCTGCAGGTCGCGCGCGGCGGCCTGCTCGAGCGCGCGCAGCTCGCGCAGGTTCTGCTCGCACTCGCGCAGCACCTCGATGGCGGCTTCCAGACGCTCGTGCTGCAACTGGGCCAGCTCGTCGGCACGCGCATGTTCGAGCTCGGCACGGGCGAGATGCTCCCGCTCGGTCGATTCCAGACGGACCAGGTCGTCGAGGTCGCGCTGCAACTGGGCGTGACGTTCGTCGGCGCGGCTGCGCGCCTGGGTGAGCTTGAGCAGCTCGACCTGTTCGGCGTGCAGTTGCCCCTGCGCGCTCTGCGTTTCGCGTCGCAGCGCGTTGACGCGCTCCTGGATCGCGGCGGCATCGGCTTCGGCGGCACGCAGCGCTTCGTGCGTCGCCGCGACCTCCTCTTCCTGCGCCTGCTGTTGCGCGGTCAGCGCGTCGATCTCGCGCTGACGCTCCATGACGCCGTGCGTGCGGCTGTCGGGTGCGAGATGCGTCAGCGCCTCGCGGGTGAGCACCTGGCCGCGCGGGCAGACCAGCATGATGCCGACCGGCAGTCGGGCATGCTGCGGCAGCCAGTCCTCCACACGGTCGACGGCATGGGTACCGCGCAGGAAATCGGCAACCAGGGCTTGCAGCGCCGGATCGGTGACCGCGACATGGTCGGCAAGCGGCCGGTACGACAGCGCGGCGTGTGCATCCGTCGCCAGGAGGCGCTGCGTCGCGGGCTCGCCGGAGGCACTGTCCGGGCGAGCATCCGTCGCGGTGGGCAAGGCGATTGCCAACGACTCCGGCGGAACCTCGTCCAGCACCCTCCGTGCGACCTCCAGCGCGCGTCCGGCATCCGGCGCGACCAGCGCGCCAAGGCGCTCGCGCAGCACCGCCTGCACCGCCGCCTCCCACCCCACGTCGACGCGCAGGCTGCGCCACAGCGGCGGCAGCGTGTCGAAGCCGTGGCGCTTGAGCCAGTCGCCGAGCTTGCCCTGCGACTGCACGCGCGCCTGCAACTGCACCAGCGCCTCGCGACGCGCACGCAGTTCCGTGAGCCGGCGCTGCACCACGCGTTCATGCTCGAGGGCGGCCTTCAGCGCGGCCTGCGCTTCCGGCAGACGGCCTTGCAGGTGGCCGAGTTCCTGCTGCCGGGTTTCCAGCGCATCGTGCAGCGATTCGACGCGCGCCTCATGTTCGGCGATGGCGAGTGCATCCGGGCCCGCGATGCCGCCACGCTCCGCCTCCAGCCGGCCGCGGCGCTGCTGCAGGGCGTCGAGCGCGCGCAGCGCGCTGGCGCGGTGGGCCTCCTCGACCCGCAATTGCTGCTCGGTCTGCGCCAGCTCGCGCCTTGCGGTTGCCATCGTCGTGTCGGCAGCCTGGCGAGCGGCCTCGACGTCGGGCAGACGATCGGCGATCTCGGCATGGCGGGCTTCGGCCTGCTCGGCCCGCATGGCGGCGTTGTCGGCCAGCTCGCCCCATCGTTCACGCTCTGCCGTGAGCGCTTCGCGCCGCGCCGTCCAGTGTGCATGATCGATGTCGAGCTGGGCCAGCCGCGCCTCCAGCCGTTTGCGCGCCTCGCCCAGGTGCTGCAGCTCGGTCTCGAGGCGGGTGACTTCGGCGCTGGCGGCGAACAGATCGCTCTGCGCGCCATGCACCGCCTCGGAGGCGGCGAAATGCGCCTCGCGAGCCGATTCGACCGCGGATTCGAGTTGCTGCACCCGCGCGTTGTCCGCCTCGATGCGGAGGGTGTTGCGGTTCAGTTCGTCGGCAAGCTGGCGGTGTTCCGCCCCCGCCTCGTTGCGCTTGAGCAGCCAAAGCAGTTGCTGCTTCTGCACATGCGCCGTCTCGAGGGCGTGATAGCGCGCCGCCACCGCGGCCTGGGCCTCGAGGTGGCCGATCCGCTCGCCCAGTTCCAGGCGGATGTCGTCGAGCCGTGCGAGGTTGTCGCGGGCGTCCGACAGGCGACCCTCCGTCTCCTTGCGCCGCTCGCGGTACTTGGTGACGCCGGCCGCCTCTTCGAGAAAGCCGCGGATATCCTCAGGGCGTGCCTCGATGATGCGCGAGATCATGCCCTGCTCGATGATGGCGTAGGCGCGCGGCCCGAGGCCCGTGCCGAGGAACAGGTCGATGACGTCCTTGCGCCGGACATGGACGTTGTTGATGTAATAGGTGGATTCGCCGCTGCGATCCAGCACACGCTTGACGGAGATCTCCGCGTAGCGCGACCACTGGCCCGATGCACGGCCCTCGTGGTTGTCGAACACCAGCTCGACGCTGGCACGCGAGACCGGCTTGCGGGTGGTCGAGCCATTGAAGATCACGTCCTGCATCGACTCGCCGCGCAGCGCCGATGCCCGCGTCTCGCCCAGCACCCAGCGCACGGCATCGATGATGTTCGACTTGCCGCAACCGTTCGGCCCCACCACCCCGACCAGGTTGCCCGGCGTCAGCACGGTCGTCGGGTCGACGAAGGTCTTGAAACCGGCGAGTTTGAGCTTGGAAAGACGCACTTCTTGATGAACGGGGCGTTCGTGAGGACCGATGGACGTGGCGCAAGCGCATGGGACGCCGGCGGGGCGCGCCATGATAACATCGTCCGTCTCAGCCACTGCCCGGCCCGTACCCGCCACGGGCGGAAATTGTTCCAAAGTGAATCCGAACCTCGACCGCCTCCAGTCCTATCCGTTCGAGAAGCTGCGCGTGCTGTTCGACGGCATCACGCCCCCGGCCGGCCTCAAGCCGATCCGCCTGTCGATCGGCGAGCCGCAGCATCCGACGCCGGGCTTCATCCGTCAGACGCTGGCCGACAACCTCGGCGGGCTGTCCACCTACCCGACCACCCTGGGCAGCGACGCGCTGCGCAGCGCCATCGCCCACTGGCTGGAACGGCGCTACGGCCTGCCCAGGCTCGATCCGGCAACGCAGGTGATCCCGGTGAACGGGTCGCGCGAGGCCCTGTTCGCGTTCGCGCAGTGCGTGGTCGATGGCAGCCGTCCGGGCGCCAGGGTGCTGAGCCCCAACCCGTTCTACCAGATCTACGAAGGGGCGGCCCTGCTCGCCGGTGCCGAGCCGGTCTTCCTCAACACGCTGCCGGAGGACGGTTTCGCCTACGACCTCGACACGATCGACGACGCCACCTGGCGCGACGTGCAACTGGTATACGTGTGCTCCCCGGGCAACCCCACCGGCCGCGTGCTGAGCCTGGACGAGTGGAAGCGACTGTTCGAACTCTCCGATCGCTACGGCTTCGTGATCGCAGCCGACGAGTGCTACTCGGAGATCTACTTCGACGACGACGCCAGGCCCATCGGCGGGCTGGAAGCGGCGTGGCGCCTGGGCCGCACCGACTTCCGCAATGTCGTGATGTTCTCCAGCCTGTCGAAGCGCTCCAACGTGCCCGGCATGCGCTCGGGCTTCGTCGCCGGCGACGCGAAGATCCTCGCCGGGTTCCTGCGCTATCGCACCTATCACGGCTGCGCGATGAACCCGGCGGTGCAGGCTGCCTCGGTTGCCGCGTGGAACGACGAGGAGCACGTCGCCGAAAACCGCCGCCTGTATCGCGAGAAGTTCGCCCGCATCACGCCGATGCTCGAGCCCTGGCTGACGACCGGCATGCCTGATGCCGGCTTCTACCTGTGGGCCGGCGTGCCGCAGGGCCTGTCCGACACCGACTTCGCCCGCCGTCTGCAGGCTGAATATAATGTGACGGTCCTGCCGGGCAGCTACCTTGCGCGCGAAGCGCGCGGCATCAATCCGGGCGCCGGCTTCATCCGCATCGCGCTGGTGGCCGACACGCACGAATGCGTGGAAGCGGCCGAGCGCCTGATCGCCTTCTGTCGAAAACTCTGAGAGAGACCTCCCCATGCACGCATTGCAGAACATCATCGACGACGCCTTCGAGAACCGCTCCAGCCTGTCGCCCTCAGCCGCCCCGGCCGCAATCCGCGACGCGGTGGAGCAGGTCATCGCCGGCCTGGATGCCGGCACGCTGCGCGTGGCCGAGAAGAAGGATGGCCAGTGGGTGGTGAACCAGTGGATCAAGAAGGCAGTGCTGATCTCCTTCCGCCTGCGCGACAACGAACTCATGCCTGCCGGTGCGCTGAACTACTACGACAAGGTGCAGACCAAGTTCGGCGATTACACGGCCGAGCAGTTCCGCGCCGGCGGCTTCCGTGTCGTGCCACCCGCCACCGCACGCAAGGGCAGCTACATCGGCAAGAACGTGGTGCTGATGCCGTCCTACGTGAACATCGGCGCCTACGTCGATGACGGCACCATGGTCGACACCTGGGCCACGGTGGGCTCGTGCGCACAGATAGGCAAGAACGTGCACCTGTCGGGCGGGGTCGGCATCGGCGGTGTGCTCGAGCCGGTGCAGGCCGGCCCGGTGATCATCGAGGACAACGTCTTCGTCGGCGCCCGCTCCGAAGTGGTGGAAGGGGTGATCATCGAGGAAAACGCCGTGTTGTCGATGGGCGTGTACATCGGTCAGAGCACCAAGATCTACGACCGCGAAACCGGCGAGGTCACCTACGGTCGCGTACCGGCCGGCGCGGTGGTGGTGCCGGGCAGCCTGCCGTCGGCCGACGGCAAGTACAGCCTCTATTGCGCAGTCATCGTCAAGAAGGTGGACGCCCAGACGCGCGCGAAGACCGGTATCAACGAACTGCTGCGCGGCGCCTGATGCACTGCGCGCACAGGGACGCCTGCCGCCCCGAGCGGGGGCCAGGTGATCCCTGCGGCGCGGCATGCTTGGCCAGGAAACACACCACGCCGGGTCCAGGAGTCCGAACCGGATGATCTTCGACAGCCTGTTCCAACTGATGGCCGACAAACAGGCCTCGGACCTGTTCATCACCGCTGGCGCCCCGATCAATATCAAGATCCAGGGCAACACGATGCCCATCAACCAGCAGGTGATGGATCCGTCCATGATCCAGCGCATGGTTGGCGAGGCCATCACACCCGAACAGATGGCGCGGTTTCAGCGGGAGCGCGAGCTGAACCTGTCGTTCGGGCGCCGTGATCTGGGGAATTTCCGTGTCAACGTCTTCTGGCAGCGCAACTCGATGGGGGTCGTGGTGCGCTTCATCCAGTCGGAGATTCCGACGATCAGCGAGCTCAGCCTGCCGGCCGTTCTCGCGGAACAGGTCCTCGAGAAGCGCGGGCTCGTCCTCGTAGTCGGCGCCACCGGCTCGGGCAAGTCGACGACGCTGGCGTCGATGCTGGACCACCGCAACCGCACGCGGTCTGGGCACATCCTTACCGTCGAGGATCCCATCGAGTATCTCTTTCAGCACCGCAAGTCGGTGGTGAATCAGCGCGAGGTCGGCATCGATACGCTGAGCTGGGAGGAGGCCTTGCGCAACGCGATGCGCCAGGCGCCGGACTGCATCCTCATTGGCGAGATCCGCGACCGCGAGACGATGCAGGCTGCATTGGCCTATTCACAGACCGGCCACCTCTGCCTTGCCACGCTGCATGCCAACAACGCCTATCACGCCCTGAACCGGATCATCAACTTCTTTCCGATCGAGAACCGCCAACTGCTGTATCTCGATCTGGCTGTCGCGCTGCGCTGCATCGTATCGCAGCACCTC
>SHNC01000015.1 GCA_004295105.1 Betaproteobacteria bacterium | reverse complement strand
ACGCGGTGACATGGTGGGTTTCGATGCGTGGCTCGCGGCAAGTCCCGACGCCGAGCCAGTGCCGGGGGACGAGCTTCCCGAAGCCTGAATTTGTCTTGGCGGATGAGCGGGGGAGACTCTTCGTCTTGCGGCTCGTCGGGGCAGAAAACAAAAAACGCACCCAAAGGCGCGTTTCTCTTTGTATCGGCAGAGGTGGACTCAGCGCACGACCTGGGTCAGCTCGCCCGCCTTGTAGCGCGCGGCGATCTTCTCCAGCGACACCGGCTTGATCCTGCTCGCCATGCCGGCGCAGCCGAAGGCTTCGAAGCGGGCCTTGACGACCTGCCTGGCGGCTTCGCGCGCGGGCTTGTTGTATTCGCGCGGGTCGAACTTGGACGGGTTCTCGAACAGGAACTTGCGGATCGCGCCGGTCATCGCCAGGCGGATGTCGGTGTCGATGTTGATCTTGCGCACACCGTACTTGATGCCCTGCACGATCTCCTCGACCGGCACGCCGTAGGTTTCCTTCATGTCGCCGCCGTACTGGCGGATGATCTCGAGCAGTTCCTGCGGCACCGAACTCGAGCCGTGCATCACCAGGTGGGTATTCGGGATGCGGGCGTGGATGGCCTTGATGCGATCGATGGCGAGGATGTCGCCGGTGGGCTTGCGGCTGAACTTGTAGGCGCCGTGGCTGGTGCCGATGGCGATGGCGAGCGCGTCGCAGTCGGTCTGCTTGACGAAGTCGGCGGCTTGGTCGGGGTCGGTGAGCAGCGCGCTGTGGTCGAGCTTGCCTTCGGCGCCGATTCCGTCTTCCTCGCCCGCCATGCCGGTCTCGAGCGAGCCGAGGCAGCCGAGTTCGGCTTCGACGGTGACGCCGATTGCGTGCGAGAACTTCACCACTTCGCGGGTGACGGCGACGTTGTATTCATAGGACGAGGGCGTCTTGCCGTCTTCGAGCAGCGAGCCGTCCATCATCACGCTGGAGAAGCCGGAGCGGATCGCGCCCATGCAGATCGCCGGGCTCTGGCCGTGGTCCTGGTGCATGACGACCGGGATGTGGGGGTAGGCTTCGATGGCGGCGTCGATCAGGTGGCGCAGGAAGGCTTCGCCGGCGTATTTGCGCGCGCCGGCCGAGGCCTGCATGATCACCGGGCTGTCGCACTCGGCTGCCGCTTCCATGATGGCCTGGACCTGCTCGAGGTTGTTGACGTTGAACGCCGGCAGGCCGTAGCTGTTTTCAGCCGCATGGTCGAGCAACTGGCGCATGGAAACGAGGGGCATTGTCGAATCTCCGAGAGGCCGGGCAGGGCCGGCGATGCGGGTGAAGTGAAACCTGAATTCTAGCCGGAGCGTTCCGGCGCCGGAACGGGCCGTCGCGGATAGTCACAAATGGTCGTGCGCGATCGCACGGGCGGGTGCGGCCAGGGGACGATTGAATTCGTGCCGCAAATCCGGTCTGGCTGCGGGGGATGCGCTCCGCATCCTGCGCAACTCGACCTCGCTGCGCTCGGGACTCGGACAGTGCTCGTCTGCTCCGCGCATCCCCCGCAGCCAGACCTGCCGCATTGCAGGCTCTGGCCGCAGCAAAACCGGCTGGGGCGGCTATTCCAGCGTGCCCGGCGCCGGATGATCCCCCACGCGCACGATCTTGAGCGTGTTGGTGCCACCCGAGGCGCCGATCGGCTCGCCGATGGTCAGCACGATGAGGTCGCCATAATCGACCACGCCCTGCTCGAGCAGCACCTGCTCGGCTTCCCACAGCAGCACGTCGCGGTCGTGGTGGGTCTGGCTCATCAGCAGCGGGTAGACCTCGCGGTACAGCGTCATCTGGTTGCGCGCGCGGATTTCCGGGGTCAGCGCATACACCGGCACGCCGCAGTTCAGGCGGCTCATCCACAGCGCGGTGGAGCCGGTCTGCGTCAACGAGGCGATCGCCTTCACGTTGAGGTGGTAGGCCGTCCACATCGCCGCCATCGCGATCGACTGGTCGATGCGGGTGAAGACGCGGTTCAGCACGTCGCGGTCGAGGCTGACCTCGGCCGATTTTTCCGCCTCGAGGCAGACGCGGCTCATCGCCTCCACGACCTCGACCGGGAACTGCCCCGAGGCGGTCTCGGCCGACAGCATCACCGCGTCGGTGCCATCGAGCACCGCGTTGGCGACGTCGGACACCTCGGCGCGGGTCGGCACCGGGCTGTTGATCATCGATTCCATCATCTGCGTTGCGGTGATGGTGAGCTTGTTGCGGTCGCGCGCGGCGCGGATCATCTTCTTCTGCAGCGCCGGCACCGCGGCGTCGCCCACTTCCACGGCGAGGTCGCCGCGCGCCACCATGATGCCGTCGGAAGCGTCGAGGATCTCGTCGAGGTTGGCCACCGCTTCGGTGCGCTCGATCTTCGCGATCAGCAGCGCATCGCCGCCGGCCGCGCGCATCAACTGGCGCGCCATGTACATGTCGGCCGCACTCTTGGGAAAGGACACCGCGACGAAATCGACGCCGATCTGCGCCGCGGTCTTGATGTCGTCCATGTCCTTGGCGGTGAGTGCCGGCGCGGTGAGGCCGCCCCCCTGGCGGTTGATGCCCTTGTTGTTCGACAGCTCGCCGCCCAACTTCACCACGGTGTGGATCTCGTGGCCGATGACCCGCGTCACGCTCAGCTTCAGGCGGCCATCGTCGAGCAGCAGCACGTCGCCCGCCTTCACGTCCTTGGGCAGGTCCTTGTAATCGAGGCCGACGCGCTGCCCGTTGCCGAGATCGCAGCGCGAATCGAGGATGAACTCGGCGTCTTTCTGCAGCGTCACCCTGCCGTCGGCGAAGCGGCCGACACGGATCTTCGGTCCCTGCAGATCGGCGAGGATGCCCACCGGCCGGCCCGCGCGCGCGGAAGCCTCGCGGATCGCTTCGGCGCGGGCGACGTGGTCTTCCGCCTTGCCGTGCGAGAAGTTCATGCGTACGACGTCGATGCCGGCATGGACCATGCGCTCGAGCACCTGCGGATCGGTGGAGGAAGGGCCGAGCGTGGCGACGATCTTGGTGTGGCGCGGCATGATGTCTCCGGTTCTTGTAATGGTCGGTGCGCGGCATTCTAGCGCGCACGCCGGGCGAAGCCCCTTGTCCATCGCCGGTGCACTGGCCTCCCTGACGGACTGCACGCCGCTGCCCTATAATGATGTCATGTGATTGCGGAGCAGGGCCATGGCTGACGGGATTCTATGGGGTGCGATGGCGCTCGTCGTGGTGACCCTGGTGATGCGAATGTTCCGCGGCGGCAAGCCGGCATCGGGCGAGCGCGTCTCGCTGCGCGAGATCCATCCCTACCATTGCGTGTCGATCGAGTCCCCGGCGAGCGCCTGCGCTGCGGCGAGAAGGCTGGAGGGGCAGCGTTTCCTGGCCAGCGAGGCACCCTCCTTGCCGCTGCCGGGCTGCAGTTCGCTCAACTGCACCTGCGTCTACACCCATTTCGACGACCGCCGCCATCAAGTACGTCGCGACCGCTGGTCTTCCAAGGCGCAGCAATCCCCGTCGGCGGAGGTCGAACGTCGCTCCTCGGGCGGCAGGCGTCGGACGGACCGCCTCTACGACCCCGCGAACTGAGGCCGCGCCGCTGCCTGTCCGCCTGCGCGTGGCCGTCAGCGCAAGGCCCGGGCGATGAAATGCCGTGGCACACGGGTGCGCGGCACGCGGCCGCCGAACCAGGCGCGCACGTCCTCGTCCAGCCCGATGCCGTGCATGTAGTTGTACAGCGCCTTGTTCAGGGCGACTCCCAGCGTGGCGTGATCGGTGCCGGTGGGGTCGATGAAGCCGACGTCGTTCCGGGCGAAGCGGGTGGGCGGCAAGGGTTTCAGCGTCACGCCGTATTCCTCCGGGTGCAGCCCCACCGGCGAATGCACCGTGCATGCGAAGCGATGGAAGAAGCCGGAATGGATGCAACCGGCTTCGAACAACTGGCGCACGTATTCCAGCGCATCGACCGTGTCCTGCACCGTCTGCGTCGGAAAGCCGTACATCAGGTAGGCGTGGACCAGGATGCCGGCCTCGGCGAAGCCGTGCGTGACGCGCGCCACCTGTTCGACCGACACGCCCTTCTTCATCAGCTTCAACAGCCGGTCGGAGGCGACTTCCAGCCCCCCGGACACCGCGATGCAGCCGCTGTCGGCCAGCAACTGGCAGACTTCGGGGGTGAAGGACTTCTCGAAGCGGATGTTGCCCCACCACGAGATCGCGCGCTGGCGTTCCAGCAGTTCCACGGCGAGGGCTTTCAGCGCCTTCGGCGGCGCAGCCTCGTCGACGAAGTGGAAGCCGCTCTGGCCCGTCTCGACGATGATCGCGTCGATGCGGTCGACCAGCGTCGCTGCGCTGGCGCCGTCGTAGCGCGAGATGTAGTCGAGGCTGATGTCGCAGAAGCTGCACTTCTTCCAGTAGCAGCCGTGCGCCACGGTGAGCTTGTTCCAGCGCCCGTCGGACCACAGCCGGTGCATCGGGTTGAGCATGTCGAGCACCGACAGGTAGCGGTCGATCGGCAGGCCGTCCCAGGTGGGCGTGCCGACCTCGGCGAAGGCGATATCGGGCTCGACGAAGTTGATGTAACGCACGCGCGCGGGTTGGCCGTCGCTTGCCGGCTCGCGCACGAAGGTGCGCACCAGGCGCTGGCGTGAGCGTCTGCCGTCGAGATGCTCGAGCAGGGCCAGCAGGGGGCGCTCGCCGGCATCCAGCGTGACGTAGTCGAAGAAATCGAATACCCGTGGCTCGGCGAGTTCGCGCAACTCCGTATTCACGAAGCCGCCACCAAGCACGGTGACGATGGCCGGGTCGTGGGCCTTGACTGCTTGCGCGATGCGGAAGGCGGCATACACCGCGCCAGGGAAAGGCACCGACAACAGCACGACGCGCGGTGCGTGCTGCACGAGCGCTTCGAGGGTCAGCGCGCGCAGCGTGTCGTCCACCAGGTTGGGCGGCGCGGCCAGCGCGCTTGCGAGCGGGTCGAAGGTGGGTTGGCTCTGCGCCAGCGATTCGGCGTAGCGCACGAACTCGAAGCGCGGATCCACGGCGTCGCGAAGCACGTCGGCAAGGTCGTTGAGATAGAGCGTGGCCAGATGGCGCGCGCGGTCCTGGGTTCCGAGCGCGCCGAACGCCCACGCCAGCGGGTCGCCACCAGTCGGGTCGTCCGGGTCGACATACACGTCGAGCGAGGCAAATCGGGGCCCTTCCGGCAGGAATGCGCGGCTGCCGATGCGGTGCGCGATGGTGGTGTCGCGCCCCTGCAGGAAGGCGATCACCGGCTCGACGGTCGCCTGGTAGCGCTCGAAATGCTCGAGGAAGAACTTCACCACCGCCGAGCGTTGACGTGCGGCCTGCGTCTCGGCCCGCGCGCGGATTTCAGCCAGACCCTGACGGCTGAACAGACGCAGCACCAGTGCCAGGGCGAGATCCTCCTGCACCGCATCGACGCCGCGTGCACGCAGGAAACCGGTGAGGTAGGCGGTGGACGGATAGGGCGTGTTCAACTGCGTCATCGGCGGGATGATCGACAGCACGCGCATCGGCAGCTTGGACATGGCGGGTGCGGGGCCGGGGAGTCATGAGCCCCGGTAGCCCGAGCAGGTGAACGGGAACGGTGTGTGCCGCATGTTGCGACGGCTCGTGCCGCAAGGCAAACGGCCACCCTCGGGTGGCCGTTTGCACACGCGGTGGCGGGCTTCAGTCGTTGAAGCGCGCCTCCAGCGCGGCGATGGCCGGCAGGGTCTTGCCTTCGAGGAACTCGAGGAAGGCGCCCCCGCCGGTGGAGATGTAGCCGACGTCGTCGGCGATGTGGAACTTGGCGATGGCCGCCAGTGTGTCGCCGCCGCCGGCGATCGAGAAGGCCTCCGAGTGGGCGATGGCCGACGCCATCATCTTGGTGCCGCCGGCGAACTGCGCGTGCTCGAAGACGCCGACCGGACCGTTCCAGACGATGGTGCCGGCGTGGGCGATGATGTCGGCGAGCTTGGCCGAGCTCTTCGGACCGAAGTCGAGGATGCGGTCGTGCGGGCCGACTTCGTCCACCGGGATGCGGTTGGCGCGTGCCAGGGAGGACACCTCGTCGGCCACCACCACGTCGGTGGGCAGCGGCACTTCCGCACCGCGCGCCTTCATGATGTCCATGACCTGCTGCGCCTCGCGCACCATCTCGGGTTCGGCGAGCGATTCGCCGATGCGCTTGCCTGCCGCCAGCAGGAAGGTGTTGGCGATGCCGCCGCCGACGATCAACTGGTCGACCTTCTCGGCCAGGGTCTTCAGGATGGTGAGCTTGGTCGACACCTTGGCGCCGCCGACGATCGCCACCAGCGGGCGCGCCGGGTTGTGCAGGGCCTTGGTCAGGGCGTCGATCTCGGCGCCCATCAGGATGCCCGCACAGGCCACCGGCGCGAAGCGGGCGATGCCGTGGGTGGTGGCTTCGGCGCGGTGGGCGGTGCCGAAGGCATCGTTGACGTAGACGTCGCACAGCGCCGCCATCTTCTTCGACAGCTCCTCGTTGTCCTTCTTCTCGCCCTTGTTGCAGCGGCAGTTCTCCAGCAGCACGACTTCGCCCTGCTTGACCTCGAAGCCGCCGTCCACCCAGTCCGCAATCAGGCGCACCGGCTTGTTCAGCAACTGTCCGAGGCGCACCGCGACGGGAGCCAGTGTGTCGTCGGGGCCGACGGTACCCTCGGTCGGGCGGCCGAGGTGGGAGGTGACCATCACGGCCGCGCCGTTGTCCAGGCAGTACTGGATCGACGGGATGGACGCGCGGATGCGGGTGTCCTCGGTGATGTTGCCGGCGTCGTCCTGCGGCACGTTGAGGTCGGCGCGGATGAACACCTTCTTGCCGCGCACGTCGAGGTCGGTGAGTTTCTTGACTTGCATGATTCGCTTCGGTCTCGTGAAAACGCCCTGCGGGGCAGGGCGTAGATGGTCTGCGACTGCTGGGCCAGCTTACTTGGCGTTGGCGAAGGCGCGGGCGGCGTCGAGCATGCGGCAGGAATAGCCCCACTCGTTGTCGTACCAGGCCAGCACCTTGACCAGCACCGAGCCGTCCTCGCCCTTGATGACGCGGGTCTGGGTGGCGTCGAAGGTGGAGGACACGGTGGTGTGGTTGAAGTCGGAGGACACCAGCGGCTCGGTGTTGACCGCCAGGATGCCCTTCAGCGGGCCGTTGGCGGCGGCGGTCATCAACGCGTTGATCTCTTCCTTGGTGGTGGCGCGCTCGGCGGTAAACGTAAGGTCCACCAGCGAGACGTTGATCGTCGGCACGCGCAGCGCGAAGCCATCGACCTTGCCGGCGAGCTGCGGCAGCACCAGGCCGACGGCCTTGGCGGCGCCGGTCTTGGTCGGGATGATGTTGGCGGCGGCGGCACGGGCGCGGCGCAGGTCCTTGTGACGCACATCCACGGTCACCTGATCGTTGGTGTAGGCGTGGATGGTGGTCATCAGGCCCTGCTTGATGCCGACGCTGTCGGCCAGGATCTTGGCGACGGGGGCCAGGCAGTTGGTAGTGCAGGAGGCGTTGGAGACGACCGTCATGTCGCTCGTCAACACTTCTTCGTTCACGCCCATGACGATGGTGGTGTCGACGTCGTCACCGCCCGGGGCGGAGATCAGCACGCGGCGGGCGCCCTGGTCGAGCAGGGCCTGAGCCTTGGCCTTGGTGGTGTAGGCGCCGGTGCATTCGAGCAGCACCTCGACACCGTGGCTGCCCCAGTCGACCCCCTTCGGGTCCTTGGTCGAGTAGAAGGGGATTTTCTTGCCGTCGATGATGATGATGTTCTCGCCTTCGGTGTCGACCGAGGTCGCGAAGCGGCCGTGGGTGGTGTCGTACTTGAGCAGGTGGGCATTGGTGGCCAGATCGCCGGAGGCGTTGATGGCGACCACTTCGAATTCGTTCTGCAGCCCCTGCTCGTAGATGGCGCGCAGCGTGCAGCGACCGATACGACCGAAACCGTTGATGGCGACCTTGATGCTCATCGATGCTTCTCCCTGAGATAACGGTGGAAAACCGGGTTCTTGTTGCGTGTGCCCTGCCGGCCCGCGCCGGACTGTGCCCTCATGTGCAGCGGGAGCGGTCCGTTTCCGGAGCCGCTCCCGCGCGAGGTTCTCGTCAGAGCACCGACTTCACTGCCTGCACCACCGCATCCGAGGTGATGCCGAAATACTTGAACAGCTCGCCCGCCGGCGCTGATTCGCCGAAGCGATCGCGGCCAATGACGCGGCCCTCGAGGCCGACATACTTGTACCAGCCGTCGGTGCTGCCGGCTTCCACGGCCACGCGCGGCACGCCGGCCAGAAGCACTTCGACCTTGTACGCTGCGTCCTGGCGGTCGAACACGCTGGTCGAGGGCATGGACACCACGCGCACCGCGATGCCTTCGTCGGCCAGTGACTTCTGCGCGGCCATCGCCAGCGATACCTCCGAGCCGGTGGCGATGATCACGCCACGTGCCGGACCGGCCGCTTCCGACAGCACGTAGCCACCTTTGCGGATCGCGGCGACCTGCTCCGCATTGCGAGCCTGGAAGGGCAGGTTCTGGCGCGAGAAGCACAGCGACGAGGGGCCCGTCTTGCGCTCGATGGCGCAGGTCCAGGCCACCGCCGACTCGGTGGTGTCGCAGGGACGCCAGACGTCCATGTTGGGCATCAGGCGCAGCGTGGCGGTCTGCTCGACCGGCTGGTGCGTCGGACCGTCCTCGCCGAGGCCGATGGAATCGTGGGTGAACACGAACACCTGGCGCAGCTTCATCAGTGCCGCCATGCGCAGCGCGTTGCGCGCGTATTCGCTGAACATCAGGAAGGTGGCGGTGTAGGGGATCAGGCCGCCGTGCAGCGCGAGACCGTTGCCGATGGCCGCCATGCCGAACTCGCGCACGCCGTAATACACGTAGTTGCCGCCGGATGTCCGGCTCACGCCTTTCGCGCCCGACCACAGCGTGAGGTTGGAGCCGGCGAGGTCGGCCGAGCCGCCGATCAGTTCGGGCAGCCTGGGGGCGAAGGCTTCGATGGCGTTCTGGCTGGCCTTGCGCGTGGCGATGGTCTCGGCCTTATCGGCGATCTTCGCCAGCACCGCCTCGACGTGCTGCGGCCAGTCGGCCGGCAGCTCGTTGTCGATCACGCGGCGCTTGAACTCGGCGGCCAGCTCGGGGAAGGCCGCCTGGTAGGCGGCGAACTTGGCGTTCCAGTTGGCCTCGAGCACGCCGCCGTTGGCGCGAGCGTTCCACGCGGCGTAGACGTCGGCCGGGATGTGGAACGGCGGGTGCGTCCAGCCGATGTGGGCGCGGGCGGCCTCGATCTCGGCGGCGCCGAGCGGTGCGCCATGCACGTCGTGGCTGCCCTGCTTGTTCGGTGCGCCGGCGCCGATGACCGTCCTGCAGCAGATCAGCGTCGGTCGCGTGGTGTCGGCCTTCGCCTGCTCGATGGCGGCTTCGATCGCCTCCGTGTCGTGGCCCTGCACGTCGCGGATCACCTGCCAGCCGTACGCTTCGAAGCGCTTGGGCGTGTCGTCGGTGAACCAGCCTTCCACATGGCCGTCGATCGAGATGCCGTTGTCGTCGTAGAAGGCGGTCAGCTTGCCCAGCCCCAAGGTGCCGGCGAGCGAACAGGCTTCGTGCGAGATGCCTTCCATCAGGCAGCCGTCACCGAGGAAGACCCAGGTGCGATGGTCGACCACGGTGTGTCCGGGGCGGTTGAACTCGGCGGCCAGCACCTTCTCCGCCAGCGCCATGCCCACCGCATTGGAGATGCCCTGGCCGAGCGGCCCGGTGGTGGTCTCGATGCCTGGGGCATAGCCATACTCCGGATGGCCCGGCGTCTTGCTGTGCAACTGGCGGAAGCGCTTGATCTCCTCGATCGGCAGGTCGTAGCCGGTAAGGTGCAGCAGCGCATACAGCAGCATGGAGCCGTGGCCGTTCGACAGCACGAAGCGGTCGCGGTCGGCCCACTTGGGGTTGGCGGGGTTGTGCTTCAGGTGGCGGCGCCACAGCACTTCGGCGATCTCGGCCATGCCCATCGGCGCGCCGGGATGGCCGGAGTTGGCCTGCTGCACGGCATCCATGGCGAGAGCGCGGATCGCGCCGGTGACGGGGTTGAAGACGGGGGGGCGGGCTGCACGCGAAGACGACATGGGCGAGAGTGGGCCGAAGCGTTGGCCGGGTCGAGAAAAGCCGAATTATCCTTGATTGCGCGGGTGTTTGGTAGGACGGCGGTCACGACGCGGCCCGCCTCCGTCGCCGTGCGTGGCGGAGCGAACGGCTGCCGGCCGCGGCCGGCCGGTGCGATAATGTGCCGAAGGGCGCCCCGGCGCGCGGCGCCGACTGGCGACCTCAGCGCGAGACCGGAGGAATCATGAGCCACAAACATCTGCACCTGATGCGGGCGATCTACCAGGATCCGCCCAGCGCCAATATCCACTGGCGCGAGGTCGAGTCGCTGCTGAACCATCTCGGTGCGACCGTCGAACCAGCCCACGGCGCACGATTTCGTATCGTGCTGAACCGGGTGGAGGCTTTCCTGCACCACCCGCACAACAGCAGCACCTGCGCCAGGCAGGACATCAAGAAGCTGCGCGAATTCCTTGCCCAGGCTGGCGTCACGCTGGCGAAATATGAGGCCGGGGAGGGCTGAGCCGCACCGGCCCGCGGGCTGGCTACAACTGCTTGCGGCGCCGCTCCATCAGCTTCCAGATCAGCGGTGTCAGGATGAGCTGCATCGCCAGATCGAGCTTGCCGCCGGGCACGACGATGGTGTTGGCGCGGCTCATGAACGAATCGTGGATCATGCGCAGCAGGTACGGGAAGTCCACGCCGCGCGGGTTGCGAAAGCGGATCACCACCATCGATTCGTCCTGCGTCGGTACGTCGCGCGCGATGAATGGATTCGAGGTATCGACGATCGGCACGCGCTGGAAGTTGATGTGGGTACGGGAGAACTGCGGCACGATGTAATGCACGTAGTCGTGCATGCGGCGCAGGATGGTGTCGGTCACCGCCTCGGTCGAGTAGCCGCGGGTGCGTCGGTCTCGATGCAGCTTCTGGATCCATTCCAGGTTCACCACCGGCACCACGCCGATGAGAAGATCGACGTGCTTGGTGACGTCGACCTGGGCGGTGACGACGGCGCCGTGCAGGCCCTCGTAGAACAGGCAGTCGGAGCCCACCGGCAGGTCTTCCCAGGGAGTGAACGTGCCCTGCGGCTGACCCCAGGCGGCGGCCTCGCTGTCGAAGTGGATGTAATGCCGGCGGCGGCCGATGCCGGACTCGCCATAGCCGCGGAACAGCGCTTCGAGTTCTTCGAAGAGGTTGGCCTCCGGCCCGAAGTGGCTGATGCCACGCTGGCCGATGCGCTCCGCGTCCTCGATGAGCGCCTTCATCTCACTGCGCGTGTAGCGATGAAAGCTGTCGCCCTCGACGATCGCCGCATTGACATTCTCGCGGTGGAAGATCGCCTCGAAGGTATGCTTGACCGTCGTGGTGCCGGCGCCGGACGAGCCGGTCACCGCGATGATCGGGTGTTTCATGGACATCTCTGATCTCCAGACTGCCAGGGTCAGGACCGGCCCTTCAGCCAGGCCGACCACTCGGCGAACAAGGTCGGGGTCGCGGCGGCGATCACGCCGCGCTTGACCGCCGGGCCGGCCATCAGGGTGCCGCCGTCGAGCGCGGCCGCGGCGCCGCCGGCCTCGGCCAGGATCAGGGCGCCGGCGGCGTAGTCCCACAGCATTTGCCCGCCGTGCAGATAGACGTCGAGGCGACCGGCGGCGACGAAGCACCATTCCAGGGCGCTGGAGCCGAAGTTGCGCTGCGAGTAGTAGGGCGGGCGGGCAGCCAGTTCGTCGGCCAGGCGATTGCTGACGCGCTTGAAGTCGACGCCCGCCACCGCATCGGCGACGCGCGTCGCGGTGCTGCGCAGCGGCAGGGCGGTGCCGTTGAGGAAGGCGCCGGCGCCGCGGGCAGCATAGAAGGCCTCGTCGGTGACGGGGTTGTAAACGACGCCGAAGTCCGGCTGGTGGTTCACCAGGTAGGCGATCGACACCGCGAAGAAGGGGATGCCGTTGGCGAAATTGGTGGTGCCGTCGATGGGGTCGATGCACCACAGCCCGTCGCGACCGGCGCTCCACAGCCGCGCCTGATCCTCGGCGCTCATCTCCTCGCCGAGCACGGCGCCAGGCATCAGTTGCGGCAGGGCGTCGGTGAAGTGCTGCTGCGACGCGAGGTCGGCCTCGGTGAACAGCGAGCCGTCGCTCTTGCGATTGCGCGCGGATTTCAGGTAGCGCGGCAGGATTTCCTCGCGTGCGATGTCGCGCACCACCGACTCGAGGGCGCGCGCCTGGGTCAGTCGGCTGCTTGCATTATTCATGTCGGGCCTCTCGTGCTGATGTGCCATGGAATGCGCCGAGCTCACCCGGGGTGGCGTCGCCTCGGGGGCGGTTGCGGCGACGAGCCGGCGTGTCGGTGCCGGCGTGTCGGCGCATAAGGCAGGCCTATAATCTTACGATGATTTCACGCTTTCATTTTCCGCAACATCTGCCGCATGCGGGCGAGATCGAACTGCCCGAGGCGGTCGCCCATCATGCGGTCCGGGTGCTGCGGCTCGCCGCGGGCGATCCCCTGGTGCTGTTCGACGGCGCAGGCGGTGAGGTCGAGGCGCGCCTGGTGCTGCGTGGCAAGGCAGCCTTCGCCGAGCTGCGCTGCTACCGCGAGCCGCAACGCGAGTCGCCGCTGCGCCTGGTGCTGGTTCAGGCGCTTGCCACTGGCGACAAGATGGACTGGATCGTGCAGAAGGCGGTGGAGCTGGGCGTCTCCGCGATCCAGCCGATTCAGGCCGAGCGTTCCGTGCTGCGGCTGTCCGGCGAGCGGGCGGAGAAGCGGCATGCCCACTGGCAGCAGGTGGCGGTGTCGGCCTGCGAACAGTCGGGGCGCAATCGCGTGCCTGACGTGGGCGCGCCGGTGGCGCTGGCGCATTGGCTTGCCACGACTTCACCGGCCGTGCGCTACGTGTTGGCGCCGGATGGCGGCGAGGCGGCCTTCGGCGCCGGGCCGCGGCCGCCTGGCGAGGTCCAGTTGATGATCGGCCCCGAAGGCGGATGGACTGCGCACGAGCTGGCCGCCTGTCGCGCTGCAGGCTGCATCGCGGTCGGGCTGGGTCCGCGCGTGCTGCGCACCGAGACCGCGGGACTGGCTGCGATCGCCGTGCTGCAGGCGCGCTGGGGCGATTTCTGAACGCCATGCGCAGCAGCGGGGCGCAGCGATCGAGGCGAGCGGGTGGTTCGCGATGGTGCCGAAGAGCCTCTGAAGGGGCGGGTGAGGCTGTTGCGACGCGGCCCGGGCACAGAGCCCTTCCGCTAGAATCGCGTCAATGACAACGGTCCGGTGAGGCTTTGCTGCGATGTCTCGCTGGTGCAACGATGCGGTGAGCGCTTGAACGCCGATTCCCTGCCTGTTCCGGCCGCTGCAGCGGCGGACGATTCGACTTCTCAATTCGTCGCCTGGGTGCGCGGCGCGGCTCCCTACATCCATGCCTTTCGTGGCAAGACCTTCGTGCTCGGCTTCGGCGGTGAGGTCGCGGGCGGCGAGCGTGCGCAGACGCTGGCCTACGACTGCAACCTGCTCGCTGCGCTGGGAATCCGACTGGTGCTGGTGCACGGGGCACGTCCGCAGATCGACGCCGAGCTGACCCGGCGCGGCCTGGAACCGCGCTTCCATCAGGGCCTGCGCGTCACCGACGCCGCCGCGCTCGAGTGCGTGAAGGCAGCGATGGCGGTGACACGCTTCGAGGTCGAGGCGCTGCTGTCGCAAGGTCTGCCGAACACGCCGATGGCCGGCAGCTACATGCGGGTGACGGGCGGCAACTTCATCACCGCGCGGCCGGTCGGCGTGGTCGATGGCGTCGACTACCAGTACACCGGTGCGGTGCGCCGCATCATCGCCGAGGAGATCAATGCCGACCTCGATCAGCAGAACGTCGTGCTGATCACGCCGCTGGGCGTGTCGCCCGCTGGCGAGATCTTCAACCTGGCGATGGAGGAGGTGGCCGAGGCGGTCGCCGTCGCGCTGAAGGCGGAGAAGCTGATCTACCTGTGCGACGCGCCCGGTCTGCTCGACAGCGACGGTCGCCTGATCGAGTCGGTGACGGCCGACGAGGCGCAGCAGAAGTTCGATGCGCGCGAAGGGCTCACCGACGACCTGCACCTCTATCTGCCCTGCGCGATCCGCGCGGTGCGCCGCGGCGTGTCGCGTTGCCACCTGATCGACCGCGACAAGGATGGCGCATTGCTGCTCGAGTTCTTCACCCATGCGGGCGTGGGCACGGTGGTGTCGCGCGACCCGCTGTTTCGCCTGCGCGAAGCCACGGTCGACGACGTCGGTGCGCTGGTGTCGCTGATCTCGCCGATGGAGGCCGACGGCACGCTGGTGCGGCGCGGACGCGAGCTGCTGGAGCAGGAGATCGAACGCTTCACCGTCGTCGAACACGACGGCGTGCTGGTGGGCTGTGCGGCGCTTTATCCGTTCAGCGAGGAGAATGCCGCCGAACTCGCCTGCCTGGCGGTGATGCCGGAGTACCGTCGCGCCGGCCTGGGCGACCAGTTGCTCAAGCGCATCGAGCGGCGCGCGCGGGTGCAGCGGCTGGATCGGCTGTTCGTGCTCACCACGCGCACCGCGCACTGGTTCCGCGAGCGCGGTTTTGCAGAGGCCGATCCCGAAGCGCTGCCGCAGAAAAAGCGCGATCTCTACAACTACCAGCGCCGCTCCAAGGTGTTCGTGAAGTCGCTATGACGACGACGGGTGATGGGCCACCCGTCGGGTCCGATGCCGATGGTGCGCCGGGGCGCACGGATCAGCCGGGTCTGTCCCTGCTGCAAGGGATCGCCGAGGGCGTCCATGGTATCGAAGCGCTGCTCGATGCCGACGGCCGCCTGTTGTGGATCAGTCCGTCGATCGAGCGGGTGACGGGACGCACTCCTGCGCAATGTCTGGCGGTGTCCGATGCCATCGAGCTGCTGGTGGTGGATACCGATCGCAGGCACTGTCGCCGCCTGCTTGGCGAGGTATTGCGCGATGGCGTCAACCGCGATGTCGAGCTGCGCTTCTCCCGTGCCGACGGCGCGGTGGTATGGGTGGCCTCGCACTGGCGCCGTGTCGACGGCGAGGAGTACGGGCAGCCGATGCTGCAGTTGTCGGCCGAGGACATCCAGAGGCGCAAGGAGACCGAGTACAAGCTGCTTGAAACCGTGGCCGAACTGCGCCGTGCGCAGGCCCTGCGCGAACTGTACCTGGTCCGAAGCAACGACGAGCGTCAGCGTCTTGCTGCCCTGTTGAACCTGATCCGCCTCGGCATCCTGTTCATCGACAACGACCGGCGCGTGCTCTACGCGAACCGCGCCATGCTGGAAATCTGGGGCTATCCCGCCGATGCCAACCTCGTCGGCACGAGGGAGGCCGTCCTCAAGGAGACGGCGCTGCCGCTGCTCGCCGAGCCGGAAGCCTTCCTCGCGCATCTCGATCACGTCGTTGCGAACCGCCTGCCCGTCAGCGAACCCTTCGAGATCCGCTTCCGCGACGGGCGTGTCGTCACCGACCAGTCGGCGGTGGTGGTGGGCGGGCAGCAGGCCCACGGCATCGGCCGGGTGTGGATCTACGAAGACATCACCGAATCGCGCCGGGTGTCGGAGCAACTCGTGGCGATGGCGGAGCGCGATCCGCTGACGAACCTGTACAACCGCCGCCGCTTTCACGAGGAGCTCGAGCGCATGCTCGCCGATGCGGCGCGCCGCGGCAGCAGGGTGGGCCTGGTGGCAGTCGATCTCGACGGCTTCAAGCCGATCAACGACGTCTACGGCCACCAGGCGGGCGACGCGGTGCTGGTGGGGCTCGCCGAGGGCGTGCGGCGCATCATCCGCCGCAACGAGATGTTCTTCCGCGTGGGCGGCGACGAGTTCGCGCTGCTGGTGCCGGAGACCGACACCCATGGCCTGTCCGAACTCGCCACCCGGCTGCGCGAGGGCGTGGCCGGACTCGAGTTCAGCTTCGGCGGTCGGCAGGTCAGCGTGACCGCGAGCATCGGCATGGCGGTCTTCCCGGACCACGCCGACGGCGCGGAGAGCCTGATGGCCGCTGCCGACGAGGCGATGTACCGATCGAAGAGCGAAGGCCGCAACCGATGGACGCTGTCGGAGCGCCGGGCGGGGGAGTTCGGCGGCCATTCGGGCTAGAATGCCGCCTTGGCTTCCTGATGAACCACTCTGAGGATTGAACGATGGTGCGCATGGTGAACTGCGTGAAGCTGGGCCGCGAGGCCGAAGGGCTGGATGTTCCGCCGGTTCCGGGCGAAATGGGCAAGCGGATCTTCGACAACGTGTCGAAGGAGGCGTGGCAGCAATGGGTCAAGTACCAGACCATGCTGATCAACGAGAACCGCCTGAACCTGATGGATGCGCGGGCGCGGAAGTACCTCGCCGAGCAGATGGAAAAGCACTTCTTCGGTGGGGGCGCGGACCAGGTCAGCGGCTACGTGCCGCCGGCGCAGTAACACGCATCGCCGGCCCCGCGCCAGTGCGCAGGGGCCT
>SHNC01000159.1 GCA_004295105.1 Betaproteobacteria bacterium | reverse complement strand
AGTGGCACCGTGCAGGCGCGCGACGCCGCGGATGCGGATCACGTCCGAGCCGGCGCCGGAGATCTGCGCCCCCATCGCCACCAGGCAGTTCGCCAGATCCACCACCTCGGGCTCGCGCGCGGCGTTCTCGATCACCGTCTCGCCGTCGGCGAGGCAGGCCGCCATCATCAGGTTCTCGGTGCCGGTCACCGTCACCATGTCGGTGAACAGGCGCGCGCCCTTCAGGCGCGGCACCGCGGCATGCACGTAGCCGTGTTCGACCCGGACCTCGGCCCCCATCGCCTGCAGGCCCTTGATGTGCTGGTCGACCGGACGCGCGCCGATCGCGCAGCCGCCCGGCAGCGACACCTTGGCCTCGCCGCAGCGCCCCACCAGCGGACCGAGCACGAGAATGGAGGCACGCATGGTCTTGACCATGTCGTAGGGCGCAACCGGGTTGTCGAGCTCGGCTGCCTGCAGCGTGACGGAGTCGCCTTCGCGCGCCACCTTGACCCCCATCTGCCCGAGCAGCTTGAGCAGCGTGCCGATGTCGTTCAACTGCGGCACGTTGGTGAAGGTCACCGGGTCGCGCGTCAGCAGCGCCGCGCAGAGAATGGGCAGCGCTGCATTCTTGGCACCGGAGATGGCGACCTCGCCGGTAAGGCGGTTGCCGCCTTCGATCAGAAGCTTGTCCATGGGCCGATCACATCCCGAGTTCGCCGCGACCCGTTTCCCACTGCGCGGGCGTATAGGTCTGCAACTGCAGTGCGTGGATCTCGTTGCCCATCAGCCGACCGAGCGTCGCATACACCGCCTGATGCTGGCGCACGCGCGGCTTGCCCTCGAAAACCTTGCTGACGACGATACCGGTGAAATGGACACCGTCGTCACCCTCGATGGCGACGAACTCGCAGGGCATCCCCTGCTCGATGAGACGCTTGATCTCGCTTGATTCAAACATTGGGGGATTCCTTTACGAGCGCAGCTTGTAGCCGCGGCCGAGCATGGCCAGGGTCAGCGCGGCGAGCACGACGAAACAGGCTCCGACGACACCCAGCGACAGCCAGGGTGAGGTGTCGGACTGGCCGAAGAAGCCATAACGGAAGCCGTCGATCATGAAGAAGAACGGGTTGAAGTGCGACACGTTCTGCCAGATCTGCGGCAGTGAGTGGATCGAGTAGAAGACGCCGGACAGCATCGTCAGCGGCATGATCAGGAAGTTCTGGAAGGCGGCGAGCTGGTCGAACTTCTCCGCCCAGATGCCGGCGATGACGCCGAAGGAGCCGAGGATCGCCCCGCCCATCAGCGCAAAGGCCAGCACCCACAGCGGGTTGGCGATCGGCAGATCGACGAAGGGCAGCGACACCAGCAGCACACCGACGCCGACGAACAGCCCCCGCAGGATGGAGGCGATGACGTAGGCGGCGTAGAACTCGCGATACGAGAGCGGCGGCAGCAGCACGAAGATGATGTTGCCGGTGATCTTGCTCTGGATCAGCGAGGACGAGCTGTTGGCGAACGCGTTCTGCAGTACCGACATCATGACCAGGCCGGGCACGAGGAAGGTCGTGTAACCGACGTCGCCGTAGACGGTGACGTGGCGGTCGAGCACATGCGAGAAGATCAGCAGGTACAGCACCGCGTTGAGCACCGGCGCGGCCACCGTTTGAAACGAGACCTTC
Source organism: Betaproteobacteria bacterium (assembly GCA_004295105.1). Taxonomy (GTDB): domain Bacteria; phylum Pseudomonadota; class Gammaproteobacteria; order Burkholderiales; family Rhodocyclaceae; genus Thauera. Next base: position 14,923 of record SHNC01000159.1, on the reverse strand, counting down.
CAGAAGCGCAGCACCTCCTTGTACAGCAGGGTGCGGAAACCGGTCAGCGGCGAATCGACCGGCATCGGTTCGATGCGCGGCGCCGGGTGGGCTTGCGGATCACGCACGATTCATCACCTCCACGAACACCCGCTCCAGGTCAGGCTCGCCGAGCTGCATCTCGATCAGGCCGGCATGCGCTTCGCGCAGCCGCGCCAGCAGCGACTCGACGTCCCCGTAGCTGTCGAAGGCGAACTCGATCCAGCCACCCTCCTCGACGACCGCGCCGCCGAGCGCGAGGCCGGCGTCGGGTCGCTGCAGACGCACGCGCAGGCTGTGCGTGGCGAAGCGGCGCAGCAGGTTGCCGGTGGTATCGAGCGCGACGATGCGCCCGCCCTTCAGCATCGCGATGCGGCCGCACAAGGTCTCGGCCTCTTCCAGGTAGTGCGTGGTCAGCACGATGGTGTGGCCGTCGCGGTTGAGCTTGCGGATGAAGTGCCACAGGCCCTGGCGCAGTTCCACGTCGACGCCGGCGGTCGGCTCGTCGAGCACGATCACCGGCGGGCGGTGCACCAGCGCCTGCGCCACCAGCACGCGCCGCTTCATGCCTCCGGACAGCGCGCGCATGTTGGCGTTGGCCTTGCCGGTGAGGTCGAGGCTGGCAAGGATCTCGTCGACCCAGTCGTCGTTGCTGCGGATGCCGAAGTAGCCCGACTGGATGCGCAGCAGTTCGCGCACCGAGAAGAACGGGTCGAACACCAGCTCCTGCGGCACCACACCGAGGTTGCGCCGGGCATTGCGGTAGTCGCCGACGACGTCGTGCCCCATCACTTCGAGCGTGCCGCCGTCGGGCCGCACGATGCCGGCGAGCGACGAGATCAGCGTGGTCTTGCCGGCGCCGTTGGGGCCGAGCAGGCCGAAGAACTCGCCCTGCGCGATCTCGAGATCGACGCCGCCGAGCGCCTTGAGGGCACCGTAGCTCTTGGTGACCCCGCGGATGCGGATGGCCGGCATGCTCATCGCGAAGCACCCCCCGAAAGTGGCAGCAGGCCGTCGATGTCGTACAGCGCCGCCAGGCTGGCCAGGCCGGCAGGCAGCGCATGCAGCAACAGGTCATGCCCGGCGCCGCGCGCGGCGCGCAGCCAGTCGAGCACCAGCGCCAGCGCGGCGGAATCGGCCTCGGTCACCGCCGAGAAGTCGACCAGCAGCCCCCCTTCGGCCGCGCGCTGGCGCCCGCTCTCGAGCAGGGCCGGGGCGGTGCGCATGGTCAGCGCGCCCTCGAGCCGCAGCACGTTGTCCGCGGTGGAGGTCATTTGCGCGCCTGCTCCGCCTCGAGCGATCGATTCTTGTCCTCGATTGAACGGATGAGGCCATCCATGCCGCTGCTGCGGATCTCCTGCGCGAAGTTGCTGCGATAGTTGGTGACCAGGCTGACGCCGGCGACGACCACGTCGAACACTTTCCAGCCCTTGTCCGTCTTCTCGAGCATGTAGTCGATGCCGATCGGCTGGGCGCCGGCCTGCCTGACTTCGGTGCGGATCTGCACCCGGGTGTCGGTGTCGGCGATGCGGCTCGGCTTGAAGTCGATCACCTGGTCACGGTACTGGGTCAGCGCGTTGGAGTACGTGCGCACCAGCAGCGTGCGGAAGGCTTCAGTGAGCTTCGACTGCTGTGCCGGCGAGGCATCGCGCCAGTCGCGACCGACGGCCAGCATGGTCATGCGCCGGAAGTCGAAATGCGGCAGCACCTTGGCATCGACGAGCTGGATCACCCGCTGCGTGTCGCCGGACTGGATCGCCTTGTCCGCGCGCACGATGGCGAGCACCTCGTTGGTGACGTCGCGCACCAGCACGTCCGGCGCGAGTGCATCGGCCGCCATCGCAACCGGGGCGATCAGGGCGAGACAGGTACAGATCAGGGCAAGAAGGCGTTTCATGATGCGGGTCGGTTTCATTTCGGTTCGTCGACGCTGCGGCGATGGGCCAGTTGCAGCCCGCCCATGCCCAGCAGTTCCAGGTTCTCGACCGCCGTGCTGGCGGCGACATCGACGCCGTTGCCGAGCGGCGCGGCCGAGGCGCCGTTGAAATCTTCGTACACCCGCGGCGGGGCACCGTCGAAAACCTTGTAACGGCGTTGTTCAAGATAGAAGTCGCGGACGTAGGCGTACTTGTCGAGCGTGCCTTCCTCCAGCGTCTTCTCGGTCCCCAGTGCGCGCCAGCGCTCGTGCGTGATGCGCACCGCGGTGACGGTGTTGCGCGTCGGGATGTGGCCGGGCTCCCAGGCGGAGTTGGCCGCCAGGTCGGCCGGGAAGGCGACCGCATCGCGGATCGTGCGCGGCCCGAAGATCGGCAGCACGAAATAAGCCCCCTCGCCCACGCCCCAGCGCCCCAGGGTCTGGCCGAAATCCTCGTCGTGCTTGGGCAGACCGGCCTCGGAGGCGATGTCGAGCACGCCGAGGAAGCCGAGGGTGGAGTTGACCAGGAAGCGCATCATGTCGCCGAGGCCGTCGGCGACCTTGCCCTGCAGCAGGTTGTTCACGCCGATCCAGGGGTCCGCCAGGTTGCCGAACACGTTGCCGATGGCGATGTGCAACGGCGTCGGCACGACCGTGTCGTAGACCTCGGCGACCGGCTTCAGCACCACCTTGTCGACCTGCTCGTTGAACGCGAACATCGCGCGGTTGTATCCCTCGAGCGGATCGTCGGGGTTGCGCGGCGTGCCGGCACAGCCGCCCAGCAGCACGGCGCAGGCCAGCAGCGGCAGCAAACGGCGCCCGACAGGCGCGCGGCCCGAGCTTGCGGCATTGTTCTTCTTCATCACGTGATCTCCCGCGACGGTCGAATCGACATCACTTGGACGCCGGCGCCGGTCCTTCGGCGGCACGGTCGAACAAGAACTGGCTGATCAGCTTCTCCAGCACGACGGCGGACTGCGTGATCGCCACGGCATCGCCGTTGGCCAGCATCTCGACGTCGCCGCCCGCCTCGAGACCGACGTACTGCTCGCCGAGCAGACCCGAGGTGAGGATGGTGGCAATGGTCTCGCGCGGGAAGGGGTACTGGCGCTCGAGCTCGAGGCGCACCACCGCCCGGTAGCGCTCGGCATCGAAGCGGATGCCGGCGACACGGCCGACGACGACGCCGGCACTCTTCACCGGCGCGCGCACCTTGAGACCGCCGATGTTGTCGAAGGGCGCCTCGACGACATAGGTGGGCGCGTTGTTGAGCCCGGAAAAGTTGCCGACCTTCATCGCCAGGAAGACCAGCGCGGCAAGACCCAGCGCGACGAAGAAGCCGACCCATAGGTCGAGCGTGGTACGACTCATCATTGACCCCGGAACATGAAAGAGGTGAGCACGAAATCCAGCGCCAGGATCGCCAGCGCCGATGTCACCACGGTGCGCGTGATCGCGCGCGACACGCCTTCGGCGGTCGGGTTGCAGTCATAGCCTTCGAACACGGCGATGAGCGACACCGCGATGCCGAAGACGACGGACTTGATCACGCCGTTCATCACGTCGTAGCGGAAATCCACCGCCGCCTGCATCTGCGACCAGAACGCGCCGTCATCGACGCCGATGACGACGACGCCGATCAGCCAGCCGCCGAACACGCCCATCGCCGAGAACATCGCGGCCAGCAGCGGCATCGAGATCACGCCGCCCCAGAACCTGGGCGCGACCACGCGCGCGATCGGGTTCACCGCCATCATGTCCATCGCCTTCAGTTGCTCGGTGGCCTTCATCAGGCCGATCTCGGCCGTCACCGCCGAACCGGCGCGACTGGCGAACAGCAGGCCGGCAACGACCGGCCCCAGCTCGCGCGTCAGCGACAGCGCGACCAGCACGCCCAGCGCTTCCGACGAGCCGTAGCGCTGCAGCGTCTCATAACCCTGCAGCCCCAGCACCAGGCCGACGAACAGACCCGACACGACGATGATCAGCAGCGAAAGCACGCCGCTGAAATAGATCTCGCGCAGGGTCAGGTGAATGCGTCGCAGCGACTGGCCGGAGTACATCAGCACGGCGACGAGAAAGCGCATCGCGAAGCCCAGGCGCCACACGCCATCCACCGTCATCGCGCCGATGCGGCGCAGCGCCGCGAGCAGGCCGCTCATCGCCGGCCCTCCTGCAGCAGCGTGTCGATGGCCGGCGCCGGATAGTGGAAGGCGACCGGACCATCGGCTTCCGCATGCACGAACTGATGAACGAAGGGATCGGTGGAGGCGCGGATCTCGTCCGGCGTGCCTTGCGCGACGATGCGCCCCTCGGACACGAAGTAGATGTAATCGACGATCAGCAGGGACTCGTGCACGTCGTGGGTGACCATGATCGAGCTGGCGCCGAGCGCGTCGTTGAGGCGCCGGATCAGTTGGCCGACGACGCCGAGCGAGATCGGGTCCAGGCCGGCGAAGGGCTCGTCGTACATGATCAGCATCGGATCGAGCGCCACCGCGCGCGCCAGCGCCACGCGGCGGGCCATTCCACCGGACAGCTCCGCCGGCTTCAGCGCATGGGCGCCCCGCAGACCCACCGCCTGCAGCTTCATCATGACCAGGTCGCGGATCATGCTGGGCGGCAGCTCCGTATGCTCGCGCAGCGGGAAGGCGACGTTGTCGAACACCGTCATGTCGGTGAACAGGGCACCGAACTGGAACAGCATGCCCATGCGCCGCCGCAGCGCATACAACTCGGCACGGCGCATGTGCGCGAGCTCCCGCCCCTCGACCTCGACGGCACCGGAGCTCGCCCTCAGTTGCCCGCCGATCAGGCGCAGCAACGTGGTCTTGCCGCAGCCGCTGCCGCCCATGATCGCCACCACCTGGCCACGATGCACGGTCAGGTCGATACCGCGCAGGACCTCCCGTTCGCCATAGGCGAAGCGGACGTCACGCAGCGAAACGAGGGGGGCCTGGCCGGCCGGAGGAGTAGACACGAGAAAAATTCAACCAATTTCGAACCCGGCAGTTTAGCAGACGATCACCGGCAGCTTGCGACAGTGTTGCGCCGCGGCAACGACTTCCGGAGTGAAACGACGACGCTGCGGGTCCACCTTACTTTCCATCTGCATATTCCAAATTCATTACCGCCATTCTATGATGATGTCGTTCCCCGATCGACTGTCGTCATGACGGCTCTTCGTCCCACCCTGCTCATCGTTGGCGCCCTGCTCGCAGGCTGCGCCCAGACGCCGCCGACGGTGCCGCACGACGGACACCTCGCCCGCGGCGCGGCGCTGCCGCCGTCGCGGCTCGTTCCAGGCGACGACGCGCCTGCCGGCAGACCGGCAGCGGCACAACCCCTCGCGCCACTGCCGTCACCGGCTCGACTGGCCGAACCGACCTACTCGGTGACGGTGCGCAACATCCCGGTGGAGCAACTGCTGTTCGCCGTCGCCCGCGATGCCAACCTGGACATCGACCTCCACCCCGGTCTCAGCGGCAGCGTCACGCTGAACGCGGTGGACCAGTCCCTGCCCACGCTGCTGGCGCGCATCGCGCGCCAGGCGAGGCTGCGCGTCGAGCTCGACGGCCGCCACCTCAGCGTGCGCCCCGACACCCCCTATCTGCGCAGTTACCAGCTCGATTACGTCAACCTGACGCGCACGATGAGCGGCACGGTCGCCACCAGCACGCAGATCGCCACCAGCAGCTCGGCGATGGCGCGTCAGGCCAGCGGCAGCGGCAATGCGTCGATCACCCAGATCGAGACACGCTCGGTGAACCAGTTCTGGGAATCCGTCGCTGCCGACATTCGCGCCATCCTCGACGAGGACGCTGGCGGCAAGCCGGTCGCCGCGGCCGACGACCGCCGGCTGCTCGTCAACCGCGAGACCGGCGTGCTGATGGTGCGTGCCAGCGGTCATCAGCACGACAGCATCCGTACCTATCTCGACCAGGTGCAGCAGGCATCGCGCCGACAAGTGATGATCGAGGCCACCATCGTCGAGGTGACGCTTGCCGACGGCTACCGCCAGGGCATCGACTGGACGCGGCTGGGCGTACCCGGCTGGAGCGTGCGCCCGCGCGGCAGCAACGATGGCGGCAGCGGCGCGCCGACGCTGAGCTACCTGTCGGGACAGCTCGACATCCGCCTCGAACTGCTGGAAACCTTCGGCACCGTGAAGGTGCTGTCGAGCCCGCGCCTGTCGGTGCTCAACAACCAGACGGCGATGCTGAAGGTCGTCGAGGAGGTCGTCTATTTCCTCGTCGACGCCTCGACCACGCAGTACGACGACAGCAAGCGCGAGAAGACTACCGCCACCACCACCCCGCAATCGGTGTCGGTGGGCATGGTGATGTCGGTGACACCGCAAGTGAGCGCGGCGGGCGACATCACCCTCAACGTACGCCCGACGATCTCGGGCATTTCCGGCTTCAAGGACGACCCCAACCCGTCCCTCGGCAGCATCCCCAACCGGGTGCCGCAGATCCGCACGCGCGAGATCGAGTCGGTACTGCGCCTGCGCAGCGGCGAGATCGGAGTGCTCGGCGGGCTGATGGAGGACAAGGTCGACTACGACAGCGGCCGCATTCCGTTGCTGGGCGACATCCCGCTGCTGGGCGAGGCCGTCACCCGCCGCGACAACTCCGTGCGCCGCACCGAGCTGCTGATCTTCCTGCGCCCGCTGCTGATCGAGGATCCCAGCACTGGCGGCGACTATGCCGCCTACCGCGGGCGCCTGCCGACCGCCGATTTCCTCGCCGCGCATCCCTCGCCCGGCGCACGCAACTTCCCCCAAGCCCCGTTGCGACCGCAACTGCCGGCCGCTCCCTCCACCACCATCAGCGTTCCGTGACGTCACGGTCGGGCACCGCCATGAACATCCCCCATCTCCCTCCGCTCGCCTTCCTGCCCACCGATGCGGCTGCGGCCCCCGAGACGCCGGCCGCCGCCGCACGTGGGCAAGCGCCCGCCGGCGAGAGTGCCTCAACCGCCGGCACGTGGCGCATCGGCGAGCAACTGTGTGCGGCAGGGCTGATCGGCGGCGACCAGTTGCGCATTGCGCTGCACGAGCAACGCCAGCACCACCGGCCGCTGGGCCGGTTGCTGGTCGAGCTCGGCTTCGTTCAGGAATCCGCCCTGCGCGACGTGCTGGCAGCGCGCGTCGGCCGGCCCTGCGTCGATCTCGCCGTCACGCTGCCCGCCGCAGATGCGCTCGCCCTGCTGCCGCACGAGGCGGCGCGGCGCCACCGCCTGCTGCCGCTGCACTACGATGCGCCCGGCCGCCTGTTGACGGTGGCGCTGGCCGACGCCAACGACATCGTCGCCATTGACCGCCTGCGCGCTCATCTCGCTGCCGACATGCGGCTCGATCTGCGCGTTGCCGGCGAATCCGAACTCGTGCAGGCCATCGAACACCATTACGGCCAGGCCGGCTCGGTCGACGATCTGCTGCGCGAGATGGACGGTGGCGCATCCAGCCCGGCCCTCACCCATCCTGCATTGACCCGCCACGACGTGCCGCCGGTCGTGCGACTCGTCGACGCGCTGATCGCCGACGCCGTCGCGCAGGGGGCGTCGGACGTCCATTTCGAGCCCGAGGCCGGATTCCTGCGCATCCGCTACCGCATCGACGGCCTGTTGCATCAGGTGCGCGCGCTGCATCGATCGCGCTGGCCGGAGATGGCGGTGCGGTTGAAGGTGATGGCGGGACTGGACATCGCCGAAACGCGCTCGCCGCAGGACGGACGCATCGGCCTGGGGGTCGGCGGCCGTCCGATCGACCTGCGCGTCGCCACGCAGCCCACGCTGCACGGCGAGAACATCGTGCTGCGCATCCTCGATCGCCAGAAAGGCATCGTGCCGCTGCATGCGCTGGGCCTCGCGGCGGACCAGCGCACCACCCTGGAACGCATGCTGGCGCGGCCTGAAGGTTTGATCCTGGTTACCGGCCCCACCGGCAGCGGCAAGACGACCACGCTGTATTCGGTGCTCAGTCACCTCAACACCGAGGAGGTCAACATCATGACGCTGGAGGATCCGGTCGAGTATCCGCTGCCGCTGATCCGCCAGACGGCAGTCGGCGAAGCCAGCCGCCTCGATTTCGCCGGCGGCGTGCGGGCGCTGCTGCGCCAGGACCCCGACATCATTCTGGTCGGTGAGATCCGCGATGCAGACACGGCGGAGATGGCCATCCGCGCCGCCCTCACCGGCCATCAGGTCTTTGCGACGCTTCACGCCGGCTCGGCCGTGTCGGCGATCCCGCGGCTGATGGACATCGGCATCCGGCCCGAACTGCTCGCCGGCAACCTCATCGGTATCCTCGCCCAGCGCCTGGTGCGCCGGCTGTGTCCGCAGTGCCGCGAACCGCATGTCGCCGACACCGATGAGCGGCGCAAGCTCGGCCTGCCGGCCGACGGCCCGGCCGCCCTGATCCACCATGCCGCAGGCTGCGCAGCCTGCAACTTCCGCGGTTACCGCGGGCGCAGCGCGATCATGGAACTGCTGTGCATCGACCCGGCCCTCGACGAACTGGTCGCGCGACATGCCAGTCCGCAGGCCTTGCTGGAGCAGGCACGCCGCGGCGGGTTCCAGACCCTCGCCGAGGACGGCGCACGCCGCGTGCTCGACGGCACCACCTCGCTGCAGGAACTCGGCCGGGTGGTCGCGCTCCGCACGCCGGCAGCCTGATCGGGGGACGGCCGCACCATGCGCTTTCGCTACCGTGCCATGCAGGCCGACGGCTACACCGTGCGTGGCGAACTGGACGCCGCCGACCTGGGCGAACTCGAGCAGCGGCTGCGCGAACGCGGCCTGAGCTTCATCAACGGCGAGGCAGCACGCCCGCCGCTGTGGCGCACGCGCATCCCGCGCCGCGAGCTGGGGCACCTGTGCTTCCATCTCGAGCAGTTGCTGAACGCCGGCGTGCCCGTCGTCGAGAGCCTCGCCGAGCTGCGGGAGACGACTCAGCACGCCGGCCTGCGCGAGATCCTCGTCGCCATGCTGTCCGACATCTCCGCGGGCAAGCCGCTGTCCGAAGCCGCCGCCCGCCATCCGGCGGCCTTCGACGCGGTGTTCGTCAGTCTGCTGCGGGCCGGCGAGCACGCGGGCACCCTGCCCGAGACGATCCACGACATTGGCGGCGCGATCGCGCGCGACGATGAACTCGCCACCCACGCCCGGCGCGTGGCCATCTACCCGGCCATCGTCGCCAGCCTGCTCGCCGTCGCGGTCCTCGTGGCCCTGACCCATGTGGTGCCGGAGCTCGAGAAGCTGTTCCGTACCACCGGCCAGACGCTTCCCCTGCAGACGCGTGCGCTGCTGTGGCTGTCGCATGCGGTGTCGGCATGGGGCTGGGCGCTCGCGATCGCCACCGCAGCCACCGGGACCGGCCTGCATCTTGCGCTCGCCCGCTCCGCCGCCCTGCGCCTGCGCCGCGACCACCTGCTGCTGCGCCTGCCGCTGGTCGGCGAATTACGGCGCAAGCTGGCGCTGGCCCGCTTCGCCTCGCTGTTCGCCACCCTCTACGCCGCAGGCATCAACGTCATCGACGCACTGAAGACGAGCGAGAACGTCACCGGCAATCTCGCCCTGCGCGAAGGCTTGCGCAGCGCGACGCAGCGCATCGAACAGGGGCAGGCAATCTCGCAGGCCTTCACGTCGACGGGGCTGTTCCCCCCATTGGTGACCCGCATGCTGCGCATCGGCGAGCAGACCGGCGCGCTGGACCGCGCGCTCGCCAATGTGTCGAGCCATTACCGCCGCGATGTGGGCGAGTCGATCGCCCGCCTGCAGGCCGCGCTCGAACCGGCCCTGACCGTGACCATGGGCGCCCTGCTGCTGTGGATCGCCACCGCCGTGCTCGGCCCCATCTACGACATCCTGACCCACCTCCCGGTGTGAGCGATGAGACCGGCCCCCTACCTCCTGCGGCTGGACGACCACGGCCTGCACGCGTGCCATCTGAACGACACCGGCTGCACGACCGCAGCCCGCTTCGCGACCGGCGATGCGTCCGGGTTCGCCGACTGGCTGGCGCAGCAGCCGGGGACAGCCCGCTACCGCCTCGTGTTCGATCTCGTCGACGAGCACGTCGAGGTCGAATCCGTGCCTCGGGTGCGCGGTGCCGACCGGCGCGCACTGCTCGGACGACGCTTCGCGATGCACTTCGGCGACTCCCCGGCCACCTGGATGCACGCGCTCGGCCGCAATGCCGACGCGCCCCACCAGGAAGGGCTGGTGCTGCATGGCCTCACCCGCGCGACGGCGCTCACCCCCTGGCTGGACGCGATCCGACGCAGCGGCGCACGGCTCGATGCGGTCACCTCGGCCACACTGCTGCTGGGCCACTTCGCCCCACGCACGCTGCGCCTCGACGGCAGCCTGCTGCTCGTCAGCCTGACCCGCTGCGGCATGCGCCTGAGCCATGTCGATCGCGGCGTGGTGCGCTTCACCCGGCTGGTGCCCGGCATCGACGCCATCGCCGACGGCGCGCTGCACGAAATCGACCGCACGCGCGCCTACCTGTGTGCCCAGCCGCACACCCGCAGCGGCGAACTTCGTACGGTCGTCCTCGCCCCCTCCGCCACGCGCGACCTGCCGCAACACATGAGCACGACCGGCGAGGGCGGCATTCAGCACATCCCCGCAATTTCACTGCTGCCGCCGGGCATGAGGCCGGCCGGCAACGACATCGGCGCCATCGAGGCAGCGCATCTCTGCTGGCTCAGCGGCATGCCGCGCGCACTGCGCTGTCGCACGAGGTCGCAGCGCACCGGCACCGACGAGCGCGGGCTACCGCGCCCGGTTCCCTACACCACCGCGGCAGCGGTCGCCGGCGCGCTCGCGCTCGCCGCCTTCAGATGGACCGATGCGGGTGCGCTCGAACGCGAAGCGGCTGCGATCGAAGCCCGTACCGCGTCGCTGCGCAGCGAACTGTCCCGACTCGAGTCGGCCCGTGCGCCGTTGCCCGCGGCGGCCGACGAACTGCTCGCCGTGATGGGCCAGCTCGAACGCGAGCAGATCCGGCCGCTGCCGGCCGCAGTGGTTTTCGCCCGCGTGGGCGCGGCACTGGACGCGACGCCCGGCATCGAGCTCGATCACCTGTCATGGAAACCCGCGCCCGACGCGGCGGACGCGACGACCGTCACACTGGGAGTGCGCACGATCGACGCCGCGGACCGTCCGACCGGCCTCGCAGGTGACGACGCCCTCGTGGCGGCACTCGCCGACGCACTGGAACGTCAGGGGGGACGGGCCTTCCAGCACGCGAGCGCAGGCCAGGCCGGCAGTGCGACACGAACGGCGGCCGGACCCGGCGGGTCACGCACCGACCTGCACTTCCACTTCCGCACGGAGGGACCGCAGTGAAGCTTTCCGTCACCGTGCCTGCGGCACTGGCTGCACGACTGTCTGGAGCGGGCGGCCACGGCCTCGTCCTTCCGGCCGCACTCTGCGCAGCGGCGCTTTGCGCGGGTCTTCTCGCCGCCTGGGTCGCGGGCGACGCCGTCGCGAACGCGACTCATCGGCTCGACCAGGCTCGAGCGCAACAGCGACGCACTACCGCCGAACTCGATGCGGCCCGCGTGCTCGACGAGCGCCTCGTCCCGGCGCTCGCACGCTATCGGACACTGGTCGAACGCGGCGTCGTCGGCCGACAAGCCGAAGACGAATGGCCCGCCAGGGTCGCAAACGCGCTCGCCGCGCCAAATGCGACTGCACACGGATTTCGCGACGGCATCCGCACCCGCTTCGCCCCCGCCCGGCCGCTCGCCCCGTCCGCCGGCGGTGAGGCCAGCACCGCCGCCAGCGGACGTGCGGCGGCCGGCCTGCGCCTGATGGGACGATCGCTGCAGGTCGAGGCCACACTGCGCCACGAAGGCGAACTGCTCGCCCTGCTCGGGAGGCTCGAAGCGGACCGCAGCAGGATCGTGCTGACGCAGGGATGCCGCCTCGAACGCCTGGCGCCGGTCGATGCCCGCGCGCCGACGGTGCGTGCGAACTGCCTGCTCGAAGGTCTGACGATCGCGGACGCAGCGGAGGCACAGCGGTGATGCGCTCATGCACCCGTCGCCCCATGCTCGCCATTGCCGCATCCGGCCTGCTCGCCCTGCAGTTGCCAACTGCCCGGGCAGACGCCTTCGGCCGCCTGTTCCACACACCGGCACAGCGCGAGACCCTGGAACAGGACGTGCCGCCGCCGCCCGTCATCGAGGCACCGGCGCCGCCGCCGGCACCTGCTGCGGCAGGCACTGCGTTGCGCATCGACGGCATCCTGCGTCGCAGCGACGGCGCGAACACCGTCTGGCTCAACGGCGAAATGGCGCCGCTGCCACCCGGCCTGCACCTGGCGGCGGATCACCAGCGCGTCCTGATTCCCGAGGCCGAGCCGCATCGGCGGCTTCGGGTGGGCGACACGTGGCCAGTGGCCGACCCGGGTGCCGCGCCGTCCCCGCGCCCTCGCTCCACCGCCCGCAACGACGCACGATGACGCACGGCAACCGGAGGTACGCACGACCGGCTCCTGCCCCGGCCGTCCGCCGCCAGCGCGGCAGCGGCGTGATGGCCGTGCTGCTCGTCGTCGCGCTGCTGGGTGCCGTCGGCCTGCTCGCACAGGGCGACCTTGCCGCGATGGCACGGACGCGGGCACAGGCGCGCAGCATCGAAGCGCTCGCGCGGGCGCGGACCGCACTCATCGGCTATGCGGTCAGCTATGCCGAGCGCCATCCCGGCGAGTCCTACGGCTACCTGCCCTGCCCGGACGCAAACAACACCGGCTCGACCCCGATCGGCGCCTGCGGGGCGCGCGACCTCGGCGCCCTCGGCCGCCTGCCGTATCGCACGCTGGGCCTCACCGACCTGCGCGACGGCTGGGGCAACTGCCTGTGGTATGCGGTCGCCGGCAGCGTCAAGCACAACCCGAAGCCGCTGGCGCTGAACTGGGACAGTCCCGGCCAGTTCCAGCCGCGCACCGACGACGGTATTGCGCTGACCGGCGCCGACGACCGGGTGGTCGCCGTGCTGTTCGCGCCCGGCCCACCGCTGCCGCGGCAGACGAGGCCGGCGAGTACCGGCCGCCGCTGCCCCGGCAGCGACAGCGCAGCCGCCGATGTCGGGCACTTCCTCGACGGCGGCTATGCGGTGAGCTTTGGCGGCGCGCTGGACGTCCTGCAGGGTACGGCCGATGGCCTGCCGCGCAATGACCTGATCGCATGGGTGACCGTGGACGACCTGTTCGGCGCGCTGCGCCGCCGCAGCGACTTCGCCCCCCACGTCGGCGAGGTGATCGGCGCCGCTGCCGCCGCGCTCGAAGTCCGACTCGGCGAGGCCGACTTCCTCGCCGCCCACACCGCCCCGACCGGCGCACTGCTCGTCGGCCAACTGCCCGACGCCGCTGCGCTCGGCCTGCCCGCCGGGCGCAGTGACGCACACGACAACTGGCGCGACCAGTTCCGATTCGCCGCCTGTGCCGACGGCAGTGCCTGCGTCAGCGTCACCTTCACAGACGTGCCCGGCATCCGGCATTGCCGCGCCGCGCTGCTGTTCGGCGGCGAGCGCATCCGCACGGGCGACCCGCGGCAGCCGCGCCTCACCGCCGCACAGCGTGCCGATCCGGCGCAGTACTTCGAGGGCGGCAACGCCGACAACCTGCTGGCCGGCGTGCCGGCCTTCGCCGGCGCCCACGAATTCAACGTGTCTCCGGCCACGCCGGCCACCACCCGGGACGTCGTCCGATGCCTGAACTGAGTCATTGCCGGGCGCCGACGTGGCGCCGCCCCCGGTCGCGTACCACCGGTTTCACGCTGGCCGAGCTCGCCGTCGTGCTGGTGATCCTCGCGCTGCTCACCGGCAGCATGCTGGTGCCGCTGGGCGCACGCATGGAGGCGCGCGATCGGCAGCGCACCGCCGACATGCTGCGCGACATCGAGCAGGCGCTCACCGGCTTCGCGATCGTGCACGGTCGCCTGCCCTGCCCCAGCTCCGAAGCGGACCCCGCCAGCCCCCATTACGGGCTCGAGGATGCCGCGCCCTGCAGCATGGCCGCGGAAGGTCGTCTGCCCTGGCGCACGCTGGGCATGCCCGCGCACGACGCCTGGGGCACGGCGCGCGGGCATGCCGGAGACGACTGGGCGGGCCACTGGCGTTACCGCGTCGACGCCGCCTTCGTTGCCGGCACGCTCGGGGCCGACACCGCCCCCACCTCCAACCTGCAGATTCGCGCCGACGATGGCAGCGCCATCACCACGCTGAGCGATTCACAGGCGGTCGCCATCGTGCTGTCCACCGGCCCGAACCGCCGTGCGGACGGCCACAACGCCACCTACTCCGCCGCAGCACCGCTCTACGAGGCGGGCGACCCGTCGGCCGACTTCGACGACCTGCTGGTCTGGATCGGCCGCCCACTGCTGGTCGCACGCCTGGCCCAGGCCGGACGCCTGTAGCGCCGCGGCGGCCACGTCGCACCATCGACGGCAGCGGTCGGCAGGCCGGAAACGCTTTTCCACCCAAGAGGAGTCGTCCCATGAAGTCCCGTCAGAACGGATTCACCCTGGTCGAGATCGCGGTCGTGCTTGTCATCGTCGGGCTGCTGCTCGGCGGCGTACTGAAGGGCCAGGAGCTGATCGACAGCGCCAAGGTCAAGAACCTGGCGCAGGATTTCCGCACCACGCAGATGCTGATCCACGCCTATCAGGACAAGTTTCGCGCGCTGCCCGGCGACGACCGCCGCGCGGTGGCCCACCTGTGCCCGTCCGGCGTCAGCGACTGCACCACTGCCGGCAATGGCGACGGCGTGCTCGGCGGCAACTGGGACGACGACGACGGCAGCGAGGCCGCCCGCTTCTGGCAGCAGGTTCGCCTCGCGAATCTGGCCAGCGGCCCGGTCGACACCGGCGACGCCGCCTACATCCCGCGCAACGCGGCAGGCGGGCGCATCGGCATCCAGCGCGGCGGCAGCGGTGCGCCGCTCGGCCTGACCGGCAGCCACGTCATATGCTCGGCCAG
>SHNC01000199.1 GCA_004295105.1 Betaproteobacteria bacterium | reverse complement strand
CGCTCGAATTCGGCCTGCCGCCGACCGGCGGCTGCGGCATCGGCATCGACCGCCTGGTGATGCTGCTGACCGACTCGCCGGCCATCCGCGACGTGATCCTGTTCCCGCAGATGCGACCCGAATAAGCCGCCGTCGCGCTTCGCTGACGAACCCCCGCCGGGCGGTGCCCGAGCGGGGGTTTTCGTTTGCTGGTCCCGCAGCGCGTCGGGAGCATCGCCGATTTTCCGCGTCTAAGATTTGTAGGGGGCATGGCCCCGCGAGAGATCCAGGCACGCGCCGGCAACCGGCGATCAGGGGGTGAATGATGAAGCGGCTCGATCGGCAACAGGTCGGAACGACGGTCTACCCGCACGCGCTACCGCTGCCGGTGGCGGCGGGCGCGGCATTGCTGGCCCTGTCGGCGATGCGCCCGCATGGAGGATGGCTGCTGCTGCTGGCCTGCGCGATGGCGGGCCTCGCGCTATGGACGCTGCTCGAATACCTTCTGCATCGCTTCGTGCTGCACGGCATCGGGCCCTTCCGGCGCTGGCACGAGCAACACCACGCCCAGCCCGACGCGCCGATGCGCACACCGCTGCTGTTCAGCGGACTGCTGCTGCTGGGCCTGGTCGCGCCGCCGATGCTGATGATTGGTGACCGGTGGCTGGCGACCGGCCTGACCCTGGGCCTGCTCGCCGGCCATGTCGCGCAGGAGATCACGCACCATGCGCTGCACTCGCGTCCGGACGCGCTCGGCGGCTGGCTGACGCGGCGTGCGCGGCAACACCAGATTCACCATGGCCAGTGCCCGTCATCCTCCTATGGCACGCTCACCGACTTGTGGGACCGTGCCTTCGGCACCGCCACGCCGCCGGGCCTGCAGCGCTGACTTCCATCGCAGACCCGGCCGCTCGGGAGCCGCTCAAGCCCCCATCCCGATCGCCCGCATCAGCAGTCTGAGCAGCCAGGCGAAGGCGCCCAGCGCGAGCACGCCGCCGGCCCAGATCCCGACGAACCAGGCGAGCCGTCGCCACGGCGGACTTCGCACTGCGCCGCGCGTTTCATGCTCGTCGCGCATCAGTGATACCCGTCGCCCGCCCTGACCTTGCCGCGGAACACGTAATACGACCACGCGGTGTACATCAGGATGAAGGGGATGATGAACAGTGCGCCCACCAGCGTGAAGCCCTGGCTCTGCGGCGGAGCGGCTGCCTGCCAGATGGTGATGTCGGGCGGGATGATCATGGGCCACACGCTGATGGCCAGGCCGGTGTAGCCGAGGAAGACCAGCCCGAGCACATACGCGAAGGGCGCCACGTTCGGCTCGCCCTGCAGCGAACGCAGAAGTTGCACGGTGAAGAACACCACCAGCAGCGGAACCGGCGCGAACCACAGCATGTTCGGCCACGAGAACCACCGTTGCGCGATCGATTCATGCGCGAGCGGCGTCCAGATGCTGACGGCGACGATGAAGGCGATCAGCAGCCCGATCAACGGCCGGCTGAGCTGGATCATGCGGGCCTGCAGCGCCCCCTCCGTCTTCATGACCAGCCAGGTGCTGCCGAGCATGGCATACACCACGACGACGCCCAGTCCGGTGAAGAGCGGGAACGGCGCGAACCAGTCGAAGGGACCACCCGCAAAGGCGCGATTCACCACCGGGATGCCCTCGATGTACGCCCCCAGCGCCACGCCCTGGAAGAAGGCGGCAGCGATCGAGCCGACGATGAAGGCCTTGTCCCAGAAGTGACGCTCGTGGTCATGCGCCTTGAAGCGGAACTCGAAGGCGACGCCGCGCAGGATGAGCCCGAGCAGCATGAAGATCAGCGGCAGGTAGAGCGCGCTGAGAACCACCGAATACACCAGCGGGAACGCCGCCAGCAGCCCCGCCCCGCCAAGGATCAGCCAGGTCTCGTTGCCGTCCCACACCGGCGCGACGGTGTTCATCATGACGTCGCGGTCATGGCGGTCCGGCGCGAACGGAAAGAGGATGCCGATGCCGAGGTCGAAGCCGTCCATGATCACGTACATCATGACGCCGAAGAAGATGATCAGGATCCAGATCAGGGAAAAGTCGATACCCATGGTTTCAGTTCCTCGTCGCAGCAGTGCGGAGATCGTCGTCGGTCGCGGCCGATAGCGGACGCATTTGCTGTCGTTCGTGCCCCGGGCCACCGACCAGGCCGGTGTCCCCCTCGTGCATTACCGGCCCCTTGCGCACCAGGCGCAGCATGTAGGCGATGCCCACGCCGAACACCGTGAAATACACGATGATGAACAGGGCCAGCGAGATCGCCAGCGGCAGCGCGCCATGGTTGGACACCGCGTCCGCGGTACGCTGCAAGCCATACACGACCCATGGCTGTCGCCCCACCTCCGTCGTGAACCAGCCGGCGATGATCGCGACCAGGCCGGTCGGGCCCATCAGCAGGGTCGCGCGCAGGAAAGCCCGGGATCGGTAGAGCGCCTCGCCCCTGCGCAGCAGAAGCCCCCAGGCGCCGAGCAGGATCATCAGCACACCCAGGCCCACCATGATGCGGAAGGACCAGAACACCACCGCGACCGGAGGCCGATCCTCGGGCGGGAACTCCTTCAAGCCCGGAAACTGGCCGTCCCAACTGTGCGTCAGGATCAGGCTGCCCAGGCGCGGGATTTCGATCGCGAAGCGGTTCTCTTCGCGTTGCTGGTCGGGCAGGGCGAACACGACCAAGGGCACGCCTTCGCCGGGATGGTTCTCCCAGTGCCCCTCCATCGCGGCGATCTTGGCCGGCTGGTGCTTCAAGGTGTTGAGGCCGTGGAAGTCGCCGATCACCGCCTGAATCGGCGCAACGATCACCAGCATCCACATCGCCATCGACAGCATCTTGCGGATCGCCGGATTATCGCGCCCACGCAGCAGATGCCAGGCCGCCGAGGCCGCCACGAACAGCGCGGTCGCGAGGAAGGCCGCGACCGACATGTGCAGCAGGCGATACGGGAAGGACGGATTGAAGATCACTGCCAGCCAGTCCACCGGGACCGCGCGGCCGTCGATGATCTCGAAGCCCGCCGGCGTCTGCATCCAGCTATTGGACGCGAGGATCCAGGTCGTCGAGATCAGCGTGCCGATCGACACCATCAGCGTCGAGAAGAAGTGCAGGCCCGGCCCGACCCGGTTCCAGCCGAACAGCATCACACCGAGGAAACCCGCCTCGAGGAAGAACGCCGTCAGCACCTCGTAGGCGAGCAGCGGACCGGTGACGCCCCCGGCAAAATCGGAAAAGAAGCTCCAGTTCGTGCCGAACTGGTAGGACATTACGAGGCCGGACACCACCCCCATGCCGAAATTGAGGGCGAAGACCTTGGACCAGAAGTGATACAGGTCTCGATACAAGGTTTGCCCGGTCCGCAGCCAGCGGGCCTCCAGCACCACGAGGTAGGCAGCCAGGCCAATCGTGATCGCCGGAAAGATGATGTGAAACGATACCGTGAAGGCGAACTGGATCCGGGCAAGCTCCAGTGCTGTGAGTCCGAACATGTTCTTCTCTCCGTAACGCGCCCGTGGGCGTTCGCATGAGCGCGACGGCGCCCATTATCGAACGTGGCAAGGGATTTTAATCAAGAAAATACGTTTTTCTCGAGATTTTTTCTTTTTATCATGACTAGAAGACCACGTCACCCCCTCATCGTTCCCGCGCCGACAACGGCCGATGCCCATCGGGTAAGGCAGCGTCGGAACTTGGCGGCGTGGCGGCACTCTACCGGCAGTATTCCTGCCCAGACTCGACCCGACGGCGACGGCTCATGAAGACCGACCTCTCCCTTCACAAGCTCATCCCAGCCGTGTGGGCGGCCCTCGCCCTGCAGGCGACGCCCGCCGCCATGGCCGCGGACGCCGACATCGCGAGTGCCGCGTCGGTTTGCCTGAAAGCAGGCACCTGGACCTGGCTCGGCGGCGAAACACCGCGCATCTCGGGCGCCTCGGCCGTTCTGCCGCGGCTGGCGGACAGGGACGTGATCCTTCTCGGCGAGCAGCACGACAAGGCCGACGATCACCGCTGGCAACTGCAGACAGTGGCGGCGCTGCAGGCGTTGCGGCCGGACATGGTGATCGGATTCGAGGCCTTCCCGCGCCGCGTGCAGCCTGTGCTGGACCGCTGGGTTGCCGGCGAGCTCACCCCCGCCGAGTTCCTGCAGCAGGTCCAGTGGAACGAGGTGTGGGGCATGCCGGCCGAGTTCTACATGCCGCTGTTCGAGTTCGCGCGCCTGAACCGCATTCCGATGCTCGCCCTCAATGTCGAGCGCAAGCTGATTCGCACGATCGCCAGCAAGGGCGTCGACACCGTGGGCAATGCCGAGCGCGAAGGCGTGTCGCGTCCGGCCGCGCCGCCGGCGGACTATGTCGACATGCTGTTCGAGTCCCATCGCGAGCATGCCCGCAGCCGCGGCCGGGATGGCGCGCAGACCTCACGCAGCGACTCGGCCTTTCGCAATTTCGTCGATGCGCAGGCCACCTGGGACCGCGCGATGGCCGAAGCGCTGGCGCGTCGGCTTGCCCCCGGCAGTGGAGGGCGTCCGCTGGTCGTAGGCATCATCGGCAGCGGCCACCTGCGTCACGGCCACGGCGTGGCGCATCAGTTGCGCGACCTGGGCGTGACAAGCGTCGCGACTCTGCTCCCGGTGCCCATCGGCACCGCCTGCGACGACATCCGGCCCGGCCTGGCCGACGCTGTGTTCGCCGTTCCAGCCCAGGCCGCGGCCCGGCCCGAACCGCCGCGGCTGGGCGTCAGCCTCAGCGAGAGCGAACGCGGCGTGCACGTGGCCGACGTATCGCCCGGCAGCTTGGCCGAGAGGAGCGGCTTTCGCGCCGGCGACGTGATCGTCGAACTCGCCGGCTCGCCGGTGAACAAGGTCGCATCCGTCATTGCGGCGATTCGGGACCAGCCCGCCGGCACCTGGCTGCCCCTGCGCATCAAACGGGACAGCGAACTCCTCGAACTTCTCGTGCGCTTCCCGGCGCGCGGCTGATGCGCGCGCAGGCCTGGCGGCGCTTCCCTGGCCTGCTCGCCGCAGGCCTGCTGATGGCCGCGCTGACGGGCGCCGCGCGGGCGCAGCCGGCGACCCCGCCCCTGCAACTGGACGTGGAACTCGACCCGCAGACGCGCCGACTGGACGTCGTGGCCGAACTCAGGCCGCACGCGGGCGCACCATGGGGCGACATCGCGACAGGGCGGACGGACCACTCGGCCCATGTCTTCGAGTTCCTGCTGCACCCTGCGCTCGCCATCTCATCCGCATCCTCCGCCGGCAAACCCGTCCGCATCACGGCGGCGGGTCGCAGCGACGGCTTGCAGCGCTGGCACGCCGTCCTCGCGCACGGCGCGCCGCTGCGCATCGCCTATGGCGGCATCCTGCCGCCGCTGGCGGCCGGTCTCGACCACCGCGACGTGCTGCGGGCCTTGCCGCCGATGAGCGCGCCGGCCGGCAGCTTCCTGCCCGCGGGCAGCGGCTGGTACCCGCAGCCTGCCGAGCGCTTCGCCTACCGCGTCCGCCTGTCGGTGCCGGCCGGGCAGCGCGCGCTGGTGCCCGGGCGCCTCACCGGCGAAACGCAGCCCACCGACGAGAACGGGCGCTATCGCGCGAGCTTCGAGTTTCATCATCCGGCCGATGGCATCGACCTTATGGCCGGGCCGTGGCAGGTCCAGGAACGCGTCGTGCCGCGCACCGACGGCGAAACGATCCGGCTGCGCACCTATCTCCCGGCCGATCTCGATGCCACGGCCGGGCTGGCCGAGGCCTATCTCGCCGACAGTGCGCGTTACATCGAACGTTATTCGCGCCTGATCGGCGCCTACCCCTTCACCGAGTTCTCGGTGGTCGCCAGTGCGCTGCCCACCGGCTTCGGCATGCCCACCCTGACCTACCTCGGTGCCGAGGTGCTCAGGCTCCCCTTCATTCGCGCCACCTCGCTCGGGCACGAGGTACTGCACAACTGGTGGGGCAACGGCGTGTTCGTCGACGATGCGCAGGGCAACTGGTCGGAGGGCCTCACCACCTTCATGGCCGACTACGCCTACAAGGAAGACGAGTCGGCCGCGGCCGCGCGCGAGATGCGCCTCGGCTGGCTGCGCGATTTCGCCGCGCTGCCGCCCGACGGGCAGCCGACGCTGAACGCATTCCGCTCGCGCACCCACGGCACGGAGGCGGCCATCGGCTACGGCAAGGCGGCCATGCTGTTCGTGATGCTGCGCGACGCCCTCGGCGCGAATACCTTCGACCGCGGCATCGCCCTGCTGTGGCAGGCCCGGCGCTTTCGCCCGGCCAACTGGCGGCACGTGCAAGACGCGTTCGAGCAGGCCTCCGGGCGCTCGCTGCAGGACTTCTTCACGCAGTGGCTGACGCGGGCGGGCGCCCCGCAGGTCCGCATCGCCCGCGCCGCCGTCGGCGGCGCGACGCGCACGCACCTGACGCTGGACCTGGAGCAGACCCTGCCTGCCTACGCGCTGCGCCTGCCGGTGGAAGTCGTCCATGCCGACCGCAGCGAGACGCACTGGGTCGATGTCGCCGCCGCGCGCACCCGGGTCGAGCTGGACCTTTCGGCGCCGCCGCTCGGCGTGCGGCTCGATCCCGAGCTGCGTGTGTGGCGCCGGCTCGACGCCGATCAGTTGCCTGCCATCCTGCGCCAGTGGATCGTTGCGCCCGCGCCGCGGCTGGTCGTGCCGTCGGACGATGCCGCACTGCGCGCCGCCGCGGTCGAGCTGGCGCAGCGCCTGTTCGACCACGGCGCCAGCCCGGTCAACATGGACGACGCCGGCAACGGCACCGCGCCGACGCTCGTCGTCGGTCGCCCGCCCGAGGTGGATGCCGCCCTCGCCCGCCTCGGCGCTGCACCGCGTCCCGCGGAAGTCGCCGTACGCGGCAGCGCGCAGGCGTGGACGGTGTCGGCGCGGACCGGCCCGCCGCTGGCAGCAATTTCCGCAGACAGCGCCGATGCCCTGCGCGCCCTGATGCGTTCCCTGCCCCACTACGGCGCCCAGAGCTGGCTCGTCTTCGACGGCCGACGCGTGATCGCGCGCGGCGTCTGGCCGACGCCGGGAACCCTCGTCCGGGTTCAGGCAGGCGCTGCGCCGAAGCGCTAACATAGCGCCCGCGCCGGCGTCGGCGTCTCAACCGCAACGAGGAATCCACCCGATGGCCGGAGCCAGCCTGCTCGCCCTCATCGACGACATCGCCAGCATCCTCGACGATGTCGCCACCCTGACCAAGGTCGCCACCAAGAAGACCGCGGGCGTGCTCGGCGACGACCTGGCGCTGAACGCCCAGCAGGTCACCGGCGTGAAGGCGGATCGGGAACTGCCGGTGGTGTGGGCGGTGGCGAAGGGATCTCTGCGCAACAAGGCCATCCTGGTGCCGGCAGCCCTGCTGATCAGCGCCTTCGCGCCGTGGGCGATCGTGCCGCTGCTGATGATCGGCGGCGCCTTCCTGTGCTTCGAGGGTTTCGAGAAGCTTGCGCACCGCTTCATGCACAGCAAGGCGGACGACGACACGGAACATGCCCGCCTCGTCGAGGCAGTGGCCGATCCGGCGGTCGACCTGGTCGCGATGGAAAGGGACAAGATCGACGGCGCGGTGCGCACCGACTTCATCCTGTCGGCCGAGATCATCGCGATCACGCTCGGCACGGTCGCGGCGAGCCCCTTCCCGACCCAGGTGACCGTGCTCACCGGCATCGCGATCATCATGACCGTCGGCGTGTATGGCCTCGTCGCGGGCATCGTCAAGCTCGACGACGCCGGCCTTCATCTCAGCCGCGCACAGGGCGGTCCGACGGCCAGTGTGGAGCGCGCACTGGGCCGTGGCATCCTGGCGGCGGCGCCTTGGCTGATGAGGGCGTTGTCGGTGGCGGGAACGGCGGCGATGTTCCTCGTCGGCGGCGGCATCCTGAGCCACGGCGTGGGCGTGATCCATCACTGGATCGAGGGCGTAGCCCACGACGCCGGCATGCTTCCGGGCGTCGGCGCGATTGCCGAGGCGCTCACGCAAGCCCTGCTAAATGCCGGTATCGGCATCTTGGCCGGGGCGATCGTCCTCGCCGCGGTAAGCCTGCTGCGCCGCGTGCTGCCGGCCCGCGCCGGCGTGCACTAGCGCGCAAGGCACGCGCAGGCCGTCATGCCCATCACCCCCGCACGCCTGGCCCATGCGGCCGACGGCACGCCCTACTCCGACACCTTCGACGACGTCTATCACTCCAGCGACGGCGGGCTCGGCCAGGCCCGCCATGTCTTCCTCGCCGGCAACGACCTGCCTCGCCGCTGGGCGGGACGGGAGCGCTTCGTCGTGCTCGAGACCGGGTTCGGCCTCGGGCTGAACTTCCTCGCCACCTGGGATGCCTGGCGACGGGATGCGCAGCGCTGTGCGAGGCTGCACTTCGTGTCTTTCGAGCTGCATCCATTCACTGTCGACGACCTCGCCCGGCTGCACCAGCGCTGGCCCGAGCTCACAGCCCTGGCGACCGAGCTGCGCGCTGCCTGGCCGCCGTTGACGCCGGGCGTGCATCGGCTGCACCTGGACGAAGAGCGGGTGACGCTGACGCTGTACTTCGGCGATGCGCGTGACGGCCTCGCCCAGCTCCCGGTACATGCCGACGCGCTCTATCTCGACGGCTTCTCGCCGGCGAAGAATCCGGACCTGTGGTCGGCCAGGGTCTTCCACCTGTTGGCCCGCTGCTGCGCGCCCGGCGCGACGCTGGCCACCTGGTCGGTGGCCGGCGAGGTGCGCGAAGGCCTGCGCCGTGCCGGTTTCACGGTGCGCAAGGCACCCGGTTTCGGTGGCAAGCGCCAGATGCTGCAGGGGCTGCGCGCGGATGCCCGTGACGCGTCCGCTGCGCCTGCGCAGAAGGCGCCGTCACGGCACGCCTTGGTGATCGGCGCCGGGATCGCGGGCAGTTCCGTCGCCGAACGCCTGGCGGCACGCGGCTGGACGGTGGATGTCATCGATGCAGCCGACGCCCCCGGACGGGGTGCTTCCGGCAACCACGCCGGCGTGCTGCGGCCGCTTCCCAGCCTGGACGACAACCGCATGGGCCGCCTGACGCGGGCCGGCACCCTCTACGGCTGGCGGCACATCGCCCGCCTCGCGCGCCGCGGCCTGCCGGTGCGCGCCGAGGCCTGCGGCGTGCTGCACCTGGCGCGCGACGGGAT
The DNA here is from genome assembly GCA_004295105.1 of Betaproteobacteria bacterium. Lineage (GTDB taxonomy): Bacteria > Pseudomonadota > Gammaproteobacteria > Burkholderiales > Rhodocyclaceae > Thauera. The sequence continues at coordinate 7,476 of SHNC01000199.1, read as the reverse complement.
CCAGCTCGCGAAGATGCTGGCGGTGGTCGAGCGCCTGGGACTGCCGCCAAGCCACCTTCGCTTCGTCGATGCGGCCGAGGCCTCGGCGCTTGCCGGCTGGCCGCTGCAGACCGGCGGCTGGTGGTTCGGCGACAGCGGCTGGGTGCAGCCGCCCAGCCTGTGCGCGGCCAATATCGCGGCCCACCCCGAGCACATCCGTACGCATTTCGGCCACCACGTCGCCCGCCTGGATCATTCCGACGACGCCTGGCGGGCCGTCGGCGAGGACGGTCGGACGATCGCGGCCGCAGCGGTGGCCGTCCTCGCCACCGGCAGCACGATCCGCGATTTTTCCCAGGCTGCCGTGCTGCCTGTGGTCGCTGCGCGCGGCCAGGTCTCGCTGCTGCCGGCTACCGGTGGCAGCGCACCGCGGGTGGTCGTGTGCCGCGCCGGCTACGTCAGCCCGGAAGTGGACGGCGTGCGCTGCGCCGGCGCGAGCTTCGACGTCGATGACGACGAGCCCGCGTTGCGCGAGGCTGATCATGCGGCCAACCTCGCCAGGCTGGAGGCCATGCTGCCCGGCTACACCGCGACCCTGGCGACCCGCGAGATGCGCGGACGGGTCGGCTTTCGCCCGGCTTCACCCGACCGGATGCCGATGGTCGGCGGCGTGCCGCTGCCCGCAGGCCACGCCCGCAGCACGCCGCTGGCAGCGATTGCACGCCATCCGGGCCTTTACGCGATGTCCGGCTACGGCGCACGCGGGCTGGTGTGGGCGGCGCTGATGGCCGAACTGCTGGCCTCGCGCCTCGAGGGCGATCCGCCGCCGCTGGAGCAGGATCTCGTCGATGCGGTCGATCCGGCGCGCTACCTGCAACGCCCGGCAGCCGCGGTGAGAGGCGAGGAATGAAACATGACGCATGCCCGCCGATGCCGAAGCTCCGCGCGCGATCCTTCCCGGGTATCACCCGATCGGGAACCCGTCGCATCTGGTCTAGACTGAATTGGGCATCATTCCGGAGACCCCGACGATGCCGCCGCAGACCGGGGCAGCCTGCCTGCAGGCCCGGCCGGGAGCGCGCCGACGCGAGAACCCACGCAGCGAGATGAACATGAAGGACGAGCGTCCATCGGATCTGCCGACCGGAAACGCAAACGTGGTCAGCCTGGACGGCTGGGGCTTCCTCGACGCGCCGCACCTGAGCGACGCGCAAGACCTGGCGAAGCTCGACATCGCCGAATGCATGCGCCTCAAGAAGGCGCTCTGTCGCAAGGCTCGCCTGTTGAGCAGGGCGCATCGGCTTGCCCGCCTCGGCCACTGGGAGTTCGAGGTCGATGCGGGTCGCATGCTGTGGTCGGAAGAGATCCTCGACATCCTCGGCTTTTCATCGACGCAACGGACGCCGTCGGCAGCCGAGCGCGCAGCCCTGCACACTCGCGAAAGCTGGGCGCGATTCGATGCCGCACTCGAACACGCGACCACCACCGGCGAAGGTTTCCAGATCGATGTCGAGCTCGTCCGTCCCGACGGACTGCAGCGCTGGCTGACGGTGCAGGGCGAAGCCGAAACCGACGACGACGGCCGCGTCGTGAGAGTGGTCGGCATTGCGCAGGACATCACCGAGCACAAGGACATCGAGGCCGCGCTGCGCGCCAGCGAAAGGCGGCTGCAGGAAGCCCAGGCGCTGTGCAGCGTGGGCAACTGGGAACTCGAGCGCGACACCGCGAAGATGACCTGGTCGATCGAAGTCTTTCGCATGTTCGACCGCCCCGAATCGCTGGGCGTGCCCGATCTGAACGAGGCGATGTGCTATTACGCACCGGAATCGCTCGAGCGCACCCGCGACGCCTTCTGGCACGCGATCGACACCGGCGAGCGCTGCACCCTCGAGCAGGAGGTGCATCTGCACTCCGGCGAGGTGCGCCATCACGCGACCGTGATCGTGCCGATCCCCGACGCCTCGGGCCGCATTCGCCGGCTATTCGGCACGGTCCAGGACATCACCGATCGCAAGCGCCTCGAGCTCGAACGCTCCAAACAGCTCGGCCACGTCGCCGACCTGTCGCGCCGACTGGTGATGATGCAGGAGCGCGAGCGGCGGCGCCTCGCCAGCGAACTGCACGAGCGCGCGAGCCCCAACCTGGCCGCGCTGCAACTGACCATCTCCAACCTGGCGAGCGCCCTGCCGCCCGACGTGCTTGCCGAAGTCGAGCCCCTGCTAGACGACATCGACGGCCTGCTGGCCGACACCACTGCCGGCATCCGCGAGATCTCGACCGAGTTGCGCCCCGCCACGCTGGACCACGCCGGCCTGCTGCCCGCCCTGCAGGACTACGCCGATCTTTTCGGCCAGCGCAGCGGCATCGACGTGACGCTCGATATCGACGACTTCGAGGCCGCGCTGTCGCCCAACCTGCAGTCGGTGCTGTTCCGCATCGTGCAGGAGGCGCTGACGAATTGCGCCAAGCATGCGTCGGCCGGATCCATCCGCATCGGCCTCACCTGCCACGGCAGCGAACTGCACCTGTTGATCGTCGATGACGGTATCGGCTTCGAGCCGGCGGTGCTGGCCGAGCCGGGCTCCTCCCCCGGCCTCGGGCTCCTCACGATGCGGGAGCGGGCCGAGTTCGTGGGCGGCCGCTTCGAGCTCACGTCGCGGCCGGGCCAGGGCACCGAGATCCGCGTTTCCTTCGACCTGCAGCAGGACACACCGTGATGGTCCGCATCATTCTCGCCGACGATCATCAGATGTTCCGCCACGCGCTGAGCGCGCTGCTGGAAAAGGAGAAGCGCATGTCGGTGGTGGCCGAGGCCAGCAGCGGCGACGAGCTGCTGGATATCGTGCGCCGCGTGCCGGCCGACGTCGTGTGCATCGACATCGCCATGCCCGGCATGAACGGCATCGAGGCCACACGCCGCCTGCTGGCGATCCAGCCCAACATCAAGGTGATCGGCCTGTCCGCGTTCTCGGACCGCCAGTTCGTGATGGACATGCTCAACGCCGGTGCCACCGGCTACGTGACCAAGGCGGAAGCCGGCGAGGAGCTGATCCGCGCCATCCAGGCGGTGCACCTCGGTCGCGCCTACCTGTGCCCCGACGTGGCGGCGACGGTGACGAGCGCGCTGATGGAGAACCTGCAGATGGCGCCCGCCACACCGCGCATCTCCGCACGCGAACGTCAGGTGCTGCAACTGATCGCCGAAGGCCACACTTCGGCACGCATCGCCGACCGTCTGCATGTGGCGCCATCCACCGTCGAGGTGCACCGGCGCAACATCATGCGCAAGCTCGATCTGCACAGCGTTGCCGACCTCACCCGCTATGCCATCCGCAACGGCATCACGTCGGTTTCGAGCTGACACCGCCACCCTTGCCCCCCCGTAGCGCGACAGTTCGGGGATGTCGGACTCGCCTACCCGTAAACCGGTACTCACAACACACCGTACGGGGTATTTGCGGGCGCACCATGCTCCTTTAGCATTGCATCCATTCAAGAAATCTATGTTTCTCACCCGGCTCTAGAGGCAACACCATGACTTCCCTGTCGTCCGTTCAGCAAATCACCGACACTGCCAACACCAGCATCCAGCACTTCGTGGCCCTTGCGGACATCGTGCTGAACGCCTCGGAGCAACTGGTGGGCCTGAACCTCGATGCGGCTCGCACTGCGTGCGAGCTCGCCTCTGCCACCGCCGCGCCGCTGACCAGCGACGACATCAAGGAACAGATCTCCAGCCGCGTCGCCGCCAGCGGCGAAGGCTTCGAGAAGGCCGCCAACTACCTGCGCAGCGTCAACGAAATCTGCGTCAGGACGCAGGCCGATGTCGCCGAACTGGCGGCCAAGCACGCGGGCGAATACGCCCAGTCGGTGCAGTCGCTGTTCGACAGCGTCGCCAAGTTCGCCCCGGTGGGCGCGTTCGACTTCTCGGCCCAGGCCAAGCCCGCCAAGACCACGCGCAAGTCCGCCTGAGCCTCCCCCGACTCCCGATCTCGGAACGGAGGAGACAGCGAGCAGGAACCCCGAGCGAAGGCCTGCCGCCCATAAAAAAGACAAAAGCCCCTTAATGGGGCTTTTGTCATTCGGGCGGCCGGCGAGCGACTCAGAGGTGGCGCGCCAGTCTCGTCAGCACGCGCTCGCGCCCGAGCACCTCGAGCACCGCGTCGATGGCGGGCGTCTGCGGCACGCCGAGCACCGCGACCCGCAACGGGATGGCCACCTGCGGCATCTTCAACCCGTGCTCGGCCATCGTGTCCTTGATCGCCTGCGTCAGCGACGCCTTGTCCCACGCCGCATCCGCGAAGCGCGCGCGCAGGCTGGCGAGTGCCGCCCTTGCGCTGTCGGTGAGGTGCTGGCCGATCACCTCCGGCGCCGGATGCACGTCGACACAGAACAGCTCGGCGGCATCGGCCAGCTCGTTCAGGTTGGTCGCGCGATCCTTGTAAAGGGCGACGACCGCTTCCAGCGCCGGCCCGGTTTCCGGATTCACTTCGCGATGCGCGAGGCGATTGGCCACCTCGGCGGCAAGGTAGGCGTTGTCGGCCTTCCTGATGTACTGCGCGTTGAGCCAGTTCAGCTTCTCGGTGTTGAACTGCGCCGCCGAGGGCGTGATGTGGTCGAGGTCGAACCACTCGACGAACTGCTCGCGGCTGAAGATCTCGTCGTCGCCGTGGCTCCAGCCCAGGCGCGCGAGGTAGTTCACCACCGCCTCGGGCAGGTAGCCTTCCTCGTGGTACTGCATCACGCTGACCGCGCCGTGACGCTTGGACAGCTTGGTGCCGTCGTCGCCCAGGATCATCGACAGGTGCGCGTACAGCGGCACCTCGGCGCCCAGCGCCCGCAGCACGTTGATCTGGCGCGGCGTGTTGTTCACATGGTCGTCGCCGCGGATGACGTGGCTGATCCGCATGTCCCAGTCGTCGACCACCACGCAGAAGTTGTAGGTGGGCGTGCCGTCGGCGCGGGCGATGATGAAGTCGTCGAGCTCGGCATTGGAAATTTCGATGCGGCCCTTCACCAGGTCGTCCCACGCCACCACACCGTCGCCCGGGTTGCGGAAACGCACCACCGGCTGCACGCCCGCGGGCGGCGTGGGCAGGGCCTTGCCCGGCTCGGGGCGCCAGCGTCCGTCGTAGCGCGGCTTCTCGCCGCGGGCGCGCTGCTCCTCGCGGATGCGGTCGAGCTCCTCGGACGACATGTAGCAGTGGTAGGCGGTGCCGGCCGCCAGCATCTGCTGGATCACTTCCTTGTAGCGATCCATGCGCCGCATCTGGTAGTACGGCCCCTCATCTTCCTTGAGGCCGAGCCAGTTCATGCCGTCGAGGATGGCCTGCACCGCCTCGGGCGTGGAGCGCGCGACGTCGGTGTCTTCGATGCGCAGGATGAAGGTGCCACCATGGCGGCGGGCGAAGGCCCAGGAGAACAGCGCCGTGCGCGCGCCGCCGATGTGCAGATAGCCGGTGGGGCTGGGGGCGAAACGGGTGCGGACGGGGCGGGAGGCGGAACTGGCGGGCATGGATCGCTTTGCGTGATTCTCGGGAAGGCGCGATTCTAAGCGATCGGTCGCGCCGACGCTAAGGGCGGCTGGCCGCACACCTCAGGGGGCCGCGCGCTTGCCCGGATCGCCCACGTTCAGATTGCCCACCCCGTCCTGCCCCTTGATCAGGAACTTGCCTTCGGGGAGGCCGCCGCGGCACGGTCCGAGCCGACGGCCATCGAGATCGGTGCGCGCCGTCGCGACACCGTCCAGCGGGGGAGAAAAGCGCGTGATCAGTTGGCCCTGGAAGTTGTAAGCGAAGTCGCCGGCGAACTTGCCCTCCACCGTCGCCGTGCCGCCCTTCGCGTCGCAGGTCGCACGGTAATAACGATAGAAGTCATCCTTCGACCAGGCCTGTTCGCGGCAGTTGGCCAACGGACTGCCGGGATGCTGCAGCGCATCGCCGTCGGTCTTGCCGACACACACGTGGAAGCTGACCGCATTCGCGTTCTGGCCTGCGGGCGCGGCGTTCATCAGCCACAGGCCCGGCATGCGCTGCGGGGCCTCGGCCGGCGTCTGCGCTGCGAAGGTGGTCGTGCTGACCGCGCTCGTGGCGAGAACGAATGCGAGCAAGGAAGGCGGAAGCAGGGGGCGCATGGCATGCTCCGGCAGGAAAGATCCGATGGGCTGCACCGGTCGATGCAGCCGCGGCTGCACGTGTTTCGGGCAAGGTCCGCGACGGCAGCTTACCCGCCCGCCTCGCGCCAGGAATTGAGCGTGCGCAAGTAAGAGGCGAGCACGCGATAGCGCATTGCGCACGCCCTCCCCTCGACTCGCCGGCCTCAGGGGGAGCGGCCCGCCCCTGCCAAGCTCAGAACTTGAACCCCAGCTTGCGATACAGCGTGTTGCGGCTGATGCCCAGGTTGCGCGCCGCGGCCGACACGTTGCCGTCCGCCTCGTCGAGCGCCTTCTGGATCACGTCGGCCTGCACGTCCTTCAGACGCCGGCCGCGCCGCGCCGGCTGCAGCGGCTCGGCCGGGCTCGCCGGCGCGACGAGCGCCGAGGGGCGCTTGTCGTGCACCGAAGCGTCGCTGCTGAAGATTTCCTCGGGCAGATGATGCGGAAGGATTTCGTCCTCGTCGTCGTCGAGCAGCGCCAGCGCCACACGCAGCACGTTCTGCAACTGGCGGATGTTGCCCGGCCAAGGGTAGTTCTCGATGAAACGCATCACGTCTTCGCTGACCGTCACGCTGCCCGGCGGGCGATCGCCCGCTTCCTCGTCGATCAGCTTCATGACGATGCGGCCGATGTCGGTGCGTTCGCGCAGCGGCGGCAGATGCACGGTGAGACCATTGACGCGGTAGTACAGGTCCTCGCGGAACAGGCCGGCCTTGACCGCCTCGCTCAGCACCCGGTGCGTGGCGCACACGAGGGCGATATCCACCGGGACCGCTTCGCTGGCGCCGATGGGCAACACGCGGCGCTCCTGCAGCACGCGCAGCAGCCGCGCCTGCATCGCCAGCGGCATGTCGCCGATCTCGTCGCGGAACAGCGTGCCGCGGTGCGCCTGCTGGATGCGGCCCACCGCGCCCTCGCGCCGGGCACCGGTGAAGGCACCGCCGGCATAGCCGAAGAGCTCGGACTCGATCAGGTTCTCGGGGATCGCCGCGCAGTTGAGCGCCACGAATGGTCCGTCGGCACGCGGGCCGCTGTTGTGACAGGCCTGCGCCAGCAATTCCTTACCCACGCCCGATTCGCCCTGGATCAGCAGCGGAATGTTCCTGCCCACCACCTTGCGGGCACGATCGAGCGCGAACTGCAGGGTGGCGTCGCCGGTGGACAGGCTTTCGAGCGTGATGGCTCCGGGCTTTGCCGCCCTGCGCACCGCCTCGCCGCCGCCGCGACGCGACGCACGTGGCGCGTTGCGCACCGGGTTGGCTGCCGCGTACCAGGCGAGGCTCACCCGCGGCCGCGCGAACACCGCGCCGCCGCTGCGCAGTTCGAGTTCGAGCACGCCCATC
>SHNC01000183.1 GCA_004295105.1 Betaproteobacteria bacterium | reverse complement strand
TCGTGGCCAGCCCCATCAGCTCGAGCTTGTTGAAGATGAAGGGCTTGAACAGCTCAAGCGCCATCAGCTTGGGCAGCCCGCACTGATGCAGCTTCAACTGCGGACCCACGGTGATGACCGAACGGCCGGAGTAGTCCACCCGCTTGCCGAGCAGGTTCTGGCGGAAGCGGCCGCCCTTGCCCTTGATCATATCGGCCAGCGACTTCAGCGGACGCTTGTTGGCGCCGGTCATGGCCTTGCCGCGGCGGCCGTTGTCGAGCAGCGAGTCGACGGCTTCCTGCAGCATGCGCTTCTCGTTGCGCACGATGATGTCGGGCGCCTTGAGCTCCAGCAGACGCTTCAGGCGGTTGTTGCGGTTGATCACGCGGCGGTAGAGGTCGTTCAGGTCGGAGGTCGCGAAGCGGCCGCCGTCCAGCGGCACCAGCGGACGCAGGTCCGGGGGCAGCACGGGCAGCACTTCGAGGATCATCCACTCCGGCTTGATGCCCGACTGCTGGAAGGCCTCCAGCACCTTCAGGCGCTTGGAGAACTTCTTGATCTTGGCTTCCGAGTTCGTGGTTTCGAGGTCGCCGCGCAGGCGCTCGATCTCGAGGTTCACGTCCAGTGTGCGCAGCAGCTCACGGATGCCTTCGGCGCCCATCACCGCGTCGAAGTCGTCGCCGTACTCCTCGACCTTGGCGAGGTAGTCGTCTTCGGTCAGCAATTGCGCGCGGTTGAGTGGGGTCATGCCCGGCTCGACGACGACGAAGGCCTCGAAGTAGAGCACGCGCTCGATGTCGCGCAGGGTCATGTCGAGCACCATGCCGAGACGGCTCGGCAGGCTCTTCAGGAACCAGATGTGGGCGACTGGTGAAGCCAGCTCGATGTGGCCCATGCGCTCGCGGCGCACCTTGGACAACGTCACCTCGACGCCGCACTTCTCGCAGATCACGCCACGGTGCTTGAGGCGCTTGTACTTGCCGCACAGGCACTCGTAGTCCTTCACCGGGCCGAAGATCTTGGCGCAGAACAGGCCGTCACGCTCGGGCTTGAAGGTGCGGTAGTTGATGGTCTCCGGCTTCTTCACTTCGCCGTAGGACCAGGTCCGGATCTTGTCCGGCGACGCGAGGCCGATGGTGATGGCGTCGAACTCTTCCTCGTTCGGCAGGGTTTGCTTGAACAGGTCAGCGAGCAGGCTCTTCATGTATCACTCCATCCGCGGGAACGGCATCGTGTGCCGCGCCCCGCGGGATTCAATCGCAGGCGATGGTTTGGGGTTTCCGGGTCACGCGCGGATCATTCGCGATCGAGGTCGATGTCGATCGCGAGCGAGCGGATTTCCTTCACCAGCACGTTGAAGGACTCCGGCATGCCGGAATCGATCTTGTGCTCGCCCTTGACGATGTTTTCGTACACCTTCGTCCGGCCGGTCACGTCGTCGGACTTGACCGTCAGCATCTCCTGCAGCGTATAGGCCGCGCCATAGGCCTCCAGTGCCCACACTTCCATCTCGCCGAAGCGCTGGCCACCGAATTGCGCCTTGCCGCCCAGCGGCTGCTGGGTGACGAGCGAGTACGGGCCGGTCGAACGCGCGTGCATCTTGTCGTCGACCAGGTGGTGGAGCTTCAGCACGTGTTTGTAACCGACCGTCACCTTGCGCTCGAAAGCCTCGCCGGTACGACCGTCGTACAGGGTGACCTGTCCGCCCACCGGCAGGCCGGCCAGTTCGAGCATCGCCGATATCTCGGACTCCTTCGCGCCGTCGAACACCGGTGTCGCGAACGGCACCCCCTTGCGCAGGTTCGACGCCAGCTCGACAACGTCGCTGTCGCTCAGTTCCGCAATGTTCTCCGGCCGGCCGCTGTCGTTGTAGATCTTCTCGAGGAAGCCGCGCACCTCCTGTACCGCCGCCTGCGCACGCATCATCTGCTCGATCTGCTTGCCCAGCCCCTTCGCGGCCCAGCCCAGGTGCGTTTCCAGGATCTGGCCGATGTTCATCCGCGACGGAACGCCCAGCGGGTTCAGCACGATGTCGAGCGGCGTGCCGTCATCCATGTAGGGCATGTCCTCGACCGGAACGATCTTGGACACGACACCCTTGTTGCCGTGACGGCCGGCCATCTTGTCGCCCGGCTGCAGGCGGCGCTTGACGGCCAGATAGACCTTGACCATCTTCTGCACGCCGGGCGGCAGCTCGTCTCCCTGGGTCAGCTTCTTCTTCTTGACCTCGAAGGCGAGATCGAAGTCCTTGCGGGTGTTCTCCAGGCCTTCGCGCACCGCCTCGAGCTGCGTCGCCATCGTCTCGTCGGCGAGGCGGATGTCGAACCAGTGGTAGAACTCGAGCGAGTCGAGATACTCCTCGGTGAGCTCCGCCCCCTTGGCCAGCTTCCTCGGGCCACCGTTGGCTTTCTGGCCCAGGATCATGCGCTTGATACGGGCGAACGCATCCCGCTCGACGATGCGCATCTGGTCGGCGAGGTCGGTCTTGTAGCTGCGCAGGTGGTCGTCGATGATCGACTGCGCACGCTTGTCGCGCTCGATGCCCTCGCGTGTGAAGACCTGCACGTCGATGACGGTGCCGACCATGCCGGACGGCACGCGCAGCGAGGTGTCCTTCACATCGGACGCCTTCTCGCCGAAGATCGCGCGCAGCAGTTTCTCTTCCGGCGTGAGCTGGGTTTCGCCCTTCGGCGTGACCTTGCCGACGAGCACGTCGCCAGCCTCGACTTCCGCACCGATGTAGACGATGCCCGACTCGTCCAGGCGCGACAGTTGCGCCTCGCCCAGTGAGGCGATGTCGCGGGTGATTTCCTCAGGCCCCAGCTTGGTGTCGCGGGCGACGACCGTCAGTTCCTCGATGTGGATCGAGGTGAAGCGATCCTCGGCGACCACGCGCTCGGAGATCAGGATCGAGTCTTCGAAGTTGTAGCCGTTCCACGGCATGAAGCCGACCAGCATGTTCTGGCCCAGCGCCAGCTCGCCGAGGTCGGTGGAGGCGCCGTCGGCCACCACGTCGCCCTTGGCGATGACGTCTCCCACCTTCACCACCGGACGCTGGTTGATGTTGGTGTTCTGGTTGGAACGCGTGTACTTGATCATGTTGTAGATGTCGACGCCGACTTCGCCCGGCAGGGTCTCGTCGTCGTTCACCCGGATCACGACCCGATTCGCATCCACGTAGTCCACCACGCCGCCGCGCGTCGCCTGCACCGCGGTGCCCGAGTCGACGGCGACGCGGCGCTCGATGCCGGTGCCCACCAGCGGCTTCTCCGGACGCAGGCAGGGTACCGCCTGGCGCTGCATGTTGGCGCCCATCAACGCGCGGTTGGCGTCGTCGTGCTCGAGGAACGGAATCAGCGACGCCGCCACCGACACGATCTGGCCCGGCGCAACGTCCATGTACTGGACCTGGTCGGCAGTCGCCAGCAGGAACTCGCCCTTGTGGCGGCAGGACACGAGGTCACCGGCCAGGCCGCCGTCCGCACCGATCTCGGCGTTGGCCTGGGCAATGACGTACTGTCCTTCCTCGATCGCCGACAGGAAGTCGATCTGGTCGGTGACCTTGCCATCGACCACCTTGCGATACGGCGTCTCCAGGAAGCCGTGGCGGTTGGTGCGGGCGTACACCGCCAGCGAGTTGATCAGGCCGATGTTCGGACCTTCCGGCGTCTCGATCGGGCACACGCGACCATAGTGCGTCGGATGCACGTCGCGCACCTCGAAGCCGGCGCGCTCGCGCGTCAGGCCCCCCGGGCCGAGGGCCGAGACACGACGCTTGTGCGTGATCTCGGACAGCGGGTTGGTCTGGTCCATGAACTGCGACAACTGGCTGGAGCCGAAGAATTCCTTGATCGCCGCCGAGATCGGCTTGGCGTTGATCAGGTCGTGCGGCATCAGGTTGTCGGACTCGGCCTGCGACAGTCGCTCCTTGACCGCGCGCTCGACACGCACCAGGCCGGCACGGAACTGGTTCTCGGCCAGCTCGCCGACCGAACGCACGCGGCGGTTGCCGAGGTGGTCGATGTCGTCGATCTCGCCGCGGCCGTTGCGCAGTTCGACCAGGACGCCGATCACCGCCAGGATGTCGTCATTGACCAGCACACCCGGGCCGTCCTCGCCATGCGGGCCGACGCGCTCGTAGAAGCGCTTCAGCCAGCCCGGCGACTTGTCGTCCATCTTTTCCGGGTAGGCGCGGCGATTGAACTTCATCCGTCCGACGGTCGACAGGTCATAGCGCTCTTCAGCGTAGAACAGGCCGTTGAACAGGCCTTCGACCGCGTCCTCGGTGGGCGGCTCGCCCGGACGCATCATGCGGTAGATGGCGACCTTCGCCGCCCACTGGTCGGCGGTTTCGTCGATGCGCAGGGTCTGCGAGATGTAGCCGCCGCGGTCGAGGTCGTTGATGTACAGCGTGCGCAGTGCGGTGACACCGGCGGTGCGCAGCTTGTCGAGCAGATCCTCGGTGATCTCGTCGTTTGCGCGAGCCAGCACCTCGCCGGTCTCGGGATCGGCGACGTTGGTTGCGATCACGCGGCCGAGGATGAAATCGTCGCCGACGGCGATCGTCTTCACACCGGCCTGGTCGAGTTCACGGATGTGCTTGGCGGTGATGCGCTTGTCGCGGGCAACGATCAGCTTTCCATCGCCCGTCGTGATGTCGAAGCGCGCCACTTCGCCGCGCAGGCGCTCGGGCACGATCTCGAACGAGACGCCCTCGGGTTGCAGCACGAAGTTGTCGAAGTCATGGAAGGTCGCGAGGATTTCGTCCGGCGTCATGCCGATGGCACGCAGCAGGATCGTCACCGGCATCTTGCGACGACGATCGACGCGGAAGTAGAGGTAATCCTTCGGATCGAACTCGAAGTCGAGCCAGGAACCGCGGTAGGGAATGATCCGGGCCGAGAACAGCAGCTTGCCGGACGAGTGCGTCTTGCCACGGTCGTGCTCGAAGAACACGCCGGGCGAGCGGTGCAACTGCGAGACGATGACGCGCTCGGTGCCGTTGATGACGAAGGAACCGGTCGTGGTCATGAGCGGGATCTCGCCCATGTAGACTTCCTGCTCCTTGACCTCCTTGATGGTCTCCTTGGGAGCCTCGCGGTCCATGATCACCAGGCGCACGCGCGCGCGCAGCGGCGATGCGAACGTGAGACCGCGCTGCTGGCATTCCTTCACGTCGAATGCAGGCTCGCCCAGCATGTACTGGACGAACTCGAGACGCGCGTTGCCGCTGTGGCTCGAGATCGGGAAGATCGAGGTGAAGGCCGCCTGGAGGCCTTGGTTGCGCCTCGCCTCCGGCGGCGTTTCCGCCTGCAGGAATTCGGCAAAGGACTCGATCTGGGTGGCGAGCAGGAAAGGCGCATCGAGCACGGCCGCGCGCTTGGCGAAGCTCGGGCGGATACGCTTTTTCTCAGTGTAGGAATACGCCATGGATGCTCCGGCTAGAGGTCGAACATCAAGAAGACAGAACACAGCGCCCGTCGGGCGATGACGCTCTGGTCTGGCTTCCGGCTCGTGTTGATCTTGCAAACTTCGATACAAAGCACGAAAGGGCCGGCACTCCGAGGAGTGCCAGCCCCGCTGGAAAGTCGAGAATTACTTGACCTCGACCTTGGCGCCAGCGTCTTCCAGTTGCTTCTTCAGCGCTTCGGCGTCGGCCTTCGAGATGCCTTCCTTCACGGCCTTCGGCGCGCCGTCGACGACGTCCTTCGCTTCCTTCAGGCCCAGGCCGGTGGCGGCACGGACGACCTTGATGACCTCGACCTTCTTCTCGCCGGCGGCGGTCAGGATCACGTCGAATTCGGTCTTCTCTTCGGCAGCCGGAGCAGCGGCAGCGGCGCCCGGGGCGGCCACGGCCATGGCGGCGGCGGAAACACCGAACTTCTCTTCGAACGCCTTCACCAGGTCGTTCAGTTCCATCACGGTCATCGCGCCAACGGCTTCGAGGATGTCTTCTTTGCTGATTGCCATGTCAAATCACTCCAGAATCTAAAATGTTCGGAAAACGGTAGTCGCTTCAGGAAGAGCGTTCTGCGCTCAGGCGGCCGCTTCTTCCTCGCGCTTCTTGGCGAGCGCGGCCATCGCGCAGGCGAAGCCGGAAACCGGCGCCTGCATGACGCCCAGCAGCCTGGCGAGCAGTTCTTCGCGGCTCGGGATCGACGCCAGCGCCTGTACACCAGCCTTGTCGAGCGTCTTGCCCGCAAAGGAACCAGCCTTCAGCGACAGCTTGTCGTTGCCCTTGGCGAAGTCGTTGAGCACCTTGGCTGCAGCGACGGGATCGGCTGAGATGCCATAGATCAGCGGTCCGGTGAGCTGGTCGCCCAGCCCTTCGAACGGGGTTCCGGCGATCGCGCGACGCACCAGGGTGTTCTTCAGCACCCGCAGGTAAACGCCAGAGTCGCGAGCCTTTGCACGCAGCACGGTGAGATCGCCCACCGCAATGCCGCGATACTCGGCCACCGCGATCGTCTGGGCGTTGGCCACCTGTGCCGACACCTCAGCCACTACGGCTTTCTTGTCATCGAGATTGAGACCCACAGGTCTTTCCTCCTTTCAAGTCAACACGCGAAACGCACATCGCGTTTCGCACCCACGGCGACCTGGATCAGGAGCGCGGCGGCCGGCATCCCTGCCCGCCGCCAAATCCTGTTCTGGGCTCACCGTCTGCGCAGGCCGTCCGGAGACGATTAGACGGTTGCCGAAGCGTCCGCACCTGCGGTCTTTGACGATCCGTCCGGCGCCGAGGCGCCGGAACGGCCCAAAGTTCTGTTCGCGCCGCCCGTCGGACGGGCGGCGAATTCATCACGCAGCGGTAACGCTGCTCGGTTCGACCCGCACGCCGGCACCCATGGTGCTCGACACGGCGATACGACGCAGGTAGACGCCCTTGGCGGCAGCCGGCTTGGCCTTGACCAGCGCATCGATGAGCGCCGACATGTTCTGCTGCAGCGCATCCACGCCGAACGAGGCGCGACCGATGGTGGCGTGCACCAGGCCCGCCTTGTCGGTGCGATACTGCACCTGGCCCGCCTTGGCATTCTTCACCGCGGTGGCGACGTCCATCGTCACGGTACCCACCTTCGGGTTCGGCATCAGGCCGCGGGGACCGAGAATCTGGCCGAGTTGGCCGACCACGCGCATGGCGTCGGGCGTCGCGATGCAGACGTCGAAATTCAGATTGCCGCCCTTCACCTGCTCGGCAAGATCGTCGAAGCCGACCACGTCGGCGCCGGCCGTGCGCGCGGCCTCGGCCTTGTCACCCTGGGCGAACACCGCGACCCTCACGCTCTTGCCGGTACCGGCAGGCAGCACCACGGAACCCCGCACGACCTGATCGGACTTGCGCGCATCGACGCCGAGATTCACCGCGATGTCGATGGATTCGTCGAACTTCGCGGTCGCGCATTCCTTCACCAGAGCCAGGGCTTCAGCCACCGGGTAAGCCTGGTTACGGTCGACCTTGGCGCGCAGCGCCTGAACTCGTTTCGAAAGTTTCGCCATGATTACAGGCCCTCCACGGTAATGCCCATGCTGCGCGCGGAACCGGCGATGGTGCGCACGGCTGCTTCCATGTCTGCGGCAGTAAGGTCGGGCATCTTGGTCTTGGCGATCTCCTCGACCTGAGCACGGGTGACCGAGCCCACCTTGTCGGTGTGCGGCTTCGGCGAGCCCTTCTGGATGCCGGCGGCCTTCTTGATCAGGATCGTGGCCGGCGGCGTCTTCATGATGAAGGTGAAGCTCTTGTCCGCGTAGGCGGTGATCACCACCGGAATCGGCAGACCCGGCTCAAGGCCCTGGGTCTTGGCATTGAAAGCCTTGCAGAATTCCATGATGTTCAGACCGCGCTGACCGAGCGCCGGACCAATCGGGGGGCTGGGGTTGGCCTTGCCGGCCGGCACCTGCAGCTTGACGTAACCAGTGATTTTCTTTGCCATTGCGGCTTGCTCCTGTGTTGAGTGCTAGCGCACCGGGAACGACCCTGGCGCTCCTCGTGTTGCCCGGACGCGTTGCCGACGTCAACGGGCTACGGCAGGCCTTACGGCCTGCCGTCCTTCCGCTCAGGTCTTTTCGACCTGGGCGAAATCCAGTTCCACCGGCGTGGCGCGACCGAAGATGGTCACCGACACGCGCAGTTTGTTCTTTTCGTAGTTCGCGTCCTCGACGGCGCCATGGAAGTCGGTGAACGGGCCTTCCTTGACGCGCACCACTTCACCGATCTCGAACAGCACCTTGGGACGGGGCTTGTCCACCCCTTCCTGCATCTGCTGCATGATCTTGTCGACTTCCTTGTCGGAAATCGGCGCGGGCTTGGTCGCCGTACCACCGACGAAGCCGGTGACCTTGGGCGTGGATTTCACCAGGTGCCAGCTCTCGTCGTTCATTTCCATCTCGACGAGGACGTATCCCGGGAAGAACTTGCGTTCGGTGATGCTTTTCTGGCCGCCCTTCATCTCGACGACCTCTTCGACCGGAACCAGAATCTGGCCAAAGGAGTCCTGCATGCCCGCGCGATTGATGCGATCAACCAGCGCGCGCTGCACGGACTTCTCGAAGCCCGAATAGGCATGCACCACGTACCAGCGCTTCGTCATATCACTTCCATCCCAGAATGAGATCGTAAAGAACCCACTCGAGGCTCTTGTCGGTCAGCCACAGGAAAACCGCCATGATCACCACGAAGGCGAACACCAGACCGGTGGTCTGCACGGTTTCCTTGCGGCTCGGCCACACGACCTTCTTGGTTTCGGTGATCGCATCGCGCGCGAAGTCCGCGAAGCGGCGGCCCGGTTCCGAGAACCAGGCGACAGCGGCACCCGCACCGAAACCGACCAGCACGGACAGCACACGCAGCACCATTGCCTGCTCGGACAGCAGGTAGAAGCCGACCACGCCGGCCGCAACCAGTGCCAGAGCCAGCGCGAACTTCAACTTATCGGCCATCGGAAAGAGAAACCCGGAAAAGTATGGCAGGGGCAGAGGGAATCGAACCCCCAACCTTCGGTTTTGGAGACCGACGCTCTGCCAATTGAGCTATGCCCCTGCAGCAGAGACTACGAAGCGCACCCGCACGGGGTGCGCTTTTCGATCGACTGATCGGCGATGATTACTCGATGATCTTGGCGACGACGCCGGCGCCGACGGTACGACCGCCTTCGCGGATCGCGAAGCGCAGGCCTTCTTCCATGGCGATCGGGGCGATCAGCTTCACCGTGATCGACACGTTGTCGCCCGGCATGACCATCTCGGTGCCTTCGGGCAGCGAGATCGAACCGGTCACGTCCGTCGTGCGGAAGTAGAACTGCGGACGGTAGTTGTTGAAGAACGGGGTGTGACGACCCCCCTCTTCCTTCGACAGCACGTACACCTCGCCCGTGAAGTGCGTATGCGGGGTGATCGAGCCCGGCTTGGCCAGCACCTGGCCACGCTCGACGTCTTCACGCTTGGTGCCGCGCAGCAGCACGCCCACGTTGTCGCCCGCCTGACCCTGGTCGAGCAGCTTGCGGAACATCTCCACGCCGGTGCAGGTGGTCTTCACCGTCGGCTTGATGCCGACGATCTCGATTTCCTCGCCAACCTTGACGATGCCGCGCTCGACGCGACCCGTCACCACGGTACCGCGACCCGAGATCGAGAACACGTCCTCGATCGGCAGCAGGAAGGGCTTGTCGATCGCACGCTCGGGCGTCGGGATGTAGCTGTCGAGCGCGTCGGCCAGGCGCATGATCGCCGGCTCGCCGATGTCCGACTGATCCCCTTCGAGCGCCTTCAGCGCCGAACCCTTGACGATGGGAATGTCGTCGCCCGGGAAGTCGTACTTCGACAGCAACTCGCGCACTTCCATCTCGACGAGCTCAAGCAGCTCCTCGTCGTCGACCATGTCGCACTTGTTCAGGAACACGATGATGTACGGCACGCCAACCTGGCGCGCCAGCAGGATGTGCTCGCGCGTCTGCGGCATCGGGCCGTCGGCGGCCGAGCACACCAGGATCGCGCCGTCCATCTGCGCCGCACCGGTGATCATGTTCTTCACGTAGTCCGCGTGACCCGGGCAGTCCACGTGCGCGTAGTGGCGCGCGGCGGTCTCGTATTCCACGTGCGCCGTGTTGATCGTGATGCCGCGCGCCTTCTCTTCCGGCGCCGCATCGATCTGGTCATAGGCCTTGGCTTCGCCGCCGAACTTCTTCGACAGGATCGTGGTGATCGCCGCCGTCAGCGTCGTCTTGCCATGGTCGACGTGACCGATCGTGCCAACGTTCACGTGCGGCTTCGTGCGTTCGAACTTACCCTTTGCCATCTTCGTGGGTCCTTATGTTGGGTTTGAATTACTTGCGGTTGCTGATGACGGCCTCGGCGACGCTCTTCGGCGCTTCGGCGTAGTGCTTGAACTCCATCGAGTACGTCGCACGGCCCTGGGTCAGGGAGCGAAGCTGCGTCGCATAGCCGAACATCTCGGCCAGCGGAACCTCCGCCTTGATTTCCTTCATGCCGCCGGGAATGTCGTCCATGCCCTGCACGATGCCACGACGGCCCGACAGGTCGCCCATCACGTTGCCCATGTAATCTTCGGGCGTCTCCACCACAACCGCCATCATCGGCTCAAGGAGGACCGGACCCGCCTTGCGCATCGCATCCTTGAAGGCCATCGAGCCAGCCATCTTGAACGCATTTTCGTTCGAGTCCACGTCGTGGTATGAACCGAAGTGCAGCGTCACCTTGACGTCCACCACAGGGAAGCCAGCCAGCACGCCGTTATTCAGAGTTTCCTGGATGCCCTTATCCACCGCCGGGATGTACTCACGCGGCACGACGCCACCCTTGATGGCATCGACGAACTCGTAACCCTTGCCCTGTTCGGCCGGCTCGAGGTTGATGACCACGTGACCGTACTGGCCGCGACCGCCCGACTGCTTGACGAACTTTCCTTCGACGTCGTTCGCCGCCTTGCGGATCGTCTCCCGGTAGGCGACCTGCGGCGCGCCGACGTTGGCCTCGACGTTGAACTCGCGCTTCATTCGGTCGACGATGATCTCGAGGTGCAACTCGCCCATCCCCGAGATGATGGTCTGACCCGACTCTTCGTCGGTACGCACACGGAACGAGGGATCCTCGGCCGCCAGACGGCCCAGTGCGATACCCATCTTTTCCTGGTCGCCCTTGGTCTTCGGCTCTACGGCGACGTGGATCACCGGATCGGGAAAGACCATGCGCTCGAGGATGACCGGCGCGGAAGGATCGCACAGGGTTTCGCCGGTAGTGACATCCTTCAGACCGACAACGGCCGCGATGTCGCCCGCCAGCACTTCCTTGATTTCCTCGCGGTCATTGGCGTGCATCTGCAGGATGCGACCAATGCGCTCCTTCTTGCCCTTGACCGAGTTCATCACCGTCGAACCGGACTCGAGAACGCCGGAGTAAACGCGGATGAAGGTCAACTGTCCGACGAACGGGTCGGTCATCAGCTTGAATGCGAGGGCAGAGAACTTCTCGTCGTCCTTCGCGTAACGCACTACTTCCTTTTCGTCATCGTCGACGCCCGCGACCGGCGGGATGTCGATCGGCGACGGGAGATACTGGATCACGGCGTCCAACATGCGCTGCACGCCCTTGTTCTTAAAGGCGGTACCACACAGCATCGGCTGAATCTCGCACGACAGCGTGCGGGCACGCAGACCGGCAATGACTTCTTCCTCGGAAAGCTCGCCTTCCTCGAGGTACTTGTTCATCAGGTCTTCATTGGCCTCGGCTGCCGCCTCGACCATGTTGGCACGCCACTCTTCCGCAACCGAAACCAATTCAGCGGGAATCTCGTGATATTCGAACTTCATGCCCTGGGAGGCTTCGTCCCAGATGATCGCCTTCATCTTCAGCAGGTCGACGACGCCCTTGAAGCTATCTTCGGCACCAATGGGAATGACCACCGGGACCGGGTTCGCCTTCAGACGCGTCTTCATCTGGTCGACGACCTTGAAGAAGTTGGCACCCGAACGGTCCATCTTGTTCACAAAGGCGAGGCGCGGGACGCGATACTTTGTGGCCTGACGCCACACGGTCTCGGACTGCGGCTGCACGCCACCCACTGCGCAGTAAACCATGCAGGCACCATCGAGCACGCGCATCGAGCGCTCGACTTCAATGGTGAAGTCAACGTGTCCCGGGGTGTCGATGATGTTGAAGCGATGCTCCGGAAAGGAATTGTCCATACCCTTCCAGAAGCATGTCACCGCTGCGGACGTGATCGTGATACCGCGCTCCTGCTCCTGCACCATCCAGTCGGTGGTCGCTGCGCCATCATGCACCTCACCGAGCTTATGGCTCACGCCGGTGTAGAAGAGGATGCGCTCGGTCGTAGTCGTCTTGCCGGCGTCGATGTGAGCGGAAATACCGATATTGCGGTAGCGCTCGATAGGAGTCTTGCGAGCCACGTTTTGTCTGCCTTGTGTTGGTCGCGCTTGCGACGCGATGAACGGTTTCATGCGTTAGAAAACAATCGAGCCCTGTACAGGGCCCGAGGTACCGCCACCGAGGAGAATCAGAAGCGGTAGTGCGAGAACGCCTTGTTGGCTTCGGCCATGCGGTGCACTTCCTCACGCTTCTTCATGGCAGCGCCGCGACCTTCAGCCGCTTCGAGAAGTTCGCCCGCCAGACGCTGAGCCATCGACTTCTCGGCACGCCGGCGTGCCGCCTCACGCAGCCAGCGCATGGACAGCGCCATGCGGCGCGACGGACGAACCTCGACCGGAACCTGATAGTTCGCACCACCGACGCGGCGACTCTTCACTTCCACCACGGGCTTGACGTTCGCGACCGCAGCAGCGAAGACCTCCAGCGGGTCCTTGGTCGACTTGCTGGCGATGTTCGCGAACGCACCATAGACGATGCGCTCAGCGACCGACTTCTTGCCGGACTGCATGATCACGTTGATGAACTTCGAAACATCCTGATTTCCGAACTTCGGATCCGGCAGGACTTCGCGCTTGGGTACTTCACGACGACGCGGCATGGCAACCTCTCGCTAAATTTCTTTGACCAACAATCAGGCTTTCTTCGGGCGCTTCGCACCGTACTTGGAGCGCGACTGCTTCCGATCCTTGACGCCCTGGAGGTCGAGCGAACCGCGGACGATGTGGTAACGCACACCCGGCAGATCCTTCACACGACCGCCGCGGATCAGGACGACCGAGTGCTCCTGCAGGTTGTGTCCTTCACCACCGATGTACGAGATGACCTCGAAACCATTGGTCAGACGAACCTTCGCCACCTTCCGCAGCGCCGAGTTCGGCTTCTTCGGGGTCGTCGTGTATACACGGGTGCAGACACCCCGCTTCTGCGGACAAGCTTCCAGCGCGGGAACCTTGCTCTTGGTCGCTTCCATCTGGCGCGGCTTGCGCACAAGCTGATTGATTGTTGGCATAGCTTAAGAATTTCCCAAAAGACCGAGGCAGCCCACCGCGGGCCGCCTCGGGCGGATTATTCCGGCTGCGACCGACTACGATTGGTCGGTCTACAAAAAGAGGCCGGAGTTTATTCCGAGGCGGACGGCAAAGTCAACTCGCCTCGATGTCCTGCTGCGTTTCCACCATCACTTCCGCCGGCGCCCACGCATGCTCGGCACCGAGATCAACTCCCTCCTCCTGGGCCTTGCGGCTGCGGTGGTAGGCGAGGCCGGTACCGGCCGGGATCAGGCGGCCGACGATGACGTTTTCCTTGAGCCCGCGCAGTTCGTCACGCTTGCCCATGATCGCCGCCTCGGTCAGCACACGCGTCGTTTCCTGGAAGGACGCCGCGGAGATGAAGGAGTCGGTCGACAGCGAGGCCTTCGTGATGCCGAGCAGCACGTTTTCGTACTGCGCCGGCAGCTTGCCCTCGGCGTCGATACGATCGTTCTCGTCCAGCACCTCGGAGCGTTCGACCTGCTCTTCGCGAATGAACTTGGTGTCGCCCGAATCGGTGATGACCACGCGACGCAGCATCTGACGGACGATGACCTCGATGTGCTTGTCGTTGATCTTCACGCCCTGCAGACGATAGACGTCCTGCACCTCGTCGATGATGTAGCGCGCCAGCTCGTTGACTCCCTGCAGGCGCAGGATGTCGTGCGGGTCGGCCGGACCGTCGACGATGAGTTCGCCCTTGTTCACCACCTGGCCGTCATGGACCATCAGGTGCTTGTCTTTCGGGATCAGGAACTCGTGCACGTTGCCATCCGGCTCGGTGATCACCAGCCGCTGCTTGCCCTTGGTCTCCTTGCCGAACGACACGGTGCCGGTGTACTCGGCCAACAGGCCGGCGTCCTTCGGCGAGCGGGCTTCGAACAGCTCCGCAACCCGCGGCAGACCGCCGGTGATGTCGCGCGTCTTCGCGGACTCCTGCGGAATGCGCGCCAGGATGTCACCGACGTTGATCTGCTGGCCGTCCTTGACCGTGATCAGCGAGCCGACCTGGAACGTGATCGCCACGGCATGGTCGGTGCCGGCGATGCGGACTTCCTCGCCTGTTTCGTCCAGCAGCTTGACCTGCGGACGCACACCCTTCGCGGCGCCCGTCGCCGAGCGGCGCTTCGAGTCGATGACCACCAACGTCGACAGGCCGGTGACTTCGTCGATCTGCTTGGCGACCGTCACCCCCTCTTCGACGTTCTCGAACTTCACCGTACCGGCGTATTCGGTCACGATCGGACGCGTGTGCGGATCCCACGACGCGAGTTGGGTCCCGGCCTTCACCGCCGCGCCGTCATCCACCATCAGGGTGGCACCGTACGGCAGCTTGTGGCGCTCGCGCTCGCGGCCCATGTCGTCGGCCACCACCACCTCGGCGGAACGCGCGATGACGACCTTCTCGCCCTTGGCATTGGCCACGTAGCGCATGTTGCCGGCAAAGCGGATCGTGCCGCCCGACTTGGCCTCGACGCCGCTCGCCGCTGCCGCTCGCGACGCCGCGCCACCGACGTGGAAGGTACGCATGGTGAGCTGGGTGCCCGGCTCACCGATCGACTGCGCGGCGATGACGCCCACTGCCTCGCCCACGTTCACCATCGAGCCGCGGCCCAGGTCGCGTCCGTAGCACTTGGCGCAAAGGCCGTAGCGGGTCTCGCAGGTCAGCGGCGTGCGCACCTTGACCTCATCGACGCCCAGGCTCTCGATCAGGTCTACCGCGTCCTCGTCCAGCAGGCTGCCGGCCTCGATGACGGTTTCCTGGTTGTCAGGATTGACCACGTCCTCGGCGCAGACGCGACCCAGGATGCGTTCGCGCAGCGGCTCGACGACTTCGCCACCCTCGATCAGGGCCTTCATCGCGAAACCGTCACGGGTGCCGCAGTCTTCCTCGATGACCACCAGATCCTGGGTCACATCCACCAGGCGACGGGTCAGATAGCCCGAGTTCGCCGTCTTCAGTGCAGTGTCGGCCAGACCCTTGCGCGCGCCGTGCGTCGAGATGAAGTACTGCAGGACGTTCAGCCCCTCACGGAAGTTCGTCGTGATCGGCGTCTCGATGATCGAACCATCCGGCTTCGCCATCAGGCCGCGCATGCCCGCGAGCTGACGGATCTGCGCCGCGGAACCGCGCGCACCCGAGTCGGCCATCATGTAGATGGAGTTGAACGACTCCTGTCGCACCGTCTTGCCTTCGCGGTTGACGACCTCCTCCGAACCAAGCTGCTCCATCATCGCCTTGGCCACCTGGTCACCGCAGCGGCCCCAGATGTCCACGACCTTGTTGTAGCGCTCGCCGTCGGTCACCAGACCGGACGTGTACTGCTGGGCGATCTCCTTGACCTCCGCTTCGGCGGCACGGATCAGGTCTTCCTTCTGCGTCGGCACCAGCATGTCCTTGACCGCGATCGACAGCCCGGCACGGGTCGCCAGACGGTAGCCGAACTGCATCAACTGGTCGGCGAAGATGACGGTGGCGCGCAGGCCGCAGCGGCGGAACGACGCGTTGATGAGCTTCGAGATCTCCTTCTTCTTCAGCGCCTTGTCGATCACGCTGAAGGGCAGGCCTGCGGGCAGGATTTCGGAAAGAATGGCACGGCCGGCGGTCGTGTCGTAGCGCGTCACCTTCTCGATGCGCTCGCCGTTGGGGCCGAGATCGGCTTCCTTGAGGCGCACGGTAACGCGCGCATGCAGCGCGATCTGGCCCGATTCGTAGGCCCGCTTCACCTCGCCCACGTCGGTGAACAGCATGCCTTCGCCCGGCACGTTCACCCCTTCACGGGTAGCGTAGTAGAGGCCGAGAACGATGTCCTGCGACGGCACGATGATCGGATCACCGTTGGCGGGCGACAGCACGTTGTTGGACGCCAGCATCAGCGTGCGGGCTTCCATCTGTGCTTCGAGCGACAGCGGCACGTGGACGGCCATCTGGTCGCCGTCGAAGTCGGCGTTGAACGCCACGCAGACCAGCGGGTGCAACTGGATCGCCTTGCCTTCGATCAGCACCGGCTCGAAAGCCTGGATGCCGAGACGGTGCAGCGTCGGCGCACGGTTCAGCATGACCGGATGTTCGCGGATCACCTCTTCGAGGATGTCCCACACCACCGGTTCCTGCGACTCGACCATCTTCTTGGCCTGCTTGATGGTCGTGGCCAGCCCCATCAGCTCGAGCTTGTTGAAGATGAAGGGCTTGAACAGCTCCAGCGCCATCAGCTTGGGCAGCCCGCACTGATGCAGCTTCAACTGCGGACCAACGGTAATGACCGAACGGCCGGAGTAGTCCACCCGCTTGCCGAGCAGATTCTGGCGGAAGCGGCCGCCCTTGCCCTTGATCATATCGGCCAGCGACTTCAGCGGACG
>SHNC01000034.1 GCA_004295105.1 Betaproteobacteria bacterium | reverse complement strand
GGCGCCCATCATCGGCGCGGGCGAGCAGGTCGGCGAGCAGCGAGGGCGGCAGCGACAGGTCGGCGCCCAGCGCGACGCCGGAGAGCACGCAGATCAGGCCGTAGGCGAACAGATCGCCGCTGCCGAGCACGCCTGCCCAGGCGAACACCACGATCGCCAGCACCATGCCGGCGAGCCACGCCCGGCGCTTGCCGAGGCGGCGCGACACCGCCACCCACAGCGGCAGGCTGGCTGCCGCCGCGGCGAAATACAGCACCAGGAAAGCGCCCGCGGCACGCTGGTCCGCCTGCAGCACGTCGGCCACATAGAACAGCACGGTGGCCGAGGGCACCGCGGCGGCGATTCCGTTCACCGCGAACACCGCCAGCAGGCGGGCGAAGCCGGCATTGCGCAGCGCATCGGCGAGGCTGCGCAGCAGCGGCAGCGGCTGTGCCCTGCGGGGCGGTGCGACCGGCGCGGCGAGCAGGGTCCACGCCGCACAGGCTAGCAACAGCGGCACGAAGACCCAGGCCAGCCGCGCCAGGCCGGCCGCTTCGCCGCCGTCTGCGGCCAGCACGCCAGGCAGCGCGGCTGCCAGCACCACGCCGACCAGGCCGAAGCCCTCGCGGCTGGCAACGACGCGGGTGCGCAAGTCCGGCGTCGGCGCCACCTCGGCGCCCCAGGCAGCGTAGGCGATGGTCGCCATCGAGTACGCCAGCGACACCAGCACCAGCAGGCCGAACAGCCAGCCCCCTCCCGCGTCTGCGGGCGGCGCGAGCAGCGCCGGCAGGGAAGCACCGAGGAGCAGCACCGCAACGAGCACCAGGCCGCGCCGGCCGGCGATGCGATCCGCCGCCCAGCCGATCAGCGGATCGGTGACGGCATCGACGATGCGCGCCGCGAGCAGCACCGCGCCCACCGTGGCCAACGACAGACCCACCTCACCCGCATACAGGCGCGGCACGTGCACGTACAGCGGCAGTGCGGCGAAGGCGAGCGGAAGGCCGAGCGCGCCGTAGGCCAGGATCCGCGGACGCCCGAGCGCCGTACCGGCACTCATGGCGTATCCGCCAGCCCGAGCAGGCGCGCGCGCAGTTCAGGTTCGCGCGTACGCTCGTCGAGCCAGATGGCGAAGAACGCACGCGCCAGCGCGGCGTCGTCGATGTGCGCGGTGAGCCGGCCCTGGTGCCAGAAGCTGGCGCCGCGCCCCGGCCGGTGCAGGCCGACCAGCGTGTCGCCCGCCGCCACCGACGGCAGCGCCTGCTGCAGCAAGGTGCGCCAGCGGGCCAGGCGCGCCTCGTCGCGTTCGCCGAGGCGGCGCATCTCGTCCACGCTGACCTCGACCAGCCGCTCGGCGGTGATCGCCCGTGCATAGCGGATCACCAGCGCGTGTTCGCCCTCGTCGACATCGGGGCTCGCCTCGCCGACTTCGCGCCGCGCCTCGACCCACAGCGCGGCGTCGTACAGCTTGAAGCCGAGCCAGCGCATCTCGCCTTCGCCCGCCAGTTGCATCGGCCCCGCCACTGCGGCCACGGCGGGCGGCAGCGTGCGCGCAGCGGCCACGCCCGGCAGCGCGAGGACGCCGACGAGCAGCGCCGAAGCGAGCCCCCCACCGATGCGCCGCGCGATCATCCCGGCGCTCCCGAACCGGCGTGGGCAAACACATAGTGATGCACGTCGATGTCGCCGGTATTGAAACCCGCCTCGCAATAGGCAAGGTAGAAGCGCCACATGCGCAGGAAGCGCTCGTCGAAGCCGAGCTGCCGCACCGCCTCCGCCTGCGTGTCGAAGCGCGCATGCCAGCGCGCCAGCGTGCGCGCATAGTCCTGGCCGAAGGCGAAATCGTCGGTCACCTGCAGTCCCGCTCGCGCCGCCTGGCGATGCACGCTGCCGGGGCTGGGAAGCATGCCGCCGGGGAAGATGTGGCGCTGGATGAAATCGGTGCCGCGGCGGTAGCGCGCGAACAGGCGGTCGGCAATGGTGATCGCCTGCACCGCGCAGCGCCCGGCGGGCTTCAGCAGCGCCGACAACTGACCGAAGTACGTCGGCCAGAAGCGCTCGCCGACGGCCTCGATCATCTCGATCGACACGATGTGGTCGTACTGGCCGCGCACGTCGCGGTAGTCGCACAGCTCGAAGTCCACCTGCCCGGCGTAGCCACCGCGCGCGGCGCGCGCGCGCGCATGGGCGAGCTGGGCCGGCGACAGCGTCAGGCCGAGCACGCGGCAGCCGAATTCGGTGGCAGCGACTTCGGCGAAGCCGCCCCAGCCGCAACCGATCTCGAGCACCGTTTGCCCCGGACGGACACCAAGCCGGGTCAGGATGCGGCGGTACTTGCGCAGTTGCGCTGCTTCCAGCGCCTCGTCGGGCGCCTCGAACACCGCGGCGGAATAAGTCATCGAGCCATCCAGCCACAGCGTGTAGAAGTCGTTGCCGAGGTCGTAGTGCGCCTCGATGTTGCGCCGCGCGCCGGTGCGCGTGTTGGCGCGCAGCAGATGGGTCAGACGGTGGCCGAGCACGCGGAACAGGCGGCCATGAATCGCCGCGCCCAGCGTGGCACGGTTGCGCGACAGCAGGGTGAGCAGGCCGGCGAGATCGTCGGTGTGCCACAGGCCGTCCATGTAGGCTTCGCCGAAGGCGATGTCCCCGCGCGCCAGCGTCTCGTCGAACACCGCGTGGTCGCGCACGCGCAGATGCGCGACCAGCGCGCCGCGGCCGGCCCTCACATGGCGGCCATCCGGCAGTTCGATCGCCAGCGCGCCGCCCTGCAGGCCGTCGAGCATCTCCAGCGCCAGCCGCGTGGCACGCGGCAGACGTCCGGCGACGATGCTGGCGAGCGGTTGCAACAGCGGGCCGAGGGCGTTCTCCAGTGCGTTCATCAGGTGGTCTCCTCGATCGGGGGTGCAGGCTTGCGGTGAAAACTCACCCGTCGCAATGCAAGGCGCAGCGCCTGCCAGTGGATGCGGGCGATCACGCCCAGCGTCATCAGCGGGTGGCGCAGCAGCCATTTCGCCATCGCCCGCCCGTCGAGCGCTTCGGCGCGGCCCGACAGGCGGGTGCCGAGCTGGCGCACCCCGCCATCCCACAGGTCGATTGCAACCGCATGCACCGCGCCTCGGGTCTCGAACCGGAAGTGGTACTCGCCGCGCACCGGAAAGAAGGGCGATACATGGAACAGCTTCTGCGCCACCAGCTCGTCACCGGACTCGATCGGCCGCAGGTCGCGGTGATGCACCAGGTAGTTGTGGTGCTCGCCGAAGGTGTTATTCACCTCGGCCAGCACCGCCCGCAGCGCGCCGCCGCGGTCGTGGCAGAACCAGAAGCTGACCGGGTTGAACACATAGCCCAGCACGCGCGGCATGGTCTGCAGCACGACCTCGCCGTCGCACACCGCGTCCAGCCCGCGCCGCACCAGGATGTCGCGCAGCCAGGGCAGCAGCGGCGAGCCGTCGCGCCGACCGTGGTCGCGGTTATGGAAGGCGAACAGGTTGAAGCGGTCGATGCCCAGCAGCGGCATCTGCAAATCGTTCAAACGTGACAGCGGCAGCCGCAGGAAGGCCGTCGGGTAGATGAAGCGGTTGTGCGCCTGTACATGGCGCTCGTGCATCACCGCGCCGAAGCACACCGCCGGCGCGAACGCGTCCTGCCCGGCGCAAGCTGCGGGCGCTCGACCCGGGGCCATCATGCCGCCTCGCGCAGATCGTCGCGGCGCACGCCAGGTCTGGCCGCATCCGTGCTCGTGCTGCCGCGCTGCCACGGAACATCCACGCCGAGGCGCTCGGCGATTGCCACCGCCGACCGCAGGCCGTCCTCGTGGAAACCGTAGCCGGTCCATGCGCCGGCAAACCAGCTTCGGCGTACGCCCTGGATCTGCGGCAGCGCCGCCTGAGCGTCGATCGCGCCCTGGTCGAACACCGGGTGGGCGTATTCGATACGGCGGATCATCTTGTCTCCGGCAGGCTCCACGAAGGGGTTCAGCGACACGATCACCGGCGTGTCGAAGGGCAGGGGCTGCAGGCGGTTGACCAGGTAGCTGACCGACACCGGACGCTCGTCAGGACGCCCGGCCCCCGCCAGGTAGTTCCACGCCGACCACACCCTGCGCCGGCGGGGCAGCAAGGCAGCGTCGGTGTGCAGCAGCGCGACGTTGGGCTGGTAACGCACCGCGCCGAGGATCCGCCGCTCATCATCGCTGGCGCCATCACCCAGGATGGCCAGGCTCTGATCGCTGTGGCAGGCGAACACGACCTCGTCGAAACGTTCCGCTCCGTCGGGGGTACGCAGCCACACGGCGTCGGCACGCCGATCCACTCCCAGCACCGGCGTGGCGATGCGCACGTCGTCGAGCTGGCTCACGATGCGCTGCACGTAGCGGCGGCCGCCGCCTTCCACCGTCAGCCATTGCGGACGGTCCAGGATCCGCAGCAGGCCGTGGTTGTGGCAGAAGCGCACGAAGGTGGCGAGCGGGTAATCCAGCATGGTGCGCGTCGGGCAGGACCAGATCGCCGCCGCCATCGGCAGCAGGTACCAGTCGCGAAAGGCGCTGCCGTAGCGGCGCGCGGCCAGGTAGCTGCCCAGGCCGACATCCGGCGCGCCGCCTTCTGCGGCCATGCGCGTCGTCTCGCGGTTGAAGCGCAGGATGTCTCGCAGCATGCCGAGAAAGGCCGGGCGCAGCAGGTTGGCGCGTTGTGCGAACACCGTACCGAGGTCGGAGCCGGCCCATTCGATGGCGGGGTCGGCCAGGCTCACGCCGAAGCTCATGTCGCTGGCGACCGACTTCACGCCGAGGAGCTCGAACAGCGCGCACAGGTTCGGGTAGGTGCGGCGGTTGAACACCAGGAAGCCGGTGTCGACCGGATGCGAAACACCACCGATTTCCACGTCCACCGTGTTGGTGTGGCCGCCGACGTAGCTGCCGGCCTCGAACAGCGTGACGCGATGGCGTCGCGCCAGCAGCCAGGCCGCACCGAGGCCGGCGATGCCGGCGCCGACGACCGCGACGCGCCGACCGCCGCCCCCTCCGCCGCCGCCGTGTTCGTGGTCGGGCAGCTTCATGATGCGAGTTCCGGCGCCGCGGACTGCGACACGCTGTCCGGCAGGTTGACACCCTCGATCAACGCATAGGCGGAATGATTGTGGATGGACTCGAAGTTCTCGGATTCGACCGTCCACGCGGCGATGCGGGCATCGGCGCGCAGCCGCAGCGCGATGTCGCGCACCAGGTCCTCGACGAACTTGGGATTGTCGTAGGCGCGCTCGGTGACCCACTTCTCGTCGGGCCGCTTGAGCAGGCCGTACACCTCGCACGAGGCTTCCTCCTCGGCCATGCGTACCAGCTCCAGCAGGCTCATGTCGCCTGCCAGCCGCGTCGTCAACGTGATGTGCGAGCGCTGGTTGTGCGCACCGTAGGCGGAAATCTTCTTCGAGCAGGGGCACAGGCTGGTGACCGGCACGACCACTTTCAGCGTCGTGTGCGCACTGCCGCCCTCGGCCTGTTCGACGATCACCGTGGCGTCCATGTCGAGCAGGCTTTCGACACCCGACACCGGCGCGCGCTTGCGCACGAACCACGGAAAGCGCGCCTCGATGCGGCCGCTGCGGGCCTCGAGCCGCTGCAACATGGCGGCAAAGAGGGTGCGCAGCCCGTCCAGATCCAGCGCATCGCGCTCGGTCTCGAGGATCTCCACGAAGCGCGACATGTGGGTGCCCTTGACCTCCGGCGGCAGGCCCACCGTCATCTCGATGGTGGCCACGGTGTGCTGCACATGGCCCTCGCCGTCGCTGACGCTCAGCGGGTAACGCAGGCCGCGCACGCCGACATGCTGGATCGCGAGCGCACGCGTGTCGTGGCTGGCCTGCACGTCGGGGAGGAAGAAGCGGTCGGGGGCGTTCATGCGTTGCTCTCCTTGTCGGCCCGCAGGCCGCGATTGCAATGTCGATGCGTCGATGCCGGCATGCCGCGCCGGCGCAGGACTCAGGGCCGGGCTGCGAGCAGCTTCTCGATCGTGCCCACGAGCAGCGGGCTCTCCGGCGACAACTGGCTGGGGAAACTGGTCACCTTGCCGGCGCTGCGGTCGATCAGATACTTGTGGAAATTCCACTGCGGACGGTCGCCCGACATCTCTGCCAGGCGCACGAAGAGCGGGTTTGCGGCACGACCCGACACCGAACTGCGGGCGAACATCGGAAAGCGCACGCCGTACGTGCTGCGGCAGAAGTCGGCGATCTCCGCGTTGCTCCCCGGCTCCTGGTTGAAGTCGTTGGACGGGAAGCCGAGCACCACGAGGCCACGATCACGGTACTTGTCGTACAGGCGCTCCAGCCCGTCGTACTGCTTCGTGTAGCCGCAGTAACTGGCGGTATTGACGACCAGCACCACCTTGCCGACGTACTGGCACAGAGACTGCGGCTTGTCGTCCTGCAGCGACGGAAAACGGTGGTCGAGCAGTGCGGGGCAGGCAGGTGCGACCGGATCGGCTGCCATGGCGCCACCCGACAGCCCTGCCGCGAGCACGCCGAGGGCAGCGGCGATGAAGCCGCGGATGCGGATCAGGCTCGCAGTCACTGGTCGTCGCTCCCGACGGGCTGAGCGAAAAAGCCCTGCCGATGCAGGAAGAGCTTGGTCTGCAAGCTGCTTTCCGACTCGTTGTCGTGGACAATGACCGAAGGCTGCGACATGTCTTGCGACGCCCGCCCCCGCTCGGCGGCATGCGCCCCCCCAGTGTGGGCGAACCAGATCGCCGCTGCCGCCAGCACAACGACCGAGCACGCACCGGCAACATATGGCCGGCACTCTTTCAAGACTTCGGTAGCCATGATATTTGTCCTGGACAAAATTGAATCACAACTCTAAGATAGAAGCGCACTTCCCGGTTGTCAAGCTCCAGGCAAAATAATTGTCCAGGACAAAATGGAAACTCAACACAGCACCGACTCCGTCTCGAACATTGCTGCCGTCGAGCGCGACACAGGGCTCTCGAAGGACACGCTGCGCGTGTGGGAGCGTCGTTACGGCTTTCCGGTGCCGCTGCGGGACGCCAACGGCGACCGTCTGTATCCGTCCGCGCAGGTCGAGAAACTGCGCCTGATCCGGCGCCTGATCGACCAGGGCAAACGTCCAGCGAAGGTCATCGGCGCGAGCACCGAGGAGTTGCTCGCCCTGATCGGCGATATGCCCGATTCATCCGCGGCTGCGACAGCGAACCACTCGATGCTGCAGTACGTGCGCCTGCACCGCAGCGCCGAGCTTGCCGCCGCCCTGCGTCAGGCACTGCTGAAGCAGGGCTTGCAGCGCTTTGCCGCCGAAACCGTGGCGCCTCTCAACGAAGCCATCGGCGAGGCCTGGATGCGCGGCGAGATCGACGTTTCGGAGGAACACCTCTACACCGAGCAGGTGCAGAACGTGCTGCGCGGTGCGATCGGCGCGCACATCGGCGCCGGCACGCGCCCGCGCGTGCTGCTGACTACCTTCCCCGACGAGGAGCACGTGCTCGGCCTGCTGATGGTCGAAGCGACGCTCGTCGCCGAAGGCGCCCACTGCCTGTCGTTGGGAACACGCACGCCGCTTCCGGACCTGCGCAGCGCCGCCGTCGATGGCGGTTTCGACGTCGTCGGCCTGTCGTTCAGCGCGGCCTATCCGTCGCGTCAGGCCATCGACGACCTGCTCCAGTTGCGCGCGATGCTGCCCGCATCGATCGCGATGTGGGCCGGCGGCAGCGCCGTGAAAGGCAAGGGGAAACGCCTGCCGGACATCCGCGTCGTCGACAGCCTCGCCGACTGCGTGACCGCCCTGGCCGAGTGGCGCGTCGCACACCTCGGCTGAGGCGCTTGCTGCCGATGGCTCCGGGAGCGACCGCCGCCCCCGGTCGGGGCCTGATCTCGACCTGGCGGGCGTCGGCCCGCGCCGTTCAATCTTCCGCCTTGTTGCGAGGCGCCTCGGCAAGCGGGCGTCGAGTGCTGCGCCCGAGCGGCATCCGCCCGGGCTCGCTCAGGCGATGACCGGTGATCAGGTTGTGCTGGAAGCGCAGCACCGCGATCGCCATCGACAGGCTGAGATCGAGGGCCGCGAACATCAGCATCGGCAAAGTGATGGGTGGCATGACCGAACCCCCGCATGATGGCAGCGCACACATCCGCTGCGTTCGTCCGCAAGACTGGAGGATCGCCGCGATTGTCTCCCAGCGCTCGAGCTCCCGCCCGAGTTCGAACGCCTCCGGCCCGAGCGCGCGCCGTGCCGGCACGATGGTCGGCGGACGACCGGACGCGTCGATCAGCGGTGCGCGACGCACTCCGCCCGCGGCATCGTCGCAATCGTCGCAATCGTCGCAATCGTCGCATTGACCGCCAGCCAGGCGGAAAGGTTCAGTCGGCCGCGCATTGAAAATGCATGGCGCGCGCGCCCCATCCCGGCTGAACTTGTGGCGGAGCCCCCTGTCTTGAGAGGCGATGGTTTTCGCATCCACCCCCGGAGCCCGGTTCGCGCCGCCGCGACGGGCCCCGGGTCGGCACGCCGGGGAGACACGGAACATGCTGTGGTTCGTCATCGGTCTGGTCGCGCTGATCGCGGGCGCCGAACTGCTGGTGCGCGGCGCCTCGCGACTCGCGCTTGCGATGGGCATCTCGCCGCTGGTGGTGGGGCTGACGGTGGTCGCCTTCGGCACCAGTTCGCCCGAGCTGTCCGTGTCGGTGCAGTCGGCGTGGTCGGGGCAGGTGGACATCGCGCTGGGCAACGTCGTCGGGAGCAACATCTTCAACGTGCTGTTCATCCTCGGCCTGTCGGCGCTGATCACGCCCCTTCTGGTCCATGAGCAGCTCGTGCGGCGCGAAGTGCCGGTGATGATCGGCGTGTCGCTGCTGCTGTGGGCGCTCGCCGCCGACGGCGCCATCGGACGCCTCGACGGCATCGTGCTCGCCGGCCTGCTGACCGGCTACACCGTGGTCCTGATTCGCGCCAGCCGCCGCGACACCGCGCAAGGTGCCACGGCCGACGGAACAATCGCCGATGCACCGCCGCAGGGCGACCCCGCCGGCGCAGGCGGTCACTGGGCGCTGCAGGTGGGCTTCATTGCGGCGGGGCTCGCGCTGCTGGTGCTCGGCTCCAACTGGCTCGTCGAGGCGGCCGTCGGCTTCGCCCGCGCGCTCGGGGTCAGCGAACTGGTGATCGGGCTGACGCTGATCGCGGCCGGCACCTCGCTGCCCGAGGTGGCCACCTCGATCACCGCAGCGCTGCGCGGCGAGCGCGACATCGCCGTGGGCAACGTGGTGGGCAGCAACGTCTTCAACATCCTGGGCGTGCTCGGCGTGTCGGCCATCGTGTCGCCGGCCGGGCTCGACGTGGCGCCGTCGATGCCGGTGTTCGATCTGCCGGTGATGGTCGCGGTGGCGCTCGCCTGCCTGCCGGTGTTCTTCACCGGGCGCGTGATCGCTCGCTGGGAAGGGGCGCTGTTCTTCGCCTACTACCTGGCGTACACCGCCTACCTGATCCTCATGGCGCGCGAGCACGACGCACTGCAGGAATTCGGCCTGGTCGTCGCCGGCTTCGCCCTGCCGCTGACCTTCATCACCTTGTTCGTTCTCTCCGTCCGCCAGTGGCGGATGGCGCAGCGCTGAATCAGGATCATGCATCCGGCAACCACCCACGACGGCGACACCGGGCACGCCAGCCTCTGGGCCGCGCTGTTGCCGCTGGCGGCCTTCTCGGCACTGGCCTGGGGCCTGCTCCATTTCCCGCTACCCTGGCGCCTCGAGCTGCCGTGGGTCCCGGCGCTGGGCGTGAGCCTCGCGTTTCGCATCGACGGCCTGAGCGCGCAGATGCTGGCGCTCATCACCGGCATCGGCACGCTGGTATTCGTGTATGCCAGCGGCTATCTGGCGCACGAGGCGCGGCGCGGCCGGCTGCTGGGCGTGCTGCTGCTGTTCATGCTGGCGATGATGGGCGCGGTCTCTGCCGACAACCTGATCGTGCTGTTCCTGTTCTGGGAACTGACCAGCCTGACCTCCTTCCTGCTGGTGGGTTTCAAGCACGACGAGCTGCATGCGCGCGCCGCCGCCCGCCAGGCTTTGCTGGTCACGATGGGCGGCGGGCTGGCGCTGCTTGGCGGCTTCGTGCTGCTGGCACGCATCGCCGGCACCTGGTCGCTGTCCGGCGTGCTGGGCTCCGGCCCGGCGCTGCTGGCGGACCCGCGGCTGCCGCTGGCCGTCGGGCTGGTGATGATCGGTGCCTTCACCAAGTCGGCGCAGTTCCCATTCCACTTCTGGCTGCCCAACGCGATGTCGGCCCCCACCCCGGTGAGCGCCTACCTGCACTCGGCCACCATGGTGAAGCTGGGCATCTACCTGCTCGCCCGCTTCGATGCCGCCTTCGACGACTTCTGGCTGTGGGAATCCGCGCTCATCGTCGTCGGTACGACCACCGCGTTGTGGGCGGCGGTGCTGGCGCTGCGCGAACGCGATCTCAAGCGCATCCTCGCCCGCACCACGGTGTCGGCGCTCGGCACACTGACGCTGCTGATCGGCCTGTCCACGCCCGGCGCCGGGCTGGCGGTCGCCGCCTTCCTGTTCGCGCATGCCCTCTACAAGGCGCCGCTGTTCATGGTCGCGGGCAACATCGACCACGCCACCGGCACCCGCAGCATCGACCACCTGATGGGGCTGCGCCGGGCCATGCCGTGGACCGCCACGATCGCCATCCTTGCCGGCCTGTCGATGGCCGGGCTGCCGCTGTCCTTCGGCTTCGTCGCGAAGGACGTCATGATCGTCGCCAAGGCCGAGGCCGAATTGTTCACCCTCGCGAGCTTCGCGTTGGTGCTGGTCAACGCGATCGCCGTCGCCGTCGCCGGGGTGGCGGCCATCCGCGTGTTCTGGGGGCCGCCGGAAGCGCCCCGCGGCAGGGTCCGCGAGGTGCCGTGGACGATGCTCGCGCCGCCGCTGCTGATCGTGCTGCTGGGTCTGGAGTTCGAACTCATTCCCAACCTCGCCAACCCGCTGCTGCTGGCGGCGGCGCAGTCGATATCACCGGAACTGGGGGACGTTGATCTGCGGGCCTCCTACGACCTGTCCACGCTGCTGTCCACCTCGGGCGTCACCGTCGGCTTCGGCCTGCTGCTGTTCGTCGTCTGGGATCGTCTGCACGACCTGCTGCACCGCCAGCGCTGGCTCGACCGCTACGGCCCGGCGGCGGTCTACGAATCGCTGCTGCACGGCCTGGCCGGCCTGGCGGCCTGGCATACGCGCCGCCTGCAGCACGGCGGCCTGACCGGCTACCTCCGCCTCACGCTGGCGGCACTGATCGCGATGGGCACAATCGGCTGGCTGCTCACCCAACCCGCCCCGCAGTTCGACGGACGGTGGGCGCCTCAGGGCTGGGCCTGGCTGGTGGCCTGCATGCTGATGGGGGTCGGCGCCGTCGCTGCCGTTTTCCTGCATGACCGGCTTGCGACGCTGATGGCGAGCGGACTGATCGGCTACGGCTCGGCCCTGCTCTTCCTGTTCGCCGGGGCGCCCGATCTCGCCTTCACCCAGTTCATGGTCGAAACGGTGCTGGTGGTGGTCGCCGCCAGCCTGCTGCCCCGGTTTGCGGTGAGCGCGCCGGCACGGCGCAGATGGCGACTGCGCGATGCGGCACTCGCCGCGGCCGCGGGCCTCGCTTGCTTCGTGCTGCTCGCCCAGCTCGCCGGCCAGCCGGCGGACACGCAGCTCGCCGACTGGTTTGCTGCCAGCAGCCTGGCCGAGGCGCGCGGACGCAACGTGGTGAACGTGATCATCGTGGATTTCCGCGCCCTCGACACATTGGGCGAGATCGCGGTGGTCGCCTTCTCATTGCTGGCGGCAATGCCGCTTCTGGCCGGACTGCAGCGGGAGCGACAGCCATGACCTCACGGTCCACCCTGCTCGCGGTCGCCTCGCGCCCGCTTTACTGGGTACTGCTCGCTGCCGCGCTGTGGATCCTGCTGCGCGGTCACAACGAGCCCGGCGGCGGGTTCGTCGGCGGGCTGGTGGCGGTGGCCGCGAGCAGCCTGGTGGCGATCGCACGCGACACGGAAGCGGCGCGCCGGCTGTTGCCGCTGGCACCGCTTCCGCTCGCCATGCTGGGCGTCGGGCTGGCCACGCTGGCGGGTCTTCTCGGTGGGATCGGCGGAGCGCCCTTCCTGACGCACCTGTGGTCATCGTGGGGGCTGTCCACCGTCGTGCTGTTCGATGTGGGGGTGTTCCTCGCCGTGTGGGGTTCTCTCAGCGGTTATGTGCATGCGCTGCTCGCCGATGGCGGGCCCGCGTCACGATGAAGGGGGCAGCATGGGACTGATGCTTGCGATCACGATCTCCATCATCGTCGCGGTCGGCGTTCTCCTCCTGCTTTCGGGCGAACTGTTCCGTCTGGTGATCGGTCTCGCGGTGCTCGGCACCGCGGTGAACCTGGTGGTCTTCATGACGGCGCGTCCGGGCAGCCTGACGCCGCCGGTCATCGAGCCGGGCTTCACCACGCTGCCCGCCGGCGCGGTGAACGCGCTGCCGCAGGCACTGGTGCTCACCGCCATCGTGATCGGTTTCGCGCTGCTGTGTTTCTCGCTGGTGCTGGCCGCATGGCTGGCGCAGCGCCAGCGGCGCGCCGACGTCGACGGACTGCGCGCGACCGAGCCAGCGCCCACCGACGCGGTCAAGCCCGCCATCCTGGAGGACTGATGCTGCCGCTCGCACCCATGCTCGTGCCGCTTGTGACCGCGCTGCTGGCGGCAGCGCTGCCGCGACATGCCCGGCTTCGCCGCGGCGCGAGCCTTGCCGGCGCGGTGGCACTGCTGGTCTGCGCCGCGGCGCTCTTCGTGCGCGTGAGCCGGGGCGGAGCGATCTCCGTGGCGGTGGGCGACTGGCCGCTGCCCTACGCGATCGAGTTCGTCGCCGACGGCCTGGCCGCAGCGCTGGTGCTGACGGCGGCGCTGCTCGGCGTGTGCGCCGTCGTGCATGCGCTCGCCACCGGCCCCGCAAGCGAGGAGCGCGCCGGGCTGCATCCGCTGCTGCACGCGCTGCTGGCAGCGGTGATGGCCGTGTTCCTGGCGGGCGACCTGTTCAACCTCTACGTCTGGTTCGAGCTCATGCTGATCGCGACCCTGGGACTGCTGGTGCTCGGCGCCGAGCAGCGGCATGCCGAGGCGGCGCTGAAGTACTTCGCCGTCAGCATGCTCGGCACGTTGTTGATGCTGGCTGCCGTGGGGCTGATCTACGGCGCCACCGGGCACCTGAACCTTGCTGCGCTGGGCGCCGCGGCGCTCGCCCCGCAGGTCGCCGCGGCGCTGCCGGCGCCGGTGACCTTGCTGCTGCTCGCGCTGTTGCTCAAGGCCGGCGTGTTTCCGCTGTTCCTGTGGCTGCCGGCGAGCTACCACGCGTTGCCGGTGACGGCGCTCGCACTGATCGGCGGCCTGCTCACCAAGGTTGCGCTCTATGTCGTGCTGCGGCTGCTCGGCGGCGTGTTCGTCAATGTTCCCGGTCTGCTCGTCGAGGCTCTGGGTTGGCTGGCAGTGATCACCATGATCAGCGGCGTGCTGGGCGCCGCCTACCACTGGGACATGCGTCGCATCCTCGCCTTCCACATCGTCAGCCAGATCGGATACCTGCTGCTGGGGGTCGCGCTCGCGAGTCCGGCAGGCACCGCGGGCACGGCCTTCTTCCTCATCCACAACGTGCTGGTCAAGGCCCAGCTTTTCCTCGTGTGCGGGCTGATGTGGATGGCGGCCGGCCACCACGACCTGCGGCGCATCGGCGGCCTCTACGCCGCACGGCCACTGCTTGCGCTGCTGTTCCTGATCGGCGCCTTCTCGCTGGTGGGCGTGCCGCCCAGCTCCGGCTTCTGGGGCAAGCTGCTGCTGGTGCGGGAAGCCTTCGCCCAGGACCGCCTCGCATGGGGCGGGGCTGCGTTGGGCGTCGGCCTGCTGACCCTGTATTCGATGAGCAAGATCTGGCTCGAAGGCTTCTGGAAACCGCACCCGGAGACGCGCCCGCAGCGCAGCTTCGCGCATGCGGCGCTGTCCCCGGTGGCGTACCTGGCGGCACTCGCCCTGACCCTCCCCATCCTCGCGCTCGGGCTTTACCCGGAACCCGCGATGCGTCACCTCGAACTGGCGACACAGGCGCTGTGGTCCGCCGGAGGCCAACGATGAGCCGCCTTGCCGCGCTGCTGCGCCTGATGACGCACTTCTTCAAGGACCTGATCGTGTCGGGCGCGACCACTGCCGGGCTGATCCTGCGCGGCCGCCGGACGCTGCGCCCGGGCCTGGTGCGCATGTCCTACGGTGACCTGCCAGACGGCGCAGCGTTGGCGGTCGGCGCCCTGATCACGCTGACGCCGGGAACCAGCACGGTGGACATCGACGCCGTGCGCAGGGAGTACCTGCTGCATCTGCTCGATCTCGATGGCCGCGAGGCGACATTGGCGACCATCCGCCGCGACCTCATCGAACCGGTGCGCATCCTCGCAGGAGTGCGGAGGTGAACCTCATCATGCTGTTCGTCGTGATGGCCGGGGCCAGCGCGTTGATGGGCGCGTGGCGGCTACTCAGCGGCCCGACGCAGACCGACCGCGTCGTGGGGCTGGACGTGCTGTTTGCCGCGGCCATCGTGGCAAGCCTGTGTGCCGCCTGGGCGAGCGGGCGAACCGTGTTCCTCGATGTCGCGATCGGCCTGGCGCTGGTCGGCTTCGTCGCCACGCTGGCGTGGGCGCGCATGATCGGCCATGGGGATCGCGACCCCGCCCGGAGGCGTCCATGAACATCCTTGGCTGGCTGTTGTGCGCATCGGGCGCGACGATCCTGCTGATCGCAGCGCTCGGCCTCGTCCGCCTGCCCGACGCCCTGTCGCGTCAGCATGCGGGCACCAAGGCGGTCACGCTGGCGGTGCTGAGCTTCGCGCTCGGCATCGGTCTGCTGGCGTGGGACAGCGCCTGGACCTGGCGGCTGATCCTGCTCGCGCTCGTGCTGATGCTCACCCTGCCGCTCGCGTCGCACGCGCTCGCGCGCGCCGGCGTCATGGAGCGTGGCCCGGACGGGCAGGACTGACCCTGCCGGCG
The DNA here is from genome assembly GCA_004295105.1 of Betaproteobacteria bacterium. Classification (GTDB taxonomy): domain Bacteria; phylum Pseudomonadota; class Gammaproteobacteria; order Burkholderiales; family Rhodocyclaceae; genus Thauera. Next base: position 1,807 of record SHNC01000034.1, on the reverse strand, counting down.
AAACCGCTTCGGCCGCATCGAGCGCCCGGGCCACCAGGGTCAGGCGGAGAAGGTTCCGGCCGCCTCGGCCCGGCATGCGGTCGGTGGAACGGCCTGCTGCGCGCGCTGCGGCGCCGGAAACCGCCCTTCGGCGCGTGCGGCGTGGCGCGAATGCGCGCAGGCGATGGCGACGACCGTCGTCAGCTTCTGCTCGCGGGCAATCCGCGCGATCTCGGGTTCCGGGGCGTCGCAGAACGCGGTGCAGTCTTCCAGCGTGATCATGTCCGTCTCCTGTCGGCATCGCCGGCGCGGGTGGATTCCCGATCGGCACAGGGAACGTTAGGGCCCGCCCGGCTTCCAAGGAAGCGAAGAATCTGGACGATCCGTTCCCATTTTCTGGGAGATTTCGATGACGCCGAGCGATCTGAACTTCCGCCATCTGCTGTATTTCTGGGCGGTGGCCAAGGAAGGAAGCATCACCCGCGCCGCCGAACGGCTGAACCTGTCGGTGCAGACGGTCAGCACGCAGCTCGGTCTGCTCGAGACCCAGCTCGGACACGCGCTGTTCGCTCCGCAAGGTCGCTCGCTGGCGCTGACGGACGCAGGCCGCATCGTGCTGGGCTATGCGGAGCAGATCTTCCAGCTCGGCGACAAGCTGCGCCATGCGCTCGCCGAGAACCGCAACCCACGGCCCAGGCTGGCCGTCGGACTCACCGACACGGTGCCCAAGGTGGTCGCATTCCGGCTGCTGGAAGGCGTGCTGCAGCCGCCGCTCGAAGTGCGACTGGAGTGCAGCGAAGGGCATTTCGAGTACCTCCTTGGCGAGCTGGCGCTGAACAGGCTCGACCTGATGCTGGCCGATCAGGCGGCGCCGCAACGCGCCCACCTCAAGCTTCAGTCCCAACTGCTGGGCGAGGCGGAGATCGACCTGTTTGCCACGAGAACGCTGCAGGAACGATACGCAGGGGACTTCCCCGCGCGTCTGAACGGGGCACCCGTCCTGCTGCCGGCGCGTGGCAACCCCTTGCGCAACGCGCTCGACGCCTGGCTCGAGGCGCGCAATCTGCAGCCCGTCGTGGTGGGCGAGTTTTCCGACAGCGCGCTGCTGAAGACCTTCGGTCGCGCTGGATTGGGTCTGTTTCCGGCGCCGGCGAACATGCGCGATGAAATTGCAGGCCAGTACGAGGCCTGGCCGGTCGGAACGCTGGCCGGCGTGCGGCAGAGCTGGTACGCGATCTCTGCCCCGCGTCGCATTCCGCATCCCGCACTGGCCGCCATCGCGGCGACCAGTGCGGACGGGCCGCAACACGGAGCCCGTTGAGATCAAACCATCCAGGCGACGGCAAACACCCCCAGCATCGCAAAGGCGATGCCCAGCTTGGTGACGATGGCGAGCAGGAAGCCAAGGCCGGCAGCGACGCCGGCACGTGCCGCCTGCACGTGGTTGCGCCGTGCCAGCCACTCGCCCGCCATCGCGCCCAGGATGGGGCCGACGATCACGCCGACGATACCGCCCAGCAGGCCGAGCAGGGCTCCGATGGCGGCGCCCGCCACCGCCAGGCCGCTCGCGCCGACACGTTTGACGCCCAGCGCGGCGGCGGCGTAGTCGATCGCCCAGGCCAGCACCGCCATCATCGCCAGCATGCCGACGGTGAGCCCACCGACCCTGGCGAAGCCGTCCAGCCAGGCGAGCGCCCACAGCCCGCCCAGCAGCAGGGGCGTTCCGGGTATCAGCGGCAGCACGATACCCGCCAGGCCAAGCAGGATGGCCACCACCGCTGCGACCACCAACAGCATTTCCACGATGCCTGCCCTCCCTCCAGTCAGG
>SHNC01000063.1 GCA_004295105.1 Betaproteobacteria bacterium | reverse complement strand
GTCTGCGATCCCTATGGCGGGCGCGTGCTGGGGGTCGTGCAACTGATCAACAGTCGCGCCGGCGTGCGCTTCTCCAGCGTGGCCGAGGAAGGTCTGCTCGGACTGACCCAGACGCTGGGCGTGGCCTTCGCCCGCCACCGGAAGTCCGCCGCCCAGTTGCGTTCCCGCTTCGATGCGCTGGTGGCGGACGGACGCATCACCGCGGATGAGCTGGCCGCGATCACGCGCATGGGGCGCGAGGAGGGCGTCGGCACCGAATCGCTGCTGATCGAGCGGCTGGGGCTGTCGCCGCGGGAGCTGGGCGAGGCGGCGTCGCGCTTCTTCGGCGTGCCCTACACGCCCTACAACCCCAATCAGGTCAAGCCCATGGACCTGCTGCGCAACATCAAGCGCGACTACGTGCTGCAGAGCATGTGGTTGCCGCTCGAGGAGAATGCCGAGGGCGTGATCATCCTCTGCATCGATCCCGAGCAGGTGCGCAGCTCGGGCGTCGCGCAGAACGTGCTGCCGCGAAAGCGCCTCACCTTCCACGTCACCACCCGCCACGACTTCGAGCGCACGGTCGGGCAGTTCTTCGATCAGGGTCTGGACACGGGTTCGGTCAGCGAGCTGCTGACCGGGCTCGACGAGCACGACGACGAAAGCTCGCTGACCGACGACGTCAGCGCGGCGGCCGACAACGAACTGGTAAAGCTCGTCAACAAGGTCATCATCGACGCCTACCGGCAGGGCGCCTCCGACATCCACGTCGAGCCGCGGCCGGGCAAGGAAAAGACGCTGATCCGCTTCCGCAAGGACGGTGCGCTCGTGCCCTACATCGAGGTGCCCGCCAGTTACCGCAACGCGCTCGTCACCCGGCTCAAGATCATGTGCGATCTCGACATCGCCGAGCGGCGCAAACCGCAGGACGGCAAGATCCGCTTCCGCAAGTACGCGCCGCTCGACATCGAGCTGCGGGTGGCCACGCTGCCGACGCAGGGCGGCATGGAGGACGTGGTGATGCGCCTGCTGGTGAGCAGCGAGCCCATCCCGATGGAGCAACTCGGCCTCACGCCGCAGAACCTCGAACGCCTGCGGCAGATCGTCGCCAAGCCCTACGGCATCTTCTTCGTGTGCGGTCCCACCGGCTCCGGCAAGACGACCACGCTGCATTCCATCCTGAGCGACATCAACACCCCCGACACCAAGATCTGGACGGTGGAGGATCCGGTCGAGATCACGCAGAAGGGCCTGCGCCAAGTGCAGGTCAACCGCAAGGCGGGGCTCGATTTCGCCACGATGATGCGTGCCTTCCTGCGTGCCGACCCGGACGTGATCATGGTGGGAGAAATGCGCGACCACGAGACGGTGTCGGTCGGCATCGAGGCGTCGCTCACCGGCCACCTGGTGTTCTCCACGCTGCACACCAACAGCGCGCCGGAATCGGTGGTACGGCTGCTCGACATGGGCATGGATCCGTTCAACTTCGCCGATGCGCTGCTCGGCGTGCTGGCGCAACGTCTGGCCCGGCGGCTGTGCGTAAAGTGCAAGGTCGCTTACCGCCCGGACGAGGACGAGATCCGGCGCCTGCTCGAGGAGTACTGCGAGGACATGCACCTGACGCCGTCCTTCGAGGCCGATCCCGAGGGCGAGATGCACAAGGTGCTGGCGCAGTGGCGTGAGCGGTTCGCCGATGCGGACGGGCACTTCACCCTCTATCGGCCGGTGGGTTGTGCGGAATGTAACCAGGGCTACAAGGGGCGCGTCGGTCTGCACGAGCTGATGCCCGGATCGGATGCGCTCAAGCGCCTGATCCAGGAGCGTGCGCCGGTGTCGCGCCTGCTCGGCCAGGCGCTCGCCGACGGCATGCGCACGCTGCGCCAGGATGGCATCGAGAAGGTGCTGGCCGGCATCACCGACATCCGGCAGGTGCGCAAGGTGTGCGTGCGCTGAGCGCGGGCGGCGCATAGAATCGCGGGAAACCCCAGCGCTGCCCGGAGCCGCCCATGTACCGCATCGCCCCCAGCATCCTGTCCGCCAATTTCGCCAGGCTCGGCGAAGAGATCACACAGGTCGTGGCCTCGGGCGCGGACTGGATCCACTTCGACGTGATGGACAACCATTACGTGCCGAACCTCACGATCGGTCCGCTGGTGTGCGAGGCCATCCGTCCGGTCACGGGCGCGACCATCGATGTGCACCTGATGGTGAAGCCGGTCGATCGCATCATCCCGGACTTCGCCAGGGCTGGCGCCAACGTCATCACCTTCCATCCCGAGGCCTCCGAGCATGTCGACCGCAGCCTCGGCCTGATCCGCGACTCCGGCTGCCAGGCTGGCCTGGTGTTCAACCCGGCGACGCCGCTGCACTACATGGATCACGTCATGGAAAAGCTCGACGTGGTGCTGCTGATGAGCGTGAACCCGGGCTTCGGCGGCCAGAAGTTCATTCCGGAAACCTTGAACAAGCTGCGTGCCGCGCGCGACAGGATCGATGCGTACGAGGCCCGGACGGGCCGCCGCATCCTGCTCGAGATCGATGGCGGCGTGAAGGTGGACAACATCGCCGAGATCGCCCGTGCCGGAGCCGACACCTTCGTTGCCGGCTCCGCCGTGTTCGGCGCCGGTCGCGACGGCGACCCCAACCGCTACGACACGGTGATCGGCGCGCTGCGCGCCGAGCTGGCGAAGGTGGGCGCATGAGTGCGGCGCGCTATTCGCCCCGTGCGGTGCTGTTCGATCTGGACGGCACGCTGCTCGACACCATCGGCGACCTGGCCGAGGCGGCCAACCGCATGCTCGCCGAGCTCGGGCGGCCGGTCCGCACGCAGGACGAGATCCACAGCTTCGTCGGCAAGGGCATCCCCAACCTGGTGCGGCGCTGCCTGACCGACAACGCCCGGGCCAGCGAGGACGAGATCGAGGCCGCCGTGCCGGTCTTCCGCCGTCATTACCACGTCGTCAATGGCGTCAGCACCCGCATCTACCCCGGTGTGCTGGAGACGATCGCCGCGCTGCGGGCGCGCAGCATCAAGCTGGCGGTGGTCACCAACAAGGCCGAGGCGTTCACCCTGCCGCTGCTCGAGCGCATGGGCATCGCAGAGCATTTCGACACGGTGGTCAGCGGCGACACGCTGGCGGTGAAGAAGCCCGATCCTGCGGTGCTGCATCTGGCTTGCGAGCGTCTCGGCGTATCCGCCGGGCAAGCGCTGATGATCGGCGATTCGGCCAACGACGCCCTTGCCGCGCAGGGCGCCGGCATGCCGGTGCTTCTCGTCACCTACGGTTATAGCGAGGGCATGCCGGTGGACACCATCGAATGCGATGGGCTACTATCGAACGCACTTCAGGCACTCGACCACATCGCGCTCGCTTAGCGCAGTCGTGTCTGCTCGTCAGCCTCCACTCCGGATCGTTATCGTGACGTTCGCACACCGGGATCGCTTCCTTGCCGCCGCACGCTTCGCCCAGCCCTGCTGGCGCGGCGGCTGGCGTTGGCCTTTGGGCCACTGAACGCGACTTCCCCTGCGGGTCGTCGGCCGAAGCGTGATTCCACAGCGTCGCCGCCCGATGCCGCTCCTGCAGCCGCCGCTGCAGCTTCGTCCAAAGCAGCCCATCAGGCTGCCTGCTGCCGATTCGAACCGACTCATGTGGAGCACCCATGCTCGAACAGGAATTCAACGCCCTCGCCGCCGAGGGCTACAACCGCATTCCGGTCACGCTCGAGACCTTCGCCGATCTCGACACGCCGCTGTCCATCTACCTGAAGCTCGCCAACGAGCCCTACACCTACCTGCTGGAGTCCGTGCAGGGGGGTGAGCGCTTCGGCCGCTATTCCTTCATCGGGCTGGCCTCGCCGACGCGCATCGAGGTGTATGGCCGCTCCGCGCTGCTATTGACCGGCAACCGTCTGGTCGAGCGCCGCGACTATGGCGACCCGCTGAACTTCGTCGCCGAGTTCATGAACCGCATCAAGGTGCCGCCGCGCGAGCACCTGCCGCGCTTCGCTGGCGGCCTGGTGGGCTGCTTCGGCTACGACACCGTACGCTACATCGAGCCCAAACTGGCGAAAACGGAGAAGGCCGACGCGCTGAACACGCCCGACATCCTGCTGCTGCTGTCGGAAGAAATCGCCATCGTCGACAACCTGACCGGCAAGCTGACCTTGGTGGTGTATGCCGAGCCCGAAGTGCCGGGCGCCTTCAAGCGCGCCAAGCGACGCCTGAGCGAACTGCTCGCCAAGCTGCGCGCGCCGGTGCAGATTCCCGAGGAGATCCGCGCCGAGCCGCTGCCGCCGGTGTCGAGCTTCGGCGAGGACGCGTTCAAGGACGCGGTGCGCCGCGCCAAGCAGTACATCGTCGACGGCGACATCATGCAGGTGGTGCTGTCGCAGCGCATGAGCAAACCCTATGCGGCCAGTCCGATGGCGCTGTACCGCGCGATCCGCTCGTTGAACCCGTCGCCCTACATGTTCTACTTCAACCTCGAGGACTTCCATGTCGTCGGCGCCTCGCCCGAGATCCTGGTGCGGCTCGAGGACGACACCGTCACCGTGCGGCCCATCGCCGGTACGCGCAAGCGCGGCGCCACCGTCGCAGAGGATCTGGCGCTGGAGGAGGATCTGCTCGCCGACCAGAAGGAGCGTGCCGAGCACCTGCAACTGCTCGATCTCGGCCGCAACGACGCCGGCCGCGTGTCCGAGACCGGCACCGTGAAGGTCACCGAGCAATTCACCATCGAGCGCTATTCGCACGTGATGCACATCGTGTCCAACGTCGAGGGCAGATTGAAGGACGGGCTCAATGCGCTGGCGGTGCTGCGCGCCACCTTCCCGGCCGGCACGGTGTCCGGTGCGCCCAAGGTGAGGGCGATGGAGATCATCGACGAGCTGGAGCCGGTCAAGCGCGGCATCTACGCCGGCTCGGTAGGCTATCTCGGCTTCCATGGCGACATGGACCTTGCCATCGCCATCCGTACCGCGGTGCTGAAGGACGGCCACATCCACGTGCAGGCGGGTGCCGGCATCGTCGCCGACTCCGACCCCGACTCGGAGTGGCAGGAAACGCAGAGCAAGGCGAAGGCGATGCTGCGCGCGGCCGAGATGGCCGAGGGCGGGCTGGACACGCGGGTGGAGTGAGGGGAACACCATGCTGCTGATGATCGACAACTACGACAGCTTCACCTACAACCTGGTGCAGTACTTCGGTGAACTGGGCGCCAACGTGAAGGTTTACCGCAACGACGAGATCACGCTCGAGCAGATCGCCGTGCTGAAGCCCGACCACCTCGTGGTGTCGCCGGGGCCGTGCTCGCCGGCGGAAGCGGGCATCTCGGTGCCGGCGATCAGGGAATTCGCCGGCAAGCTGCCCATCCTCGGCGTCTGCCTCGGCCACCAGAGCATCGGTGCGGCCTTCGGCGGGCGCATCGTCCATGCGCGCCAACTGATGCACGGCAAGACCTCGCCGGTGCATCACAAGGACGTCGGCGTGTTCCGCGGCCTGCCGAACCCGCTCACCTGCACCCGCTACCATTCGCTGGCGATCGAGCGCGAGAGCCTGCCCGACTGCCTCGAGGTCACCGCGTGGACCGACGACGGCGAGATCATGGGCGTGCGCCACAAGACGCTGGACGTGGAGGGGGTGCAGTTCCACCCCGAATCCATCCTCACCGAGCGTGGCCACGACCTGCTGCGCAACTTTCTCGACCGCACGCGCTGAGCGGCGGCCATCCGGCTGAAGGAACCCGACAGATGACGATTACTGCTCAACAGGCGCTGCAACGCACCATCGAACACCGCGAGATCTTCTACGACGAAATGCTGTCGCTGATGCGCCAGATCATGGCCGGCGAAGTCTCGCCGGTGATGACGGCCGCCATCCTGACCGGCCTGCGTGTGAAGAAGGAAACCATCGACGAGATCACCGCCGCCGCTGCGGTGATGCGCGACATGTCCACCAAGGTGGTGGTGAAAGCGCCCGGCCCGCATTTCCTCGACGTGGTCGGAACCGGTGGCGATTCCTCGCACACCTTCAACATCTCGACCACAACGACCTTCGTGGCCGCCGCGGCCGGCGCGCGCGTCGCCAAGCACGGCGGGCGCGGCGTGTCGTCCAAGTCCGGTGCGGCGGACGTGATCGAGGCGCTGGGTGCCAACCTCAATCTGACCCCCGAACAGGTCGCCGAGTGCATCGAAGCCACCGGCATCGGCTTCATGTTCGCGCCCAACTTCCATGCGGCGATGAAGAACGTCGCCCCCATCCGCCGCGAGATGGGCGTGCGCACCATCTTCAACATCCTCGGTCCGCTGACCAACCCGGCCGGCGCAGCGAACACGCTGCTGGGCGTGTTCCACCCCGATCTCGTCGGCATCCTCGCGCGCGTGATGCAGCGGCTCGGCGCCGAGCATGTGATGGTGGTGCACGGCCTGGACGGCATGGACGAGGTCAGCCTGGGCGCCGCGACCATGGTCGGCGAACTGAAGAACGGCGAGGTCCGCGAATACGAGATCCATCCGGAAGACTTCGGCCTGGCGATGGCGGCCACCCGCAACCTGCGCGTCGCCGACGCCCACGAGTCGCGCCGCGTGCTGCTCGGCGTGCTCGACAACGAACTCGGGCCGGCGCGCGACATCGTGCTGTTCAACGCCGGCGTGGCGCTGTACACCGCGAATCTGGTCGATTCGATCGGTGCCGGCATCGCCCGTGCGCGCGAGATCGTCGAGTCCGGTGCGGCACGCGCCAAACTCGACCAGTTCGTGCAATACACCCAGCGTTTCGGGGCGACATGATGAGCGACATCCTGAAGAAGATCTGCGCGGTCAAGGTCGGCGAGGTCGCCGCGGCGTCGGCGGCGAAGCCGCTGGCGGCCGTCCGCGTCGAGGCCGAAGCCACCCTGCAGGACGCGCCGGCGCGCGACTTCGTCGGCGCCATCCGCGCTCGACACGCCGCCGGGCGTTCGGCGGTGATCGCCGAGATCAAGAAGGCCAGCCCGTCCAAGGGCGTGATCCGCGAGGACTTCCGTCCCGCCGATATTGCGCGTTCCTACGAGGCGGCCGGCGCCGCCTGCCTGTCGGTGCTGACCGACCGGCCGTTCTTCCAGGGCTCGCCCGACTATCTGCAGGCCGCACGGGCCGCCTGCGCGCTGCCGGTGTTGCGCAAGGACTTCCTCGTGGACGCCTATCAGGTGTATGAGGCGCGTGCGATGGGCGCGGACGCCGTCCTGCTCATCGCCGCCTGCCTGAGCCTGGCGCAGATGCGCGACATGGAAGCGATTGCGCAGGCGTTGGGCATGGCGGTGCTGGTGGAGGTGCATGACGGTGACGAGCTCGAACAGGCGCTGCAACTGCAGACGCCGCTGGTCGGCATCAACAACCGCAACCTGCGCAGCTTCGAGGTGTCGCTGCAGACCTCGCTCGACCTGCTGCCGCGCATCCCCGCCGGGCGCATCGTGGTCACCGAATCGGGCATCCTCAAGCCCGCGGACGTCGCGCTGATGCGGGCTCACGCGGTGCAGACCTTCCTCGTGGGCGAGGCCTTCATGCGTGTCGCCGAGCCGGGCGACGGGCTGCGCGCACTGTTCGGCTGAAGGACATGTCCGGGCCGGACGACCCCGTCCCGCCCGTGCCGGGCCAGCATGAGGCCGGCCCCCCCGGCGATGCGCGCGCAAGCGCCTTGACGCGACGGCGTCGCAGGTACGCGTGGCTCGCCGCTGTCGTGTCGCTGACGCTCGCGGCCGTGGCGGCCCTCGCTTCCTGGCTCGTCGGCACCGAGGCGGGGCTGCACGCGCTGCTCGGCGTCGCGCAGCGCGCGAGCGGCGGTGCGCTCGCGGTGGTGGCGCCACGGGGCCGTCTGCTGGGCCCGCTGGAGGTCGAGGCCGTCCGCTATGCCGCGACCGACCTGCGTATCGAGATCGACGGGCTGGATGTCGATTGGCGGCCGTCGGAACTGCTGTCCGGGCGCCTCGTCGTCGATCGGCTCGTCGCCGGCAGGCTGCGAGTGGCACGGCGCCCCGCGGCGGAGGCCGGCCCGACGCCCGCGCCGCAAGATCTCACACTGCCGCTCGCGATCGACCTGCGCCGCGTCGAGCTCGCGGCGTTCGAGTTGCGCGAGCTGCCCGAAGCCGGCGTCCCGTCCCTGGCGCCGGATGCGGGGGAAGCGGAGCCTGCTGCGCCGCGAGCGGGTGCGGCCGGGGCCGACTTGCCGGGGCCGCCCGCGTTCTCGTTCTCCGATCTCGCCGCCGCGCTCGCCAGCGACGGGCGCCGTCACCGCCTGTCCGCGCTTGCGCTGACGCTGCCGCAGGGCCGTGTGGAACTCGCCGCAGAAGTCGACGGCGTGTCGCCCTTTGCGCTGTCGGCCAGCGGCCGTGTTGCCGGCGAACAGGGTGGTCGCGCCTATGCGGCGCAGTTCACCGCGGACGAAACCCTGCTGCAGCCGCGCCTCGAACTGCAGGCGCAGGGAGAGGGACTGCAGGGGCAGGCCGAGCTGCGGGCGGCACCCTTCGAGCCCCTTCCGTTACGGGCGTTGAAGCTCGCCCTCGGCGACATCGATCCATCCGCCTTCGCCGCCGGCGCGCCCCGCGCAGCCCTGCGGCTGGAAGCCGATCTCGCTGCTGCCGGCGGCGAGGGGGGGCCCCTGAGCGGCCCCTTGCGCATCACCAATGCCCGCCCGGCGGCGGCCGACCAGGGCGGACTTCCGCTCAGGTCCGTCGTCGGGCGCCTGGCGTGGCGCTCCGGGACCGTGGATCTCGATGCGCTGGACATCCGCCTGCCGGGGGCCACGGCCCACGTGGAGGGGCGGATCAGCGGCCGCCTGACCTGGGCGCTGCCCGACGCCGCCGCGGGCGGCGCGGCGGGCGAGACCCCGGTCGACAGGCCTGAAGTCACGACGGGTGCGGACGTACCCGGCTTCGGCCAGGTCAGCGCCGTGCTGGAGCTGGCCGACATCGACATGCGTGCGCTCGACTCCCGCCTGCCGCAGCAGATCCTCGCCGGACGCGTCGAGCTCGGTGCCGACGCGGCGCGCCAGCATGCGCAACTCGGCCTGACCATCGGCAAGGCGCGCATCGATGCCGACGCCGAAGTGCATGCCGGCGCCCCCGATGCGGCGGCAGGGACGCCCCGCAGCTTCACCCTCGACGGTCGCCTGCGCGACGTCGACCCGCGTGCGCTGGTGGCGGACGCGCCGACGGCGCTGCTCAACCTGGACTTGGCCGCAAGCGGCACACTCGCGCCGCAGCTCGACGTGCAGGCGAAATTCAGCCTGCCCGACAGCCGCTTCGAAGGCCGGCCGCTGGGCGGTGCCGGCGAGTTCCGCTACGCGGCGACGGCGGACGCGTTCCGCATGTCGGACGTGGTCCTGGCGCTGGAACTCGCCGGCAACCGCCTGCAGGCCAAGGGCGCCTGGGGCGGACCGGGCGACAGCCTGGCGCTGAAGCTCGACGCGCCTGCGCTGGGGGCGATCGGCCATGGATTGGGGGGGCGCGCCGGCGCCGAGGGGACGCTGTCCGGCAGCCTGGCCAGGCCCGCGGGGGCGCTGAGCTTCTTCGCCGAGTCCCTGCGCCTGCCCGGCGAGCTGCGACTGGCCGCGGTCAATGGCGAGGCCCGCCTCGACGCCGGTGTCGATGGGCCGTTCCGGCTCTCCGTCGGGCTGTCCGAGCTGGCATCGGCCACGCCGGGGTCGGTCGAGCGTGCCGCTGTGGCGCGGCCGGATGCCGGCCCGGCGCTCGTCGATACCGCCTTCCTGACGGCCGATGGCACTCGCGCCGCGCACACGTTGCGGCTGAGCGCCAGCGGGCTCGATGGCAACACGCTGGCGCTGCGCCTGCAGGGCGGGCTGGCGACGGCGGCGGGCGGGCGGGGCGCGAAGCCCGAGCAGTTGCACTGGGCGGGCCGGCTCGAAGCGCTGGAAACGGGCGGCAAGGTCGCGGCCCGCCTCCTCGCACCGGCAGCACTCGAACTCGCGCCCGATCGTGTCAGCCTCGCCACAGCCGAACTTGCCGCCGGCGAGCACGGCCGGGTGCGCCTGCTCGAGACGCTGTGGACGCCGTCGGCGAGCGTCGCGCGCGGTTCGCTCACCGGCCTGGTGGTCGACCTGCGCCAGCGCGAGACGGCGCGGCCTGCGGTCGCGCGCGAGGGGGGCGAGGAGCGACGCGGGCGCGGACCAGGCGCGCTGACCCTCGGTGCCGAATGGAACCTGCGCGCAGGTGACACGCTGGACGGCGATGCACGGGTGTTCCGCGAATCGGGCGACGTCGCCATCGAGGGCGAGATCCGTACCCGGCTCGGCCTGGAGGCCCTCGAGGCGAGGCTGGCGGCGCGCGGCGACCGCCTGACACTGAACTGGGAGGTGAGCGGCACGGAACTCGGCCGCGTCGACGGTTCCGCTTCGTTGCGCGCCGAGCGCATCGGCAAGAGCGGCTGGCGCATCGCGCCGCAGGCCCCGCTGCAGGGGCAGGCGCGGCTCGACATGCCGTCCATCGCCTGGCTGGGCCGGCTGATGCGCGACAACGTCGACACCGCCGGCCGCCTGCAGGGCGAGTTCGCGCTCGCCGGTACGGTGGCCGAGCCGCTGGCGAGCGGGCGCATCAACGGCCGCGACCTGCAGTTCGCGCTGGTCGACCAGGGGCTGGTGTTGTCCGGCGGCGAGCTCGACATGAGCTTCGATCGCGACCGCCTGCGGCTCGACCGGCTTGTCTTCGTGTCGCCCAATCGCGTGCGCCCGCGCGACAACCGCGTTCCTGTCGAGCGCCTGACCGCGACGCCGGGCGCGCTGACGGCGTCGGGAGAGATCCTGCTCGCGACCGGGGCTGGCGAGTTCCGCTTTCGGGCCGAACGCCTGCCGCTGCTGCAACGCCCCGATCGCTGGCTGATCGTGTCCGGTGACGGCCGCGGGCGCTCGACCTGGACCACGCTCGATCTGCAGGCCGATTTCCGCGCCGACGCCGGCTACCTGGAATTAGCCGATACGCCGCCGCCCAGCCTGGGCGACGACGTGGTGGTGCTGGGGCGCGAGGAGAAACCCGGCAGCTTCGGCGTGCGTGCCGACCTGCGCGTGGCGCTGGGCGACGCGCTCTACCTGTCGGCGATGGGGCTGGACACGCGATTGTCCGGCGAATTGCGCCTGCGCCAGCAACCGGGGCTGCCGCTGGCGGCGGTGGGCACGGTGGCGACGGTGGGTGGCAGTTATCGCGGCTACGGCCAGCGCCTCAGCATCGAGCGCGGGCTGGTGAACTTCCAGGGGCCGCTGGACAATCCGGGCCTCAACGTCGTCGCGCTGCGCAAGGGCTTGCAGGTGGAGGCGGGCGTCGAGATCCTCGGCAGTGCGCGGCGGCCACTGGTGCGGCTGGTGTCCGAGCCCGCCGTGCCCGACCCGGAAAAGCTGTCGTGGATCGTGCTCGGCCGCGCGCCGGACGCCGCGTCGGGGGCTGACCTCGGCCTGCTGCTGCCGGCGGCGCAGGCCCTGCTCGGCGGCCCCGGCGGCGGCATGACCGACGAGCTGTCGCGCAGTCTGGGCTTCGACACCTTCTCCATCGGCCAGGGCGAGCTCAACAGCACCTCGCGTACCGCCACCAGCCGCGTGGTCGGCGGCGGTGCGCGCATCGCCAGTGGCCCCACGGTGTCCGGCCAGGTGTTGAGCGTGGGCAAACGCCTCGGCGCCGATCTGTTTCTGTCCTTCGAACAGAGCCTCGGGGGCGCGGAAACCCTGGTCAAGCTCACCTATCAACTGTCGCGCCGGCTGTCGCTCATTGCCCGCGGCGGCACCGACAACGCGCTCGACCTGCATTACAGTTTCAGCTTCCGCTGACGCGCCGCCGAACAATCGGGCGGCGCGGTCGCGCTCAAGCGCGTTCCTGCGGGAGCGTGCGGCGGTGGGGCCGCAGGAGTGGGCTTGACCGCGATTGGATGTGTGGGCCGTGGTCCGAACGACCCGACGGCGCAACGGGTCTCAGAAGGGCAAGCGGCCCCGGGGCTGCCTACGAAGAAATGGAGATCACGGCGATGAACAACCCCCAACAACTCGACACCGCCATCCTCGGCGGCGGCTGCTTCTGGTGTCTGGAGGCGGTGTTCCTGATGACCGACGGCGTGGCGTCGGTGAAGTCCGGCTACTGCGGTGGCGGCGTGGCGTCGCCCACCTACGGCCAGGTGTGCAGCGGTACGACGGGCCATGCGGAAGTGGTGAAAGTCGAGTTCGACCCGGCGCGCATCGGCTATCGCGAACTGCTCGAGATCTATTTCGCCATTCACGACCCGACCACGCTGAACCGCCAGGGCAACGACGTCGGCACGCAGTACCGCTCGGTGATCTTCACCTCCGGCGACGCGCAGCGCGACACCGCGCTGGCGCTGATCGACGAACTGGATCGCAGCGGCATCTGGCCGTCGCGCATCGTCACCGAGGTCAAGCCCGCCGGGACGTTCTGGCCGGCGGAGGAGGACCACGACGACTATTACTGGAACAACACCGACCTGCCCTATTGCCGCTACGTGATCTCGCCCAAGGTGGCCAAGTTCCGGCAGAAGTTCGCCGCGCGCTGGCGCACGGGCTGAGTGCGGCGGCAGGTAGAATCCCCATCCCTTCACTCCAACACGGGAGACACGCATGACCCAGACCACCACCGCCAGCGGGCTCGTCATCGACGACATCGAAACCGGCAGCGGCGACCTCGCCGAAAAGGGCAAGATGGTGTCGGTGCATTACACCGGCTGGCTGACCGACGGCACCAAGTTCGATTCGAGCAAGGACCGCAACGACCCGTTCAATTTCCCGCTCGGCGCCGGCCATGTGATCCGCGGCTGGGACGAGGGCGTGCAGGGCATGAAGGTCGGCGGCCGGCGCAAGCTGACGATCCCGCCGCAACTGGGCTATGGCGCCCGCGGCGCCGGTGGGGTGATCCCGCCGAATGCCACGCTGGTGTTCGAGGTCGAGCTGCTGAAGGTGCTCTGATCCGCTGGACCGGCCGGGCGCGAGTCCGGCCGTGCAGGGCATGACAACGATGGCGGAGCCGGCAGGCCTCCGCAGGGGCGGGAGACATGAAACTCGATCAGTCGCAGCGCCGCATCCTGGAGCTGCTGCAGAAGGATTCGACCCTCAGTACCCAGGTGCTGGCCGACAAGGTGGGCATGTCGCCGTCGCCGTGCTGGCGGCGGGTCAAGGAGATGGAGGAGGCGGGCCTGATCCGGGGTTATGTGGCACTGGTGGATCGCCACAAGGTGGGTCTGGGCACCTGCGTGTGGGTGCGGGTCAAATTGAAGCAGCACAGCGCCGACGTGCTGGAGCGCTTCGAGAAGGTGGTGAAGGGCTGCGACGAAGTGGTGGAGTGCTACGAGCTGCTGGGCGAGACCGATTGCCTGCTGAAGCTCTACTTGCCCAGCCTGGAGGCGCTGTCGTCCTTCATGCACAACTTCCTGCTGAAGATCCCCGAGATCGACGTCACGAACTCGTCGGTTGCGCTGCGCGAGATCAAGAACGAAACAGCCCTGCCGCTCTGAGCGCGGCAGGGCTGGGCCTGAAGGACGCATGGTCGTTCGGTCTTTTCAGAACGACTCCGACGCGAGGAACGGTGTGCGGGGTATCTGTGGAGCCGGGCGAGTTCCGCAGCCCGGCGGAGCAGATGCCCCGCGCGCCGTTCCGGATCAGTCTCTCGTACTCACAGGTTGTTCCAGAATACGAACAGCACCCCCAGCGGCGCCACGTAACGCGCCAGCAGGGTCCACAAGCGGAAGCCGCCCGCACCCAGACCCAGTTCGCGCTGCACGCTGCGCTGCTCCAGCTTCCACGCCGCGAAGACGATCGCGCCCAGGCCGGCGAGCGGCAGCATGAACTTGCTGGTCACATGATCGAGCAGGTCGAAGATGTTGAGCCCGGCCAGCTTGACGTCGGCCCACAGGTTGAAGGACAGCAGCGCGGCGATGCCCAGGGCCCAGATCGTCGTGCCGGCCACCACGGTGGCGCCGACGCGGTTCAGCGGCGTGCGCTCTTCCAGCAGTTCCACCACCGGCTCGAGCAGCGAGATCGACGAGGTCAGCGCGGCGAAGGTCAGCAGCAGGAAGAACAGCGTGCCCAGCACCAGGCCGCCGCTCATGTTGCCAAAGGCAAGCGGCAGCGTGACGAACACCAGACCGGGGCCGGCCGCGGGGTCGAGGCCGTTGGCGAACACGATGGGGAAGATCGCCATGCCGGCGCACAGGGCGAAGGTGGTGTCCATGACCACCACGGTGCGGGCGGCGCGCAGCAGGTTCACATCCTGTCCGAGGTAGGAGCCGTAGGCCATCATGATCCCCATGCCCAGCGACAGCGTGAAGAACGCATGGCCAAGGGCGGCCATGACCACCTTGCTGTCGAGCTTGCTCCAGTCCGGGTTGAACATGTAGGCGGCGGCTTCGCCGAAGCTCCCGGTGGTGGCGCCGTAGCCCACCAGCACCACCAGGATCAGGCCCAGCGCCGGCATCATCAGCTTGGAGCCGCGCTCGAGGCCGGCGGACACGCCCATCGCCACCACGCCCACGGTCAGCAGCATGAACGCCGAGTGCCAGGTCAGCAGTTCGCCCGGCCGCGCCAGGAAGCTGTCGAAGGCGGCGCCGATCGCGGCCTTGTCCAGGCCGGTGAAGCCGCCGGCGGCGGCGTCGCGCATGTAGGCCAGCGCCCAGCCGCCGATCACGCTGTAGAAGGACAGGATCAGGAAGGCCCCCAGCACGCCGATGGCGCCCACCAGCGCCCAGTTGCGGTGGTGCCCGTGCTCACGCGCCAGTTGCGCCATGGTGTTGACCGGGTTCTTCTGGCCGCGGCGGCCGATCATCCATTCGGCCACCAGGATGGGGACGCCGATCAGGCTGATGCAGGCGAGGTAGACGAGCACGAAGGCGGCACCGCCGCTCTGCCCGACCATGTAAGGAAACTTCCAGATGTTGCCGAGACCGACGGCGGAGCCGGTGGCGGCAAGCACGAAACCCATGCGCGAGGACCACTGCGCGTGGCCGGCTGCTACGGCGCCGCCGACCGAGGTGGAGAGGGTGGAAGTGGCGGACATGTCAGCGGGCCTCCGGGCGGCGGGAGCGGGGGGCGGCGCGGCCGGCGCGGGCCGGGCATCGCACAAGGGTGGCAGGCATCATGACGGGAGTCTCCTCTTTGTTTGTCTGCGCTCGTGGCGCGGTCATGTTTGTCGCCACGCGTGGTCCGGCAGCGACGAAGGCGAATAATAGGAAGTGATGAGCGAAAAAATTTTTCTGATAAGTCCGAAATTCAACTGAATCAGGAAAATTTTTTCGCCTCGGTCTCCGTAGCATGCGCCCTCATCGTTCGCTGTCCTGAACGTGACGCCGACAACCACACAGGAGACAACGCCGGCAGGCTGACCGGCTGCGCCAACAGCGCAGCAAGGCAGGGTCTGCGGCGGTTCACACCACCATGTCGAACACACTGCCCCCCGTCACCCTCGACGACAAATACACCCTGCAATCCGGCCGCGCCTGGATGACCGGCATCCAGGCCCTGGTGCGCCTGCCGATGATGCAGAAGATGCGCGACGAGGCCGCCGGCCTGAACACCGCCGGCTTCGTCACCGGCTATCGCGGCTCGCCCCTCGGCAACGTCGACCAGGAGTTCTGGACGGCGAAGAAATTCCTCGAGCCGAAGAACATCCGCTTCCAGCCCGGCCTCAACGAGGATCTCGCCGCCACCGCGGTGTGGGGCACGCAGCAGGTCGATCTCGACCCCAACGCGATCTACGACGGCGTGTTCTCGATCTGGTACGGCAAGGGCCCGGGCGTGGACCGCACCGGCGACGTGTTCCGCCACGCCAACGCCGCCGGCACCTCGAAGCACGGCGGCGTGCTGGTGATCGCCGGCGACGACCACGCGGCCAAGTCCTCGACGCTGCCGCATCAGACCGAACACGTGTTCAAGGCGCTGATGATGCCGGTGCTGGCGCCGGCCGGCATCCAGGAATACCTGGAATACGGCCTGCACGGCTTCGCGCTGTCGCGTTATTCGGGCTGCTGGGTGGCGTTCAAGGCGCTGACCGATACGGTGGAGACCTCGTCCTCGGTCGATGTCGATCCGTTCAAGGTGCACACGGTGATCCCGTCCGCCGAGGACTTCCCGCTGCCGGCCGACGGCCTCAACCTGCGCTGGCCCGACCCGCCGCTGGTGCAGGAAAAGCGCCTGCTGCACCACAAGCTGTATGCCGCGCTCGCCTACTGCCGCGCCAACAACCTGAACCGCACGGTCATCGACAGTCCGAATGCGAAGCTCGGCATCATCACTAGCGGCAAGAGCTACCTCGACGTGCGCCAGGCCCTGGAAGACCTCGGCATCGACGACACGGTGGCGTCCGAGATCGGCCTGCGCCTGTACAAGGTGGGCATGGTGTGGCCGCTGGAGGCCGAAGGCGTGCGCCGCTTCGCCGACGGCCTGGACGAGATCCTGGTCATCGAGGAGAAGCGCCAGTTCCTCGAGTACCAGTTGAAGGAAGAGCTCTACAATTGGAACGAGAACGTGCGCCCGCGCGTGATCGGCAAGTTCGACGAGAAGGGTGAGTGGAGTCTGCCGCACAGCGACTGGTTCCTGCCCGCCGCCGGCGAGCTGACGCCGGCGATGATCGCGCGTGCCATCGCCGCCCGCATCGCGCGCTTCTACACCTCCGACCGCATCAAGGCGCGGCTGGTGTTCCTCGAGGCCAAGGAGGCCGCGCTCGCCAAGCCGCGGCTGTCGATCGCGCGCGTGCCGCACTACTGCTCGGGCTGCCCGCACAACACCTCGACCAAGGTGCCGGAAGGCTCGCGCGCCATCGCCGGCATCGGCTGTCACTACATGGCGACCTGGCTGTCGCCCGAGCACACCCAGACCTTCTGCCAGATGGGTGGCGAAGGCGTGCCCTGGGTCGGCCAGTCGCCCTTCACGAAAACGCCGCACGTGTTCGCCAACCTCGGTGACGGCACCTACATGCACTCCGGCATCCTCGCCATCCGCGCCGCGGTGGCGGCGAAGGTGAACATCACCTACAAGATCCTGTACAACGACGCGGTCGCCATGACCGGCGGCCAGCCGCACGACGGCACGCTGTCGGTGCCCATCATCGCCCGCCAGTTGCTGGCCGAAGGTGTCGGCACCGTCGTCGTGGTCAATGACGGCACGCCGCGCGCCTACGGCCCGGCCGACCTGCCGCAGGGCATCGCCA
>SHNC01000089.1 GCA_004295105.1 Betaproteobacteria bacterium | reverse complement strand
GTCTTCGCCCGTAGTTGTCCATCTGCCTGGCGTCCATGCCCGTGAGCGGTTTGAGAGCCTCGGCGATCAGTTCGCGATGCCGCTCGTGGCGCACGTCATTGCCGACGCGGTCGCTGCCCGACAGCTTGCTGACTCCGCGCGTGGCCTCGATTTCCATCTTCTTCGCGCCCAGGCACGGCGAGTCGGAGTAGATCACCTTGCCACCTGCTTCGCACTTGAAGACCGTCCTCGATGGAGGCGGCAGGGCCTGCGCCCATGTGCTCGTACTCGCAGCGACCGCGATAAGGGCGGCAAGCGCGGCTGACAAAGGCGCCTTGGCGCTGCACGGTGGAAGCTTGTCCTTCATCCGCCTCGACTCACTGAAAAGGCAATTCAAGCGGCGTCCCGGTCGATGAGACGCCGGTAAGGTCATGGGCGCTGCCCAATGGCACGTCTGCTACTTCGCGACGGCGACTTTGTCGAATTTCAGATGAACAAGCCGCTCCAGCAGCTTGCCGATGTTGGTGCGAATCGCGCCTTCGTTTGCGAGCTTCAGTCGCTCCGGCGCCAGCAATGCATCGGAGAATCTGGCGGTGTAGGGCGCCGTCAACGTCTCGTCGAAGACGGATTTGCCGGTCGCGCGCTCGGCGACGATGTAGCGGACGGTCGACGTGACCGTCATGTCGAGGCCGAGCATGGGCTGGTCGAGTTTCATCAGATCGGCGGTGAGCAGGTATTCACCGCCTTGGCGGGCTGCCAGCAGGCCGACGGCCTTGAGGGATTCCTCCAGGGCCTGCTCGAGTTCCGACGAGCCGACGTTCGAAACCCACATCGGATTCGTCTCACGGCCGCCGGTGACTTCCTTGAGGGCGAGGTTGTTGCGAAGCGGCGTCGCGGCGGTGCGGTACTGGGCTTCGCCGGTGGAAACCATCTGGTCCACCCGGGCCGGCGTGGCGCAGCCGGTGGAGAGGATGATGGCAGTGGCGATGAGGGTGGTCGAGAGTGCGTTGTTCATGAGTGCTCCGTGCGGTGCGGGGCGCGACATCAGCTTGCGCTGGCCGATTGCTGCGGTTTGCCGAGCGATCCGCATTTTTTCTCGATCGCGACCTGCTGAAGTGCTTCCAGTTCGCCCGAAAGGCGGCCGTATTCGGCTTCCTGCTGCTTGGTTCCGCCCAATGCGAACAAGGCCGGCCAGAACAGGATGAGGCCGACACCGGTGAGTGCCGCATCGTTGGACGCGGCTTCGTCGAGGCGTGCTCCCAGTTTCACGGCGCGGGATTTCACACGCTGGGTTTCGGCGCCGACCTGGTCGCAGTCATACGATGAATATTGCATGGGCGAGACGTAGTCCGCAGCGATGTTCTTCGAGGCGGTGGAACAGCCGGTGAGGGTGAGGAGGGCGGCGAGCGTTGCGGAGCCAATGCGCTTGATCATGATGAGCTGTCTTCGGATGGGTGGAATCGGGGCGCTCGACGATGGAGCGCAAACCTGGGCCGGGAGGGTAGCCAGCCGCGCCGGCACCGTCATCAGTCGAAGGTCATATGAGCTGTGCACAAAATCACGATCGACGTGGTTCCTGTGTCGGCGATGCCTGTCCGCGCATCGAAATTCACGGGCGGATTCAGTCTCGAGCGCGCGGGAATTGAGCCAGGTCAAAGTAGCGTGCAGATAGCCGAGTAATCTTGTCGGGTATCCCCCCTCTCCCGCTTCAGAAGCACAGACCATGGCCAAGAAGTTCCCGCTCCACCCCAAGAACCCCGAACGCATCTGCTGGGGTTGCGACAAGTACTGCGCGGCGGATTCGCTGGGTTGCGGCAACGGGTCGGGGCGCACGCAGCACCCGATGGAACTGCTGGGCGAGGACTGGTACGAGTACGGCGACTGGGGGCTGGAGATCGAGGAAGGCGCCAAGTCGGTGGGGGGAAGCCCGCGTTGAAGGTGTCGGCATGGCGTCGGCGGCGTGGCTGGCGGCGCACGCAGCATTTGGCGCCGAGGGCATGAGAGGCTAGGCTGAAGCCCTGACGGCTTCGCCACAGCCCGGCTGCAGCAGCTTGATGGCGGAGCTGCCCGTTACCTGCCCAGGGGCCGCCATGGATACTTCCGCCGCTGCCGGTGTCGACGTCAAGCGCCTTGCCGGGCAGTACCGCGAGCGCGCGCAGAAATACGAGCACACCGCGACGATCTATCTGCGCATCATCATCGGCGTGCTGTCAGCCTGCATCCTGATCTTCGCCGGGGCGGACCGGCTTGCGGGCGCGCTGTTCAAGACGGCGGCCGAGCGCGAGGCCGAGGCGCTGTTGCAGCAATCCACCATGCGCATGCTGCGCAACCTGGCGGCACCCGCCGAACCGGTGCAGAACCCCGGCCCCGCCCCATCGGTGACGCCGCCCGTTGCGGCCGCGCCTGCGTTGCCTGCAGCGACACCCGTCCGCCCGAACGTGGAAAGTAATGCCTCGGCCCACGTGCCGCTGCCGCGGCAACCGGTGCAGGCGCGCGGCCGCCCCGGCGTCGCAGCCGATCCTCTTGCGCTGGAGCAGATGCGCAAGGACGCGGCCGTCGAGGTGGCGCAGATCCGCGCCACGGCGGACGACAACCGGGCGTGGGCCGATCGCGACATCGCGCAGTCGAAGGCGGACGCGGAACGTGATGTCGCCCGGGCTAAGGCGGAGGCGGAACGCGCGGTGGCGGAAGAGGGCACGCGCCGCAGCGAGGATCTGAACGCGCTGATCGCGAGTTCGGTGGCGCGCGTCGGCGCGGCGGTGATCGTCGTGCTGCTGGTGCGGATCTTCCTGCGCGACCGCCAGCGGCTGGTGCTGCTGGCGGGCTTCTACGCCGGGCTGGCGGATGCGATCGAGATCAGCGACGGCGATCCGGCACGGCTGAAGGAATGGCTGCCGCAACTGGTGCCGCCGGCCATGGTGGCGCCGGACGATGTGGCGACGCCGATCGAGACGGTGATGCAGGCGGTGGTGGAACTGGCCAAGCGCAGCCGGAGCTGACCCGGCATCCGCCAGCCTCGGCCGGGGCCGGCGGCGCCCGGCCAGGTCAGTCGATCGTCTTCGGCTTGAAGTGATTCTTCCAGTCGCGCATCAGTGCGAAGGCGGCAAGGCGGTCCGGCGCCGGTTGCGCCAGCGTGTCGGCGAGTTGGCGCCGGACTTCCGGAAGATGGGTGCGCAGGAAGGGATTGAGCTGCAATTCGTGTCCGATCGTCGTCGGGACGGTGGGCAGGCCCCGGGCCCGCAGCGCGAGGGCCTGCTCGCGCCAGGCGATCAGGTCGGGGTTGTCAGGCTCGCAGGCGAGGGCGAAGGCGATGTTGGAGAGCGTGTATTCGTGCGCGCAGCACACGCGGGTGGCGGGGTCGAGGGCCGCCAGGCGGTCCAGCGAATCGAGCATCTCGGCGGGCGTGCCCTCGAACAGGCGGCCGCATCCGGAGGCGAACAGGGTGTCGCCGCAGAACAGCCAGGGCGGTTCGACATCCGCTGCGGTCGTCACGTAGGCGATGTGCCCGCGCGTATGCCCGGGCACGCCGATGACGCGGAACGGCAGCTCCAGCCCCGGCAGGATCCCGGTGTCGCCGTCGTCCACCGGCACGGTGACGGCCGCGATGTGCTCCCCGGCGGGGCCGAACACCGGCACGGGATGGGCAGCGAGCAAGTCCTTCAGGCCGCCGACATGGTCGCCGTGATGGTGGGTGATCAGGATGGCCCGCAGCGTGAGGCCCTGCGCCTGCAGGCAGGCCTGCACCGGCGCCGCGTCGCCCGGATCGACGACGACGGCATCCCGTCCCTTGCGGATCAGCCAGATGTAGTTGTCGTCGAAGGCGGGAAGGGGAAGGACTTCGATGTTCATGGCACGCGGTGATGAATGGGGCTGGCGAGGGGGGAGCGGGCGCCGCCGGCGACGGCGGCGCGGCCCTGGGGCGGCAATGCCCGGAAGCGTGACGCAGCCGGCGCTCCGCCGTCAATGGTAGTGGCCGTGATGCTCGAGCACTTCGATCTTGTAGCCGTCCGGGTCCTGGATGAAGAAGAAGCGCGCCAGCAGTTCGTCGTCGCGCTTGAATTCCTTCACCGGCGCCGGCTCGTAGCCCTTCGTCAGCAGCTCGGCGTGAAACGCGGCCACATCCGGCACGACGATGGCGATGTGACCGTAACCGGTGCCGTGCGTGTACGGCTCCTCGCGGCCCTTGTTGAGCGTGAGTTCGAGTTCGAAGTCGCTTTCCGTGCCGCGCAGGTAGACCAGCGCGAAGTCGGGGAAATCGAGGCGGTGCGACTCCCGCAGACCGAGCACGTCGGCGTAGAAGCGCATCGATTTGTCGAGGTCCAGCACGCGGATCATGCTGTGGATGATTTTTGCCATGGCGGCTCCAGTCGGTGTCGGCAGGAAGGAAACAGGGGTGGCGGACGCGGTCGTGCGGCGGACCAGGCTCAGGACCGTCCCCCGACCGCGGCGATGCGCGGGGGCCGGGCCTCGCTCGCCAGCGGCTGCGCGTTTGGGACGGCACGCTCCGCGGCGATCAGCTTGCGTCGCAGGTAGCGCATGCAGGTCACGCGCAGGAAGGACGCGAAATTCGGCACCTCGCCCCGGTGCGCGAGGATCTCGTCGTGGAACTTGCCGATGAGGTGATTGGTGGTGCAGTTCTCCTCCTCGGCCATCTCGGCGAGGATGTCCCACGCCATGTTCTCGAGCCGGATGCTGGTGAGCGCGCCACGGATGCGGACCGTGCGGGTGCGCTGCTCGTACTGGATGGGGTCGGCCTTGACGAAGTATTCGCACATGGTGGGCTCCTCGAGACGGTGGGCACGCCGGGCATCCTGCGCCTGGTCGGGTGGCGACGCGGTCGTGAGGCCGCGTGGCGGGGCGACGTTTGCGCGAGCTGCGGCGCAGTATTTCACCGCCTCCCTGCGCCGTGGTGATAGGCCGGTACTTACGCCATCGGCGACCGGGCTGCGGCGGTCAGGCTCCACGATGGGTTCAAACCATCCGGCAAGTGGTCGGACCAGTCGGCTTGCTGGCGAAGAAGGTAGCGGTCGCTTACGCTGCAGTCAATGGCCCGGCGCAAGGCCCTCGCGGGCAGCGGTTTCATCGGCGCAGAGCCTGTTGCGAGGCCCGCTGTAGGTAAGCGCCTATGACCCCGGCGGGGGCCGACCTCCTTACACTTGCGCTACAGGCCTGTCCAATGGCCGAAGACAAGATCACGAGGAGACGATTGCCGTGAGAACCATCCCGATTTCGCAAGGGCGTGAACACGCCGCGCCAAGCTCTTCCAGAGGCATCTCCCTGACCCGCCGCAGCCTGCTCAAGGGCACCGGCGTGCTGATGGGCGTGCTCGCCGCGGGTACGCCGCTCGCCCTGCTCGCGCCCTCGACCGCCTGGGCGCTCGAGCTGCAGACGCTGAACAGCGCCGAGGGCGACACACTGCTGCAGATGGGGCGCGTCCTCTTCCCCCACGACAAGCTGCCCGATGCGGTCTATGCGCTGCTGGCCAAGGATCTGGACGCGGCCGCCGTCGCCGACGCCGGCACGGCGAAGCTGCTGCGCGACGGGATCGCGGCGCTCGACCGGCTCGCCGGCGGCAGCTTCCGCGCGGCCGCCGCCCCCGTTCGGCTGCAGGCGGTGCAGGCGATGGAGGGCCAGCCCTTCTTCAACCTGGTGCGCGGCAAGTGCGTGACCTCGCTCTACGACAACGAAATGGCCTTCGCCGCCTTCGGCTATGAAGGCTCGTCGTGGGAAAAGGGCGGCTACATCCTGCGCGGCTTCCAGGACCTGAAGTGGCTGCCCGAGCCGCCGCGCTCGGCCAGCCCGCCACCCTACCTCGGCTGACGATCGCGGGCCGGGCCCGGTCCTCCCCGCATCGTCCGCATCCGCCTCGCATGCGCGGCCGTGGCCGCTGGCGCTGCGGGTGCGCCCGGACGGGAGCGGCCCTCCGAACCGCGGGTGCCCGTCCGACTCGGCCTGGCCCGGCAACACCGGTTGTTCCTGCACCATCCCTGTTCATCGGCCCCGATCCCATGCGGGACGCAGGCCTCGCGCGCACCGGCAACGAACCGGCGCCCAACGGAGGAGACAAGAAATGGCGAAATTCGCTTACACGGACGACTCGGTCGTCGTCATCATCGGTTCCGGCGCCGGCGGCGGCACGCTGGCCAACGAGCTGTGCCAGAAGGGCGTCAAGGTCGTGGTGCTGGAGGCGGGCGGCAAGCAGTCCAATGCCAGCTTCATCAACGACGAATGGAAGTCGTTCAGCCAGTTGGCCTGGCTGGACAAGCGCACGACCTCGGGCAGTTTGCGCCTGGCCAAGGACTTCGCCGGCCTGCCGGCCTGGATCTGCAAGACCGTGGGCGGCACCACCACCCACTGGGCGGGTGCCTCGCTGCGCCTGCAGGAACATGAATTCCGCACGCGGACGATGTACGGCGACGTCAAGGGCGCGAACCTGCTCGACTGGCCCATCGGCTACAAGGATCTGGCGCCCTACTACGCGCGTGCCGAACGCAAGATGGGCGTCACCCGCACCCACGGCATCCCCGGCCTGCCCGGCAACAACAACTTCAAGGTGATGTACAACGGCGCCACCCGGATCGGCTACAAGGAAGTGCACACCGGCAACATGGCGATCAACAGCCAGCCGCGCGACGGTCGCGCGCGCTGCATGCAGCTCGGCTTCTGTTTCCAGGGCTGCAAGAGCGGCGCCAAGTGGTCGACGCTGTACACCGAGCTGCCGGCGGCCGAGGCTACCGGCAACTTCGAGCTGCGCGCGCAGGCGCACGTGACCCGCATCGAGCACGACGCCGCCGGCCGCGTCAATGGCGTGGTGTATATCGACGCCGACGGCAAGGAGCAGCGCCAGAAGGCCCGCATCGTCTGCGTCGCGGGCAACGCCATCGAGACGCCGCGCCTGCTGCTGCTGTCGGCCTCGAGCATGTTCAAGGACGGCCTGGCCAACTCGTCGGGCCAGGTGGGCCGCAACTACATGCGCCACATGACCGGCTCGGTGTATGCGGCCTTCGCGGAGCCGGTGCATATGTATCGCGGCACCACGATGGCCGGCATCGTGCGCGACGAGGCGGTGCACGATACGCGCCGCGGCTTCGTCGGCGGCTACGAGATGGAGACGCTGTCGCTGGGCCTGCCCTTCATGGCGGCCTTCCTCAATCCGGGCGGCTGGGGAGCCGACTTCGCCTGGTGGATGGAGCACTACACCCAGCTCGCCGGCATGTGGCTGGTGGGCGAGGACATGCCGCGCGAGACCAACCGCATCACCCTCAACACCAGCGTCAAGGACCAGTACGGCAACTACGTGCCCAACGTGCACTTCGACGACCACGACAACGACATCGCGATGCGCAACCACGCCTACACGCAGGCCGAGCGCATCTACGAGGCGGCGGGGGCCATTCGCACCTTCCGCACGCCGCCTTACCCGTCCACCCACAACCTGGGCACCGCCCGCATGAGCGCGCGCGCGCAGGACGGCGTCTGCAACAAGTGGGGTCAGACCCACGACATCCGCAACCTCTTCATCAGCGACGGCAGCCAGTTCACCACCGGTGGCGCGGAGAACCCGACGCTGACCATCGTGTCGCTGGCGATCCGCCAGGCGGAGTACATCGCGTCGCAGATGAAGCAGCATGCGCTGTGACCGGGGGGAAGGCCCGGGCGGGCGTTCGTCCGCTCGCCCGCGTCGCGTTGGCGCGGGCGAGCGAACGGAGCCGGTTCAGTGCCGCGTGACCACCACTTCGAGGTACTCGCTGGGCACCACCAGCGATCCGGGTCCGGCGACGTTGAGCGTTTCGAGCAGCGTCATCAGGTCGGCATGGAAGCGTGCCTGGCCGTCGCCGTCGAGCGCCGCGAAGGCCTTGTGGGTGGGACCGTAGTAGGTGCGGAAGATGTCGATCCAGTGTTCCGGCGAGCGGTAGCGGAAGTTGAACGTGCGGCGCGTGCAGCGGATGTCGTCGGCGTGGGAACCGAACAGCTCGACGACGTAGGGCTCGTCGCCCCACTTGACCGGCGAGCGGATGCCCGCGGGCGGCGGCACGTGGCGGCCGACGAGGCGGAAGAGCTGGCCGATGAAGCCTTCCGGCGTCCACGCGGCAAGGCCGATGCGGCCGCCGGGGCGCACCACGCGCAGCAGCTCGCTCGCGGTGCGGGTGTGGTCGGGGGCGAACATCGCGCCGAAGGTGGACAGCGCCACGTCGAAGCTGCCGTCGGCGAAGGGCAGGGCCTCGACGTCGGCCACCCGGAAGTTCACCGCGAGGCCTTCGGCCTGCGCGCGCGCCGCGCCCTTGTCGAGCAGATGCGGTACGTAATCGGTGGAGATGACGTCGGCGAAACGGCGCGCCGCCGCCAGCGTGGCATTGCCGTTGCCGGCGGCGACATCGAGCACGCGCTCGCCGGCGCACACGTCGGCCGCTTCGGCCAGCATCTCGCCGACGATCTGCAGCGTGGTGCCGATGACGGCGTAGTCGCCGCTGGCCCAGGTGGCCTGCTGGCGCGTCTTGATCGCGGCGAGGTCGGGGGCTGGGGCTGAGGCGGCTTGCGCGGCGGCCTGCGAGGGGGCGGCGACGTGCAGTTCGATGGGGGCGTTCATGATCGGTCTCCTTGCGTTGGGGTGGGGGCGGGCCTCTGCGGGCCCGGGCCGGGGAGGCGGGGTCACCTTCCGACGCCCTCATTCTTTCGCTGCGGCGGATTCGATGCTTGACTGAGAGTCGGGCGAACTTGCTCGCGCGTCCGCCATCGATGGCCGGCACGGTGCGCGGGCGCGAAGCTGTCGGAATCGAGCGCGATGAGTCACGACACACTGTCCGATCTGCTGGGCGCCGTGCGCCTGCGCGGCGCGGTGTTCTACTACGTGAGCTGCTGGGCGGACTGGGCGGCCGAGGCCTCTCCTGCGCGCGACATCGCCGGGGCGGTGCTGCCCGGCGCCGAGCACGTGATGGAGTTCCACATGGTGGCCCGCGGCGGCGGCTGGGCTGCGGTGAGCGGCTGCACGCCGGTGCGCCTCGATGAGGGCGACATCGTGATGTTTCCGCATGGCGATGCGCACGTGATGTCGAGTGCACCCCACGTCAGGCCCGAGCGCCGCGAGGCGGCCTGGGTGTACGCGACCCGGCACGAGCCCAAGCCGATGCCGATCGCCTATCACCACGGCGTCACCGCCGGCGGTGATGCCACCCCCAATGATGATGCCGACACCGTGCTGGTGTGCGGCTTTCTCGGCTGCGACCTGCGGCCGTTCAATCCCCTCATTGCGGCCCTGCCGCGCCTGCTGCACCTGCCGGCGGCGCGCGCGGGCGGCTGGATCTCGCGCGTCATCGACCAGGCCGCGCGCGAATCGGCCGAGCGCCGGCCGGGCGCCGACGCCGTGCTCGAGCGGCTGTCGGAGATGATGTTCGTCGACACCGCGCGGCGCTATCTCGACAGCCTGCCGGAGGATGCCACCGGCTGGCTGGCCGGGCTGCGCGACCGCCACGTCGGCCGCGCGCTGGCCTTGCTGCACGAGTTTCCGGACCGTCCGTGGACCATCGACGAGCTCGGCCATCGGGTCGGCCTGTCGCGCTCCGCGCTGCACGAGCGCTTCATGCAGTTCCTCGCCCAGCCGCCGATGCATTACCTGACCAACTGGCGCATCCAGCTCGCCTCGCGTCTGCTGCGCGAGACCAGCCGCAGCGTGGCGTCGATCGCGGTGGAGGTCGGCTACGAGTCCGAGGCCGCCTTCTCGCGCGCCTTCAAGCGTGTCGTCGGCCTGCCGCCGGCGACCTGGCGGCGCAGCGTGGCAGCGGCCTGAGCCGATCCGGCCTTGACCTGGCCCGGGTGGCGTGCCGCCTTGCACGATGAATGACCGAAGTCATATTGCGTTGCAGCAGAAGTGCTAATCTGCGAATTGACAGTGTCACAGCCCCATCGAACAGCACCATGAGCGAAATCGATCTGCACCAGTTCTTCCTCGAGCAGGTCCGCCTGTTCGAAGCGTTCCCGGCCGACAAGGTCGAGGAAATCGTCGCCAAATCCCGCCTCGTCACCTACGAAGGCAACGAGGCCATCATGGAGACCGGCGAACCCGGCCGCTTCATCGGCGTGATCGTCAGCGGTCACGCCGAAGTGTCCATCACCGACAACACCGGCGTGCGCACCGTGATCCAGCAGCTCGGCCCGGGCGACGTGTGCGGCGCGATCTCGCTGCTGACCGGCGATCCGCTGGTGGCCGACGTGATTGCCGGCACGCGCTGCTTCGTGCTGGAAATTCCGCAGGAAGTCGTGCATGCCCACATCCTCGGCAACGCGAAGGCGGTCGCCTACCTGTCGCGGGTGCTGACCGACGTCACGCGCGCGATGTCGATGGACCTGGTCGCCGCCCGGGCGCGCGCGGTGGCGAAGTCGGTCGATCCCTATGCGCTGTCGCTGAAGACCGACGCCCCGGGCAAGGTGGTGGTGCTCAACGTCGGCCTCAGCCGCATCCGCTTCGGCATCTACGACACGCAGCACCTCGGCGCCGACGTGCAGGGCACGATCGATCACTCCGACGCGGCGCTGTGCCGCGTCAGCGTGGGCGTGGGGCCGCACAAGCGCAGCTATGAGCGCGCACCCTTCCCGCTCGGCGAACTGTTCAAGGTGATGCAGGAGGCGGCCGAGAAGCTCGGCAGCGCCTTCGCGCTGCATCTGCCCGACGTCATCGCCGTCGGCCATCGCGTGGTGCATGGCGGCAACCGCTTCGCCAGCGCAGTGGTGATCACCCCCGCGGTGATCGCCGACATCGAGGCGCTGGCACCCTTCGCGCCGCAGCACAACCCGCAGAACGTGGCCGGCATCAACGTGGCGCTGAAGGAGCTGCCGCACGTGCCGCACGTCGCGGTGTTCGACACCGCCTTCCACCAGACCCTGCCGCCCTATGCCTACCTGTACGGCCTGCCGTACGAGATGTACAAGCAGGAGGGCATCCGCCGCTACGGCTTCCACGGCACCTCGCACCGCTACGTGTCGCTGAAGTCGGCCGAGATCCTGAAGCGGCCGCTGGGCGAGCTCGAGATCGTGTCCTGCCATCTGGGCGTGGGCGCGTCGATGTGCGCCATCGACCACGGCCGCTCGGTCGACACCACGATGGGCATGACGCCCAGCGACGGCCTGATCATGCCCACCCGCGCCGGCAGCATCGACCCGGCGGTGATGATCCACCTGATGGATCACTACGGGATGACGCCGGCGCAGTTGTCCGAGCTGATCAACACGCGGAGCGGGCTGAAGGGCATCTCCGGCATCTCCGGCGACATCCGCGACATCGAGGCCGCCGCCAACGACGGCCACCACCGCGCATTGCTGGCGCACAAGGCCTTCTGCTACCAGATCCGCAAGAACATCGGTGCCTACGTCGCGGCGATGGGCGGCATCGACGTGCTCGCCTTCACCGGCGAGGTCGGCGAGACCAGCGCCGCGGTGCGCAGCCTCGCCTGCCAGGGCCTCGGCTACATGGGCATCCGACTCGACGAGGAGCGCAACCGCAACCTCGGCCGGCTCGCGTCGCACGCCGTCATCTCGGCCGACGACTCGCCGGTGAAGATCCTCGTCATCGCCAACGACAACGAGCGCCTGGTCGCCTGGGAAACCCTGCGCGCGGTGGAGCGCAACCAGTTGCTGGTGTCGGCCGACGAGCAGCAATGCCCGATCCCGATCGAGATCTCCGCCCACCATGTGCACCTGTCGCAGGCCGACGTGGACAAGCTGTTCGGCCCCGGCCACCAGCTCACGCCGCAGCACGAGCTGTCGCAGCCCGGCCAGTATGCGTGCGAGGAGAAGGTGCACCTGGTCGGCCCCAAGGGGCGCATCGCCAACGTGCGGGTGCTGGGGCCGACGCGCAAGGAGACGCAGGTCGAGATCGCCATGACCGAGCAGTTCAAGCTCGGCGTGCAGCCGCCGATCCGCGAGTCGGGCAACCTCGCCAACACGCCCGGCATCACGCTCGAAGGCCCGGCCGGCAGCACGACCATCGAACGCGGCGTGATCTGCGCCCAGCGTCACATCCACATGACGCCGGAAGACGCGCTGCGCCTGCATGTGCGCGACAAGTACGTGGTGCGCGTGCGCATCGAGGGCGAGCGCGAGCTGATCTTCGGCGACGTGGTGGTGCGGGTCAGCCCGTCGTACCGGCTGGCGATGCACATCGACACCGACGAGGGCAACGCGGCCAACATCCGCACCGGCATGGTCGGCTACATCGAGGCCATCCAGAGCCGGCATTGACGGCGCAAGGCGGCGGTCCCTCCGGACCGCCGCCTTCGCTGCCGGCCGAGCCGGGCGCGGTTATCTGCTCAGCGCATCTCGAACGCTTCCTGGTGGAAACGCACGCCGCCCATGCCCAGCCGGCGCAGGCCGTCGCGCAGCTTGTCGGCCAGGCCCTGCGGGCCGCAGAACCAGATCTCGGCACGCCTGCCGTGGCGTCCGCGTTCGCGCAGGGTCTCGGCGCTGAGCCGCTCGTTGCGCTCGCTGCTCAGCACGTGCAGGCGCACCGAGGGCAGCGCGGCGCACAGCGCTTCCAGCCGTGCGACGAAGGGGTCGGACTCGCGCCGGCGCACGCTGTAGTAGAAGTCCACTTCCGGCGCCTTCTCCGGCGCGGCCTGCAGGGCTTCGAGCCAGGCGAGGAAGGGCGTCACGCCTATGCCGCCGGCGATCCACACCTGCTCGCGCCGGCGCGTGCCGGCGGGCAGCTCGAAGCAGCCGTAGGGGCCCTCGACGCGGACCGGCTGGCCGGCGCGCAGCTTGTTTGCCAGACCTTGCGTGTAGTCGCCCAGCGCCTTGATCTGGAAGCTGATGCGGCGGTCGCCACGGTCGGCGCTGGCGATGGTGAAGGGGTGCGCGCCTTCGAGGCGGTCGAAGGTGACGAAGGCGAACTGGCCGGCACGATGCCCGCGCCAGGCCTCGTCGAGCCGGCAGGTGACCTCGGTCACGCCGGGCGCCGGCTCGCGCACCGCCTCGACCACGCCCGCGGCGCGCCGGCTGCGGCCGATGCCGCCCGCCAGCGCCTGCACGCTGGCAACCGAACCGGCGGCGATCAGCAGCGCCAGCAGCGCGCCCACCGGCTGCCCCCAGTAGTCGAGCGGGGCGAGGAAGGCGGCATGGAATGCCAGCGTCAGGTACAGCAGCGGCATCACCTTGTGCAGGTAGCGCCAGATCCTGAACGGGAAGCGCTTCCACAGCGTCAGCACCAGCATCGCCAGCAGCACGTAGATGGCGAATTCGCCGAGTTCCTCGGCGACGTCGCGCATCGCCTCCAGGAAGCTGCCGCCGTGGTCCTTGGGCAGCCGGCCTTCGCGGCCGATCACGGCCTTGATCAGGTCGTCGGACATCTCCACCAGCCAGTGCAGCCCGGCAAAGGCGATCGCCAGGATGCCGGCCCATTTATGCACGCGGTAGATGC
The DNA here is from genome assembly GCA_004295105.1 of Betaproteobacteria bacterium. Classification (GTDB taxonomy): domain Bacteria; phylum Pseudomonadota; class Gammaproteobacteria; order Burkholderiales; family Rhodocyclaceae; genus Thauera. Next base: position 4,029 of record SHNC01000089.1, on the reverse strand, counting down.
GGTCCATGCCGCCGAAGGGGCGTTCCAGCCAGGCCGGCCGGGTGGCCAGCACCATCGCCAGCGACATCAGCGAGAATGACCACAGGCCGGTCAGCGTCAGCGCGTGCTGGCGCACGACCCATGCCGTGCCCGTGCCGGCGGGTGCGCCGGCCGTCGCCGACAGCAGGTCCCAGCCCCAGGCCAGGGTGACGAGCGCGATGAATGCGGTGAGGAATCTTTTCATGATGGCGGCTCCGTCAGTCGTCCTCGAAATAGCCCTTGGCGGCGTCGATGTGGCAGGCGGTGCAATTGGCCTTGCTGCCGACGTCCTTGCGCGTCCAGTCGGCCTTCGGCACCTCGCGGTGCTCGCGCACCCACTTCGGCAGTTCGGTGATGCGCAGCGGCGCCTCGCCCGGCTTCAGGCCGCGCAGCAGCTTGCTGCCATGTCCGGGCGCGTCGCCGGCGTTGCGCACCAGGTAGCGGGTGATCGCGGCCGCGGTGTCGGCATCGACGCTGGCGTCGTCGCCGAAGTGGTCGTGCAGCTCGCCCATCATGCGTTTCCACGACGCCGCGGGCAGCATGGACGGCGGAAAGGCGAGGTGGCAACTGCCGCACTCCTGCAATGTGAGCTTGTCGGTGACGGGCGGGAAATACTCGTCGTCGCCGGCCTGCGCACGGCCCAGCAGCGTCGCGACGGCGGCGAGCGCGACCAGGGTGACGGCGAGCGGGCGGAGGGGGATGTTCATCGTCGTGCTCCTCGAACGGACTTCACTGCCTGGTCATGTAGGCGAGCCAGTCGCCCTTCTCGCGCGCGCTGCATTCGCGTCCCAGCACTTCGTTGCAGTTGCGCTTGAACCATTTCTCGACCTTGGCGGCGTCGGTGTAGCGGGTCGGCGACACCGACGCCGCCATCGGGTCGATGGCCTTGCCGGCACGGGTGCGGCCGGCGGCGCGCGCATCCTCGCCATGGCAACTGGTGCAGGCCGGCGTATCGGCCTTGCCGCCGCCATGCCGCGTGCGATGCAAGGTCTCGCCACGCGCCGCGGAAAAGCCGGCAAAGGCGGGATCCGCGGCGCGGGCTTCCGCCGTGTAGCGGGCGATCAGATCTTCGCGCTCGCCGGCCGTCGCCCCGACACTGAGGCCGAGGCTGCACAGCAGCAGAAGCGCACGGTAATGGATGTTCATGATTCGATCCTTGGTCTTGGCCTGGCACCCAGTCTGCGGTCGCGCGACTGAAACCAAGCTGAATGCGCGCCGCGATTTACGCGCCGGCACCGGGGGCGGACAATGCGCGTCGGCTACGCAACGGCGCACGTCCAACGCGCCGGGATGCCGCAGCCTTCCTTTCGGCTTTCACTTCGCATGCTGACCCTGACTCCCCAGAAGGCGCTGATGCTGTCGGTCGCCGCCGCCCTCACCACGATCGTGATGAAAACCGGGGCGTGGTGGCTGACCGGCTCGGTCGGTTATCTGTCCGACGCGCTCGAATCGCTGGTCAATCTCGCCGGGGCCGGTTTCGCCCTGTGGATGGTGTCCTACGCGCAGACCCCGCCCGACCCGGAACATCCCTACGGCCACGGCAAGGCCGAATACTTCTCCGCCGCCTTCGAGGGCGGACTGATCTTCATCGCCTCGCTCGCCATCCTCGGCACCGCCGGCGAGCGCCTGATCAACCCGCAGCCCCTGGGTCAGCTCGGTTTCGGCACCGCCCTGTCGGTGGGTGCCAGCCTGATCAACTTCCTGGTCGCACGCGTGCTGCTGCAGGTGGGTCGCGCGCATCGCTCGCTCGCCCTCGAGGCCGACGCGCGCCACCTGATGACGGACGTGTGGACCACCGCAGGCGTGGTGATCGGCGTCGCGCTGGCGGGGCTGTCCGGCTGGCAATGGCTCGATCCGCTGGTGGCCGCCGCGGTGGCGCTCAATATCCTGCGCGAGGGCTGGCAACTGATGCAGCGCTCGGTCGACGGGCTGATGGACCGGGCGCAGAGCGATGACGAGATCGCCGCGATCGAGGCGGTGCTGCGCTCCTTCGCCGGCGACGGCTGCACCTGGGACACGCTGACCACGCGCATGGCCGGGGCGCAGCGTTTTGCCCACGTCAAGCTGCGGGTGCCGGGCGAATGGACGGTGACCCATGCCCATGCGCTGGCCGATGCCATCGAGCGCGCCGTCGAGGAGCGCACCGGCACCCGGCTCAGCACGCATGTCGAGCCGATCTAGGGCGCGGCCTCGCGTGGCGCATCGCCCGCCGGCGGGCGATCCAGGCGCCAGGCCTTCGGCGTCGTGCCGAAATGCGCGCGGAAGTTGCGGATGAAGTAACTGTGCGTGGCGAAGCCGCAGGCCCAGGCGATCTCCTTGCCGGCGAGGCGGCTGTCGCGCAGCAGCCGGGCGCCGCGCTCCATGCGCTGGCGGTTGATGTACACCGCCAGATGTTCGCCCGCCGTGCGCGCGAACACGTGAGACAGGTAGTCCGCGGTGCAGCCGAGCTGCGTGGCCAGGCGCTTCACGCTCAGCTCGTGGTCGCCGAGCTGGTTCTGGATCAGCAGGCGGGCGCGGGCCACCAGCGGCGCTTCGGGGGGCGCATGCTGCGGCGTCTCGTCCAGCGCCTGCAGCACCCCGGCAAGCGCCGCCGTGACCAGGGCGCGGACCTGTACGGTGGCGTGGGCCGCGCCGGGCGCAGCCTGCCCGTCCGGGGGGCGGATCAGGCCGGCGGCATCGTCCAGCCAGCTCAGGACCCTGGCTGCCTGCGGGTGGTGGCGGACTTCGAGGTGCTCGATGCCGGGTCGGCCGCGCGTCTCCTCGCGGGCGATGTGGCAGCTCAGCGCCGGCCCGGAGGCATGCACCACGACGTTGCGGAAGTCCTCGCCATCTTCGCCTCCGCGCACGTCCTCGTCGTGTAGCAGCCGAGGCGGCACGACCAGCAGTTCGCCAGGGCCGAGCTCGAGTTCGTCGTGCGGGAAACGGAACCTTGTCCAGCCGCGAATCTGCAGGAACAGTTCAGGGACGAGGTGAAAATGCCCTGGACCGCGTGTGGTCCACTCCTCGGCAAGCGCGGGCAGCTTCACCTCGAGTACGCCTTGCGTCAGCCGTGCGAGGAAATCCTGCAGATGCCGCCGCATGGCAAGTGCCTGTCCGGGAGCGGACTGGTGGGCTTCGGTGATGCGGCCCCATTCACGACTGAAATCCAGGTTTTTTCGCATCGGTTGAAGATTTGTATCAGCGACGGCGATTGAGCAGGCCAGCAAGGATGGCTAATCTTCCGCGATCTGACCTCGAGTCATGGCTTGAATCGGGCGTCGACAGCGACATTCCTGCATTCGACTGTCGGCGACGCTTTTTCTGGAGAGAGTGTGATCGCATCAAAGATTTCTGTCATCAACGGGGGCGCCTGTCCCGCTGTCTGCGCGCGGAGGGATCGCCTGTGAATGTCGTGACCTCCACATTGGGCGCCTCGGCTGCGGCGCCGCTGCGCCGCGCGCGCTGGGCGACGCGCGTGCAGTTCGCCGCCCTCGGCGTGCTCGCCGGCTCCTGGGGGGCGCATCTGCCCTCGGTCAAGCAGCGCTTCGCGCTCGACGAGGCGGGCCTGGCCATGGTGCTGCTGGCGGCGGCCCTCGGGGCGGTGACCTCGCTGCTGTTTGCCGGCCGGCTGGTGGCGCGTCTCGGTGCGCGCCGCGCCGCGCTCGGCGGCGGCTTGCTGATGAGCCTGCTGCTCGGGCTGGTGCTGGTCCTGCCCGGGCTGCCGGTGCTGTTGCCGGCGGCACTGGTGTTCGGCGCCGGCATGAGCCTGTTCGACGTGTCGATCAACAGCGAAGGTTCGGAGCTTGAGCACCTGTCGGGCCGCGCCATCATGAGCAACCTGCACGGCATGTTCAGCGTCGGCGGCATGACGGGGGCGGCGCTGGTCGCAGCGCTGCTGCGGGCGGGAGTGGAACCGGTGCTGCAGCTCGGCCTGATCGCGGCCGGCCTGGCCGCGGTGATCGGTGTCGCCGCGCGCGGCATGCTCGACACGCACGGCAGCGGTGGCGGCGAGCAGGCGAACTTCGTCTGGCC
>SHNC01000288.1 GCA_004295105.1 Betaproteobacteria bacterium | reverse complement strand
ACCTGCATCGCGCTCAGCCGCCCTGTCGGCGCAGGTCGAGGGTGAAGGGGAAGTCGGCATTGCGCTCGGCCGCCGCCGGCGCGATGCGACCCGGTGTGTGGCTGGTGGTGGTGAAGCGCGCCAGGCGCCGTCCTTCCGCTTCATACGGGTTGACCGGGTAGGTCTCGTAATTGCGCCCGCCCGGATGCGCCACGTGATACACGCAGCCACCCATCGAGCGCTGCATCCAGCCGTCGACCAGGTCGAACACCAGCGGCGCATGCACGCCTATGGTCGGATGCAGGCAGGACGGCGGCTGCCACGCGCGATAACGCACGCCGGCGACGAACTCACCGACCACGCCGGTCGGCTGCAGCGGCACCGCACGGCCGTTGCAGGCCAGCACGTGGCGATCGTCGTTGAGGCCGGAAACCTTCACCTGCACGCGCTCCACCGAGGAATCGACATAGCGCACAGTACCACCGGGCGCGCCCTCTTCGCCCATCACGTGCCAGGGCTCGAGCGCCATGCGCAACTCGACGCGGACCCCGCGCGCGGCGAATTCGCCGTATTTGGGGAAGCGGAACTCGAAGTGCGGCGCGAACCAGTCGAAGTCCATCGGGTAGCCGAACGCCCGCAGTTCGTCGATGACGTCGCGGAAGTCCTCCTCCACCCAGTGCGGCAGCAGGAAGCGGTCGTGCAGCTCGGTGCCCCAGCGCCGCAGGCGGTCGGGGGCGTAGGGCTGCTGCCAGAAGCGCGCGATCAGCGCACGCAGCAGCAGTTGCTGGGCGAGACTCATGCGCGCATGCGGCGGCATCTCGAAGGCGCGCAACTCCAGCAGGCCGAGGCGGCCGGTGGGGCCGTCGGGGCTGTACAGCTTGTCGATGCAGAACTCGGCGCGATGCGTGTTGCCGCTGGCATCGATGAGCAGGTTGCGCAGCAGGCGGTCGATCAGCCATGGCGGCACGGCCTTGCCCACCTCGGGGAATTGCTGGAAGGCGAGCTCCAGCTCATGCACCGAGTCGTGGCGTGCCTCGTCGACACGCGGTGCCTGCGAGGTCGGGCCGATGAACAGGCCCGAGAACAGGTAGGACAGGCTGGGGTGGTTGTGCCAGTAGCTGACCAGGCTGCGCAGCAGGTCGGGACGGCGCAGGAAAGGCGAATCCGGCATGGTGGCACCGCCGAGCACGAAGTGGTTGCCGCCGCCGGTGCCGGTATGGCGGCCATCGAGCATGAACTTCTCGGTGGATAGCCGCGACTGCTGCGCCTCGTCGTACAGCGTCGTGGTGCGTTCGACGAGTTCGTCCCAGTTGGCGGCCGGGTGGATGTTGACCTCGACGACGCCCGGGTCGGGCGTGATGCGGAAGTGGGCCAGGCGCGGGTCGGACGGCGGCTCGTAGCCTTCGAGGATGACCGGCAGCGCGAACTCGTCGGCGGTCGCCTCGATCGCGGCGACGATCTCGAGGTAGTCCTCCAGCGCGACGGTGGGTGGCATGAAGATGTGCAGCAGGCCACCGCGCGGCTCGGCGCACATCGCGCTGCGCGTGATCCAGCCGGCCGACTCGAAGGGCTGCGGACGGCGGCGCGGATCGCGGGTCTCGTCGCGCGTGGCCAGGGCCGCGGCATCGGCCCCGGGCAGCGGCATGGCCGCCTCGCCCTCCGCGCCATGAAAGCCGGCGTGCTCGGCACGGCCGGTCGTCCAACTGCCTCCATGCGCCTCGAAGCCCACCCCGCTGTCGGCACCGATCACGGTGCCGGTGGGCCGCAACTGCTGGCGCAGCTCGGCGTGCGCCGGCAGCGACGGAAAGGCCTGGCTCGGGTCGGCAGGGTAGACCCACGGGTAATCGCCCTTGCTCACCCAGGGCTGGGAGTCCAGCGGCAGGCGGTAGCCGATTGGCGAATCGCCCGGAAACAGGTACAGGCGCTCCGGACGCAGGAACCACGGTCCGCTCTGCCAGCGCGCCGCCCCCGTATGGCCGCGCGTGATCGGCAGCACGTGACCGACGACCTGCTTCAGGCCCTGGTCGAAGATCCTGGTGAGGCGCGCACGCTCGAGGGGGTCGTCGATGCGCGAGTCGTGCGGATCGACGTTGGTCGGCAGGCGGCGCTCGCGCCACAGGTAGTACCAGGCATCCTCGTAGGCCGGGATCATCCACTTCGGATCCACGCCCAGTCGTTCGGCGACGCGGGCGAGGAAGTGCCCGGCGGTTTCCGCATCGACCGCGGTGCCTGACAGCTCGCGCGCGAACAGCTCCGGGTTGCGCCAGATCGGCTCGCCGTCGCGGCGCCAGTAGCAGTTCAGCGACCAGCGCGGCAACTGCTCGCCCGGGTACCACTTGCCCTGGCCGAAGTGCAGCAAGCCCTGCGGCGCATAGTGGTCCTTCAGCCGGAACATCAGGTTCTCGGCCAGCGTGCGCTTGCTCGGCTTGGTCGTGTCGCGATTCAGCGGGTCGAGCGCGTCGCCGTTCCAGGCCGCACCGTCGCGGTCGTCGAGCGACACGAAGGTCGGCTCGCCGCCCTGGGTCAGGCGGACGTCGTGCGCGGCAAGGTCGCCGTCGATGTAGTGGCCCAACGCCTCGATCGCCGCCCACTGCTCCTCGGTGTAGGGTTTGGTGACGCGCGGCGCCTCCCAGACGCGCTCGACCTTCATGTGGTGCTCGAACTCGCACTCGCATTCGTCGGTGTAGCCGGTGATCGGCGCCGCCGCCGAGGGCTCGGGCGAGCAGGCGAGCGGGATGTGGCCCTCGCCGGCGAACAGGCCCGACGTCGGATCGAGCCCGACCCAGCCCGCACCGGGCAGATAGACCTCGCACCAGGCATGCAGGTCGGTGAAGTCCACTTCGGTGCCGGAGGGGCCGTCGAGCGATTTCACGTCCGGCGTGAGCTGGATCAGGTAACCCGACACGAAGCGCGCCGCCAGGCCGAGATGGCGCAGCAGTTGCACCAGCAGCCAGGCGGAGTCGCGGCAGGAGCCGCTCGCCAGGGTCAGCGTTTCCTCGGGTGTCTGCACGCCGGGCTCGAGGCGCACCAGGTAGTCGATGTCCTGCTGCAGGCGCATGTTGAGGTCGACGAGGAAATCGACGCTGGCCCGCGGCGCGCGCGGGACGGCACCGAGATAGTCGCGGAAGCGCGGCCCGATGTCCTCCAGCGGGATCTTGACCAGATAGGGGGCGAGCTCGACGAGCTGGCCGTCCTCGTAAGCGAAGGGAATCTTCTCGGCGTAGGGCTCGAGGAAAAAGTCGAACGGGTTGATGACCGACATTTCGGCCACCAGGTCGACCTCGACCTTGAATTCACGCGTCTTCTCCGGGAAGACCAGGCGCGCGAGGTAATTCGACTGCGGGTCCTGCTGCCAGTTGATGAAGTGCTGGGCCGGATCGACCTTCAGCGAGTAGGCATGGACGGGCGTGCGGCAGTGGGGCGCGGGGCGCAGGCGCACGATCTGAGGAGACAGCGTGACCGGGCGGTCGTAGCGATAATGCGTGATGTGACTGAGCTTGACGTGAATCGACACGGGAACGCCTCGTTGTATTCGGATTGAGCGACGCCAAAGCGGTGCAAGAATCGTGCAACGCCGCAAGGCGGGGTGAAACCTGCGGACCTGCACACTTTTCGGGCTCGCCCACGCGCCCAGACGCACCACAACGGTGCATCTGGGCACATGCGTGCATCCTGATGGCGCCCGCATCGCGCACCGCAATGCAGCGGGCAGCCGTTACACTGGGGGCGTCCCCAACCGTTCGCCTCGCGCCGCCACCTCCGCCGCATGTCCTCGACGCCGCGCCCGGTTACCGCCCTGCCGCGCAACCTCGCTCTCGCCTACGCGCTGCTGATCGCCTACGCCTGCCTGCATCCGCTCGCCGGCTGGAAGTCGAGCGGCCTGCCGCCGTTCGACTTTCTTCTGGCACCGTGGCCGAAGTACTTCGTGTTCGCCGACCTGCTGTTCAACGTGCTGGGCTACCTGCCCTTCGGCCTGGTGCTGGCGGCCGCCCTGCCGGACCGGTGGGGTGCCGGCCGCAGCGTCGTGGTGGCGACGCTGATCGCCAGCCTGTGGAGCTTCGGACTGGAGACCGCGCAGAACTTCCTGCCGTCGCGCATCGCCAGCAACATCGACCTGGGCGGCAACATCCTCGGCGCGCTGCTGGGCGCGGTTCCCGGTGCGCGCTGGGGACGGGCGCTGTTCGGTCGCCACGGCCGCGCCCGGCACTGGCGCGCGCAACACGTCATCGGCGGCCACACCGGCGATGCGGGACTGGTGCTGGTGGGGCTGTGGCTGCTGAGCCAATTGACCGCGACCGACCTGCTGTTCTCCAGCGGCGACGTGCGCAGCCTGCTCGGCATCGCCGCGCCGCTGCCCTTCCGCGCCGAGCGCTTCATGGCCTTCGAGACCGCGCTCACGGCGCTGTCGGCACTGGCGGTGGGGCTGTTCGCGCGCTGCATGATGCGCCATGCGGCGATCTGGCCCATCGTGCTGGTGCTGCTGCTCGGCATCGGGGCCAAGACGCTCGCCACCGCCACCTTCTTCGTGCCCGGCGCCCCGCTGGCCTGGCTCACGCCGGGCGCGCAACGCGGCCTGCTGCTGGGCAGCGCGTTGCTGGCCGGCGCCCTGCTGCTGCCGCGGGTGCTGCAGCACGCGCTGGCGGGCGTGACGCTGCTGTCCAGCACCGCGCTGGTGAACCTGATGCCGGAGAACCCCTACCTCGCCTTCGAGCAGCGCCTGACCAGCTTCAGCAACTTTCTGAACTTCCACGGCCTGACGCAGCTCACCGACAGCCTGTGGCCCTTTCTCGCGCTCGCCTACCTGTCCGCGCTCGGCCTGTGGCGTGGCGAGCACCTGAGCGGCGGCGCGGATCGGCGCGAGCGCCGTCTATAATTCGCGCAGCGCTGCCAGGCCGCCTTCTGCAGCCGACCCTGCACCGAGACCCCGCGATGAGCTATTTCAAACACCACGTCTTCTTCTGCTGCAACCAGCGCCAGAACGGCGAGTCCTGCTGCAACGACCACGGCGCCAGCGCGCTGCAGACCTACGCCAAGGAGCGCACCGCCGAGCTGGGCCTGAAGGGCAAGGGCAACGTGCGCATCAACAAGGCGGGCTGCCTCGGGCGCTGCGACGACGGCCCGGTGCTGGTCGTGTACCCGGACAACGTCTGGTACACCTTCATCGACAAGGACGACATCGACGAGATCATCGACAGCCATCTCGTCGCCGGCCGCATCGTCGAGCGCCTGCGGCTGCCGGGAGACGGGGCATGAACCGCCCGCTGCCCACCGAATCGGCGCTGCTGCGCGGCCATGCCGGCAACATCGAGGTGCTGATCGACGCGCCGGCGGCGGTACGCGGCGTGGCGCTGGTGTGCCATCCTCACCCCCTGTTCGGCGGCGCCAACACCAACAAGGTGGCGCACACGCTGGCGCGCTGCTTCCGCGATCTCGGCTACGCCGTCGTCCGGCCCAACTTCCGCGGCGTGGGCAAGAGCGAGGGCGAGCACGACCTCGGCAACGGCGAGACCGACGACATGCTGTCGGTGATCAGTTGGGCGCAGTCGCGCTGGGGCGTGTCGCCGCTGGCGCTGGGCGGCTTCTCGTTCGGTGGCTTCGTGCAGACGCGCGTCGCCAACCGGCTGGCGGACGGCATCGCGCCGCCGCGCCAACTGGTGCTGGTGGGCATGGCGGCCGGCACCGCGGCCGACGGCGAGCGCCACTACGACACGCCGCCGGTGCCGAAATCCATTCCGACGCTGGTGATCCACGGCGAAAACGACGACACGGTGGCGCTCGCCAACGTGCTCGACTGGGCCCGCCCGCAGGAACTGCCGGTGACGGTGGTACCGGGGGCCGATCATTTCTTCCACGGCCGCCTGCACGTGATCCGCGACGTCATCGCGCGCAACGTTCCGGCGTTGGCCTGACCCTGCCCCCCGCCGCTTCGGACGAAGGAGACCGGCATGAAGCTCTTCGCCTCGCTGACCAGCCCCTACGCGCGCAAGATCCGCGTGATCCTCGCCGAAAAGGCGCTGCCCTTCGAGCTCGTGGTCGATTCACCATGGGAGGCCAACACGCGCGTGCCGACGGTCAACCCGCTCGGCAAGGTACCGGCCCTGATCACCGATGCGGGCGAGATCTTCTTCGACTCGCCGGTCATCGCCGGCTACCTGGAGACGCTGGGTGCAGCGCCACGGCTGCTGCCCGCCGACGCGCTGGCCGCGGTGCGCGTGCGCCAGAACGAGTCGCTCGCCGACGGCATCACCGACGCGGCGGTCGCCGCCCTGCTCGAATCGCGCCGCCCGGACGGCGAACGCAGCGAGCGCGAGATCGCGCGCCAGCTCGAGAAGGTCGAGCGCGCCCTGGTGGAGCTCGAGCGCCGCGCCGCCGGCCACCACTGGCTCAATGGCGAGGACATGCAACTGGGCGACGTCGCCGCCGGCTGCGCGCTGGGCTACCTCGACCTGCGCTTCCCGCACATCGACTGGCGCGGGCGTCACCCGGCGCTGGCCACGCTGGCAACGCGCCTGTTCGCGCGCACGAGCTTCGTCGACACCGTTCCACCGGCCGGCTGACCACCGCCCCGCACAGGAGACGCGAGCATGTTCGAATCCATGATGCATGCGACCTTCTGGCTGTCGGTGCTGCAGATCATCGCCATCGACATCCTGCTGGGCGGCGACAACGCGGTGGTCATCGCGCTGGCCTGCCGCAAGCTGCCCGAGCACCAGCGCAACAAGGGCATCGCCTGGGGCGTGGTCGGCGCCATCGCACTGCGCATCGTGCTGATCTTCTTCGCGCTGCAACTGCTGGAGCTGCCCTTCCTGAAGGTCGTCGGCGCGCTGCTGCTGCTGTGGATCGGCATCAAGCTGATGCAGCCCGAAGACGAGGAGGTGCACGGCGGCATCGAGGGCAGCACCCATCTGCTGGGCGCGATCAGGACCATCATCGTCGCCGACGCGGTCATGAGCCTGGACAACGTCATCGCGGTGGCCGGCGCGGCGAAGGGCGATCTCGCCCTGGTGGTGTTCGGCATCGTGGTCAGCATCCCGATCATCGTGTGGGGCAGCAAGTTCGTGCTGAAGCTGATGGACCGCTTCCCCGTCGTGATCACTTTCGGCGCCGCGCTGCTGGGCTGGATCGGCGGCGGCATGCTGGTGGGCGACGTGGTGGTGAAGCCCTGGCTGGCAGGCAGCCCGTCGTGGCTGCACTATGTGACTTCCATCGCCGGCGCGGCCTTCGTCGTGCTGCTGGGCGGCTGGCTGGCGCGCCGCACCCGGCGCGAGGCGGCGCCCGTCGTCGAGCTTGCGCTCGATGGCGAGCCCCAGCCCGTGGCCGACAAGTGAGGGGCTGCGCATGGTGAAGATACTCATCCCGGTCGACGGTTCCGACAACGCCGATCGCGCCGTGCGGCACGCTCTGAAGCTGCGCGAACGGGCGCCGGACATCGAGATCCACCTGCTGAGCGTGCAGATCCCCATCGATGGGCATGCCAGCAGCTTCGTCAGCGCCGAGGCCCTGGCGGACTATCACCGCGAGGAAGGTCTCGCCGCGCTGGCCAATGCACGCCACGCGCTCGAAGCCGCAGGCGTGCCCTACAGCCATCACATCGCCGTCGGCCACGTGGCCGACACGATCGTGCGCTATGCCCGGGAGCGCGGCTTCGACCGCATCCTGATGGGCTCGCACGGCCGCAGCGGGCTGATGCACCTGCTGATGGGCTCGGTGGCGAGCGAGGTGTCGAGCCGCTCGAGAGTGCCGGTGACCCTGGTCACGCCCGAGCCCGCGGAGTCCTGAGCCGCCGGCAAGCCGCCGCCGCGGCCGGTCCGCGGGTCGACCCCGACTGTTGCAGCCGCCATGACGTCGACTACAGTGGGAAGGCCGGCGCGGGGCACCCCGGGCACCTCGAAGCACCGGTCTCACACAACAGGGAAGGAGACAGTCATGGCAGAACTCGACAAGGAGGCCGTGGTCGGCGTCCTCAACCGCATCCTCGAAGCGGAACTGGCCGGGGTGGTGCGGTACACGCATTACTCCTTCCTCGTCTTCGGCTTTGGCCGCATCCCCATCGTGTCCTGGCTCAACGCCCAGGCCGACGAATCGCTGCTGCATGCGCGCCAGGCCGGCGAATGGATCACCACGCTGGGCGCCTATCCCTCGCTCGGCATCGGCCCTCTGCTCGACTCGCACCAGCATGACGTCGGCGCCATCCTGCGCGAATCGCTGGAGGCCGAAAGCAAGGCACTGGGCCTGTACCGCGAACTGCTGGCGCTGGTGGAAGGCCGCTCGGTGGCGCTCGAGGAGTTTTCGCGGCAGATGATCCACGCCGAGGAACTGCACCTCGCCGACGTCGACAAGATGCTGCGCAAGCCCGGCGACCTGCAGGCCTTCGCGCCCCGCACGATCTAGCGCTTGCGGGGACGCGCTCCCCGCTTGATCCAGCTCCCCGCTTGATCCAGCTCCCCGCTTGATCCAGGTTAGCGCGCGGCGCAGCGCCGTCCGCGATAATCCCGCTTCCCCTGCCTCCGGAAGCGACATGACCGACGTCCTGATCGTCCTCACCAACCTGCCCGACCCCGCCGCTGCCGAGACTCTCGCCGACCGGCTGATCGACGCGCGGCTGGCGGCCTGCGTGAACATCCTCGCCCCCTGCCGCTCGGTGTATCGCTGGCAGGGCGCGATCGAGCGCACGGCGGAGACACCGCTGCTGATCAAGACCACGCGCGCCGCCTATGCCGCGCTCGAGGCGGCGATCCGTGCGCACCATCCCTACGAACTTCCCGAGATCGTCGCGGTCCCTGTGCAGCAGGGTTTCACACCCTACCTCGCCTGGGTGGCGGGCGAGCTCGCAGCGGGCTCCGCTCCGACGCCACCCGCCGCCTAGACTGCTCGCCTTGTCCAAGACCCGAAGATGCACCGCCTGACGATCCTGCTCGCCCTGCTGGCGAGCCTGTTGTTGCAGTTGTCCTCCCCCGCTGACGCCGCCGATCCGATCGAGCCGGAGAAGGCCTTCGCCATGCGCGCCCAGGCGCTCGATGCGCAGACGCTCGAAGTCGTGTTCACGGTGGCGAAGGGCTATTACCTGTACGGCGACAAGTTCCGCTACGAGGCCGAGCCGGCGACGGTGACGCTGGGCGCGGCACAGAAGCCCGCCGGCAAGCTCAAGCACGACGAGTTCTTCGGCGAGGTCGAGACGCACCGCGGCGAGCTGCGCGTGCTGCTGCCGGTGAACGCGCCGGCCGGCATCGACCGCTTCGAACTGCACGTCACCAGCCAGGGCTGCTGGGACGGCGGCATCTGCTATCCGCCCACGCCGCAGAGGGCATCCATCGACCTGTCGGCGCCTCCGACCCCGCGCGGCGGCCTGTTCGCCGGGCTGTTGGGGAAAGGGGCGGGCGGAGCCGCGCAGAGCACCCCCGCCGCCGCCGACATCCCCCCTTCGTCGACGGCACCGTCAGCCACCGACGCGGTGGCCGGCGACGAGAGCGGCCGCATCGCCAGCCTGCTGCAGGACGCCAGCGTGCCGCTGATCCTGCTGAGCTTCTTCGGCTTCGGCCTGCTGCTGTCCTTCACCCCCTGCACTTTCCCGATGATCCCCATCCTGTCGGGCATCATCGTCGGCCACGGCCACAAGGTGTCGCACGTGCGCGCCTTCACCCTGTCGCTCGCCTACGTGCTGGGGATGGCGGCGACCTATGCGCTGGCCGGCATCGCCGCCGGCATGACGGGCACGCTGCTGTCGGCCGCGCTGCAGAACGTGTGGGTACTGTCCGCCTTCGCGCTGGTGTTCGTGCTGCTGTCGCTGTCGATGTTCGGCTTCTACGAGCTGCAATTGCCGAGCGCGCTGCAGAGCCGGCTCGCCACCACCGCCAGCCACGAGAAGGGCGGCCATCTGGGCGGCGTCGCGGTGATGGGCGTGCTGTCGGCGCTGATCGTCGGCCCCTGCGTGGCGGCACCGCTGGCCGGCGCCCTGCTCTACATCGCGCAGACCGGTGATGCGGTGCTGGGCGGCTGGGCGCTGTTCGCGATGGGCCTGGGCATGGGTGCGCCGCTGCTGGCCGTCGGCGTCGCCTCGCGCTCGCTGCTGCCGAAGGTCGGGCCATGGATGGAGGGCGTCAAGAAGGCCTTCGGCGTGCTGATGCTGGCCGTCGCGCTGTGGATGCTGAGCCCGGTGCTGCCGCCGCTGGCGACGATGCTCGGCTGGACCGCGCTGCTGGTGTTGTCGGGCATCTTCCTGCATGCGATCGACCCGCTGCCGCCCCATGCGAAGGGCTGGCAGCGTTTCTGGAAGGGGGTGGGCGTGGTGCTGCTGATCGGGGGCGCGGCGATGCTGGTGGGCGCGCTGGCCGGCTCGCGCGACCCGCTGCAGCCGCTCGCCGTGCTGCGCGCCGAGACCTCGGCGCCGGTGGCGACGCCGCAGTTCGACAAGGTATCCTCGATCGCCGAACTCGACGCCCGCCTGGCCGGCGCAGGCCGACCGGTGATGCTGGACTTCTACGCCGACTGGTGCGTGTCGTGCAAGGAGATGGAGCGCTACACCTTCAGCGACCCTCAGGTGGCCGCACGCATGGGTCGCATGCTGCTGCTGAAGGCCGACGTGACCGCCAACACCGACGATCACAAGGCCCTGCTCAAGCGCTTCGGCCTGTTCGGTCCGCCCGGCATCATCTTCTTCGATGCCGCCGGGCAGGAGCGCAGCGGCCTGCGCGTGGTCGGCTACATGAAAGCGGAACCCTTCGCCGCCGTGCTGGATCGCGCCCTGTAGCCGCGGCGCGGTCGACGCGCGCGTTTTCCCCTACAATTCCGGCTTTCCCTTACGGTTCAAACCTTTCATGTTCTCCGGCATCGTCGCGGCCGTCGGCCGCATCGAACACATCGAGCCGCTCGCGGACGGCGTGCGCCTCACCGTCGACACCGACGGGCTGGATCTGTCCGACGTCATCGTCGGCGACAGCATCGCTCACAGCGGCGTATGCCTGACGGTGGTCGACATGAACGGCCCCAGGTTGAAGTACGACGTCTCGCGCGAAACCCTGAACTGCACGGTGGGCCTCGATGCCGTCGGCAACGAGGTCAACCTGGAAAAGGCGCTGCGCCTGGCCGACCGCCTCGGCGGCCACCTCGTCACCGGCCATGTGGACGGCGTCGGCGAGGTGCTGAAGTTCGAGCCCGTGGGCGAGAGCCACGAACTCGTGATCCGCGCGCCGGCAGCGATCGCCGGCTACATCGCGAAGAAAGGCTCGATCACCGTCAATGGCGTCAGCCTGACGGTGAACCGCGTCGAGGGCCGCGACTTTTCGATCAACCTGATCCCGCACACGGTGGCGATGACCAACCTGAAGCATCTCGCCTCCGGCAAGCGGGTCAACCTCGAGATCGACCTCATCGCCCGCTACGTCGAGCGCATGCTCGCCTGGCGCAGCGAGGAAGCCGCGGCGCAGGGCTGAGGCGCACCGCACCGATGCGTCGCCAGAACGTCAACAAAGGAAACAGCATGAGCGCACTCGCGCCGATTACCGACATCATCGCCGACATCAAGGCGGGCAGGATGGTCATCCTGGTGGACGAGGAAGACCGCGAGAACGAGGGCGACCTCGTCATGGCGGCCGAATTCGTCACCCCGGACGCGATCAACTTCATGGCCAAGCACGGCCGTGGCCTGATCTGCCTGACGCTCACCGACGAGCGCTGCCGCCAGCTCGGCCTGCAGCAGATGGTGCGCGACAACCGCACGCCGCACGGCACCGCCTTCACCGTATCGATCGAGGCTGCCACCGGTGTCACCACCGGCATCTCGGCGCACGACCGCGCCCGCACCGTGCAGGTGGCGGTCGGCCGCCACGCGCGGCCGGAAGACATCGTCACGCCGGGCCACATCTTCCCGCTCACCGCGCAGAAGGGCGGCGTGCTGATCCGCGCCGGCCATACCGAGGCCGGCTGCGATCTCGCCCATCTCGCCGGACTCGAACCCGCGTCGGTGATCTGCGAGATCCTGAAGGACGACGGCAGCATGGCACGCCTGCCCGACCTCATCGAGTTCGGCAGGGAGCACGGCCTGAAGATCGGCGCGATCCGCGACCTGATCGAGTACCGCGCCGCCACCGAGCACCTGGTCGAGAAGGTCAGCGAGAAGGACGTCGACACCGCGCACGGCCGCTTCCGCCTGTCCGCCTTCGAGGACAAGACCTCGGGCGACGTGCATTTCGCGCTGTCGCGCGGCGACATCCGGCCCGAACGCGAAACACTGGTCCGGGTGCACGAGCCGATCTCGGTCGTCGACTTCCTCGACCCCGCCAGCGGACGCCACAGCTTCCCGGTGAATGACGCGCTCGCCGCGCTGGCCGGAGCCGAAGCGGGCGTGATCGTGCTGCTCTACCGCCCGATGTCCGGTCACGAGCTGCTCGCCAGCCTCAACGGCACGCAGGACCGCCCGGTGAAGTGGGACGCGCGCCTGTTCGGCGTCGGCGCGCAGATCCTGCGCGCGCTCGAGGTCGGCAAGATGCGCCTGCTCGCCAGCCCGCGCAAGATCCCGAGCATGACCGGCTTCGGCCTGGAAATCACCGGCTTCGTCGACAAGAATTGAACGAACTTCCGAGAACAGCATGCAACGCACCCAACCCGAAAACGTCCGCCGCACTGCCCGCTACGACGGCATCGTCGAACTCGAACCCGGTTTCGACGGCGC
Source organism: Betaproteobacteria bacterium (assembly GCA_004295105.1). Taxonomy (GTDB): domain Bacteria; phylum Pseudomonadota; class Gammaproteobacteria; order Burkholderiales; family Rhodocyclaceae; genus Thauera. Next base: position 4,781 of record SHNC01000288.1, on the reverse strand, counting down.
CGGCCTGCGCGTCGGCATCGTCATGGCCCGCTTCAACCTCGACATCTGCGAGGGCCTGCTGTCTTCCTGCACCGACGAGTTGCTGAAGCTCGGCGTCGCGCGCGGCGACATCCGCATCATCACCGTTCCCGGTGCGCTGGAGATCCCGCTGGTGCTGCAGACCATGGGCCGGAGCGGCAAGTACGACGCGCTGGTGGCGCTCGGCGCGGTGATCCGCGGCGAGACCTACCACTTCGAGCTGGTGTCCAATGAAATGGGCGCGGGCGTGACCCGTGTCGGCCTCGACACCGGGGTGCCGATCGCCAACGGCGTGCTGACCACCGAGGACGAAGACCAGGCCGTCGCGCGCATGCGCGAAAAGGGGGCCGACTGCGCCCGCGCCGCCGTGGAGATGGCCAACCTGCTGAAGGCCCTGAAATGAGCGATCCGACCCACGCCGCCGCCGGCACCGAACCCGGCGCCACGCCCAACCCGACCAGCAAGATGGCGCGCCGTCGCGCGCGCGAGCTCGCATTGCAGGGCGTTTACCAGTGGCTGCTGTCGGGCAACTCGATGACGACCGTGCAGCGCCACATCGAGGCCGAAGCCGAAAACCTGGACAAGGTCGACCGCGAGCTCTTCGTCAGCCTGCTGCGCGGCGCACTGGAAAACGCCGACAGCCTGCGCGCGGCTTTCTCGCAATTGATCCACCGCCCGGTGGCCGAGCTGTCGCCGATCGAACACGCGATCCTGCTGCTGGGCGCCCACGAGCTGCGCCACAACCTCGACACGCCCTACCGGGTGGTGATCAACGAGGCGATCGAGCTCGCCAAGGGCTACGGCGGCACCGACGGCCACAAGTTCGTCAATGGCGTGCTGGACAAGCTCGCGGCCAACCTGCGGCCGGACGAGGTCGAGGCGGCGCGCAAGGCGAAGGGCTGAGCAGGCGGCTGTTCCGGAGCGGCGGCCAGTTGCGGCACAGAGGCCGGTGGGGCTTTCGCCGCGCCGGCCGAACGTCGGGTTCGTGCTCGATCATGTGGCAAGCCGGGAGCCCCTTTCCTCTTCAGAACGAGCGCCGTATCGTCATCGCGCCGCGGATCTGGTTGAGGCCGTAGCCGGTGGCCTTGTCCGCCGGATACAGTTCGGCGAGGCGCGCCTTGACGGCAGGCGCGATATCGTTCGGCCCGCCGTGGCAGCTCAGGCACAACTGCTGCGTGGGCAGGGCCTTCATGTAGCGGTAGCTATGCACGCCGTTCTCGCTGACCATCTCGCCCCGCTCCAGTTGCCGCGGATCCTCGCCGGCGGCAACGCGACGGTCGAAGTCCTGCAGCACGGCCGTCTCCCACGCGTCAGGCACCGCCTTCGGGTTGCGGTTCTTCAGGCTCACGCGGCGGATCTGCCAGCCGGTCTTCTCCGACGCTTCCTTCGCCATCTGCGGCGCCTTCTCGCGGCACACGCCGATGGCCCCTTCGACGCCGCCCTTCTCGATCTCCTGCTGCAGGACACCCAACAGGCGTGGCGGTATGCTTGCCGCCACCGTTCGCGCCTCCTGCAACAGAGCGAACTCCTCCGCCGCGACCGGTAGCGCCGTAAGTGCGATTGCGGGGAAGGCGACACCCAGGACGAACCGCTTCAGCTTCATTTTCGGCTCCCGATGCGGATGAATAAGGTTTTGATTATATACACGCCGGGAGTGTGCATCATGGACGTTCGCTCGAGATGAGTTTCCAGCACTTCCTTGACGTCCAGACACTGGGCCGCGGCATGACCGAAGTGACGACAGCCGTTCGCGACGCAGTGCGTACCAGCGGCGTGCAGACCGGCCTTGCCCACGTCTTCGTCCGGCACACCAGTTGTTCCTTGCTGATCACCGAGAATGCCGACCCCGACGTGCGCCGCGACCTCGAGACGCTGGCCCGGCGCTGGGCACCGGACGGCGATGCCGCCTACCGCCACGATCTCGAAGGCGACGACGACATGGCGGCACACGCGCGCAGCGTGCTGACGGAGGTCGCGCTCACCGTACCGGTCGGCCACGGCGAGTTGCTGCTGGGCACCTGGCAGGGCATCTACCTGTGGGAGCACCGCACCCGGGGCCACCGGCGCGAACTGGTGGTGACGGTGCTCGGCGCCTGACGGAAAAAATCCCGCCCGTGCATTTCGCCCGGGCGGGATCTGGACCTCTGACGACTGCCGCCACAAGGCGGCCAGGTCGGGCGGGACGATCAGCCGCGGGAACCGCGGTCGCGACGATCTCCATGGCTGCGTTCGCTGCGCGACGCATGACCGTCGCGGCCGTAACCCCCGGCGCTGCGGCGATTGTCGCCGGCGGGCCGGCCGTGGCCGCCGCCCGGCTTGCCACCGCTGCCGAAACGACGTCCGCCATTACCCGCCGGACGTGGGGTCGAAGGCCTGCGCGGCGCCGGCTCCATGCCCGGAATGGTGTGCACCTCGAGCCGATCACCGGTGAAGCGTTCGATGGCACGGATCAACCCGGTCTCGCGCGGACCCGACAGCGTGATCGCAACTCCGTCGCGGCCGGCGCGTCCGGTGCGGCCGATGCGGTGGACATAGTCCTCGGCCTGGCGCGGCGGATCGAAGTTGATGACGTGACTGATGCCGGCGACATCGATGCCGCGCGCCGCCACATCGGTCGCCACCAGCACGCCGATGCGGCCCTGGCGCAGGCGGTCGAGGGTCCGGTTGCGCTGCGTCTGGTGCATGTCGCCATGCAGCGCGGCAGCGGCGATGCCCCTTTCCTGCAGCGACAGCGACAGCTCGTCGGCGCTCTTCTTGGTGGCGGTGAACACCACCGCCTGCTGCAGCGAGTCGTCACCAAGCAGGGCCTCGAGCAGGCGATTCTTGTGACCGAGATCGTCGGCGAACATCAGGCGCTGCTCGATCTGGCCGCGGTCTTCCCGCGCCACCTCGATTTCGATGCGCTGCGGATTGCGCGTCATGCGCGCCGCCATGCTGCCCACCACGCCATCGAGCGTGGCCGAGAACAGCAGGGTCTGGCGCCTGGCCGGCGTGGCGGCGACGATGGCGTCGATGTCCTCGGCGAAGCCCATGTCGAGCATGCGGTCCGCTTCGTCGAGGATCAGGATCTCCAGATCCGAGAGCTTCAGCTTGCGCCGGTTCAGGTGGTCCAGCAGGCGGCCCGGCGTGGCGACGACCACATCCACCGGGCGCTGCAACTGCTTCACCTGGGCGAAGAAGGGGGCGCCGCCAACCAGGCAGGCGGTGTTCAGCCAGCGCAGCGACTTGCCGTACGTCTGTACCGCCTTCTCGACCTGCTGGGCGAGTTCGCGCGTCGGCGTGAGCACCAGCACGCGCGGGCCGGCACCGGGTGCCGGGCGGCGATCGATCAGCTTGTGCAGCGAGGGCAGCGTGAAGGCGGCCGTCTTGCCGCTGCCGGTGTGGCTGGACACCAGCAGATCCGCACCGGCGATGGCGGCAGGGATCGCCTGCTGCTGCACCGCCGTTGGCGTGGTATAGCCGGTCTGCTCGATGGCCTTGAGGAGTTCTTCGGCAAGGCCGAGGCTGTGGAACGTCATGGTTCTTCCTGTGTTGCGGGCCGGCCACCGCGGATGGCGGGGACGGCAGGTTCGGACCCGGGGTACGGGTCGCATGGCATCGCGCCACACCGGCCCTGCGCAGGCAGGTTCCGGGCGTGAGATCGCAAGGGCGACAAACGCGCGATGGGCGTGGTCGGCCTGTCGGGCCCGGGTCATGAAGACCGGGCCTTCCGGGCCGCGCATCGGCACCAACCGGTTGTCACGATGCCAGACGATCGGAAGAACGAATGGAGTTCGGCGGGAGGTCGGGGGCGATGGGGCTGTGGTTACAGTCCCTCGGGCCGGGTCGGCGGACATCCTGTTCCGCGCGAAAAACCGTCATGGCCCTGCTGCTGCATTGCACAACGCCGCGGAGTATATCGGCTTTCGCTGCCGTTGTGGCCGAAAATTTTCGTGGAAGTGATTGACGGCAAACAAAAAGCGGGCGGGTGCTCGCGACACCGGCCCGCTCTGGAGGGCGAATGCCCCTCTGGGACTTACTTGTTGACTGCAGCTTTCAGCGTGGCGCCGGCGGTGAATTTGGGCACGCTGGACGCAGCGATCTCGATCGCGGCGCCCGTCTGAGGATTGCGGCCGGTGCGGGCAGCACGCTCGGACACTTCAAACGAGCCAAAACCGGTAAACGCCACTTTTTCTCCCTTCCCGAGCTGTTCGGCGACGATGTCGAGCACGGCGGTCAGGGCACGATCGGCTTGAGCGCGTGAAACGTCCAGACGATCAGCCAGGGCTTCGACGAATTCACCTTTATTCATGCTTTTCCTCGATTGGTGTGTAGTGATGAGAATCCTGATCTGCCGGGCGGATTCTAGCACCGACGCAGCACACGGGGCGTGCGAAACGACGGCTGACGCCTGCTCTGCGACACACTTCACGCCCGCCGATCGCGCACACCGGCGGCGCTCAATCGGCCTTGTACGGCCCGCCCCCGAGCCCGATCGGGGCGGGTGCCGCCTCCACCAGCTTCGAGAAGATCCGCGTGAAGTCCTCCTCGCCCGCCTTGGCCCGCGTGCCGCGCAGCGGATCGTCGGCGAGGAACCCGGCCTCGGCCCGCGCCCAGTCCTCCGCGGTGAAGTGCTGCAGGATCAGCGGCAGCACCTCGCGCTCCTCGAGCAGCATGTGCTCGCGGTAGAAGTCGGCATACGCTTCGAAAGCCGCCTTGAAGGCGTCGAACCCGCCCGCCTCGCCCGTCACGTACTGCCCGAGCGCCGCCTCCAGCGCCTTGAT
>SHNC01000187.1 GCA_004295105.1 Betaproteobacteria bacterium | reverse complement strand
CGGCGGCGCCGATGGTGAGCGAGATGTCGCTGACGCGGTCGATGTGACCGGTGAGATGGTCGCCCGGTTTCACGGCCCCCACGCCTTCCGGCGTGCCGGTATAGATCAGGTCGCCCGGCTGCAGGTGGTAGAACTGCGACAGGTCGGCGATGATCTCGCGGATGTTCCAGATCAATTGCGACAGGTCGCCGGATTGCCGGGTGACGCCATTGACCGCGAGGGTGATGGCGCCGCTGTCGAGCACGCCCAGCTCGCCGGCCGGCAGTATGGGGCCGCAAACCGCGGCATTCTCGAAGTTCTTGCTCAAGTCCCAGGGGCGCCCGGCGTCGCGCGCGACCGCCTGCAGGTCGCGGCGCGTCATGTCGAGGCCGGCCGCATAGCCGTAGATCAGCCGGTGCGCATCGGCTTCGGCGACACGGAAGCCTGGCGCACCGAGCGCGACGACCAGTTCCATCTCGTAGTGGAAGTCGGCGGTTCCGGGCGGGTAGGGGATGGTGGCGCCGCTGTCGACCAGGGTCGAGGGCGTCTTCGTGAAGTAGAAGGGACGCGACGTGGCCTTGTCCACGCCTTTCATGCCCATCTCGATGGCGTGCGCCTGGTAGTTGCGGCCCACGCAGAAGATGCGATTGACCGGATAGCGTGCCGCGTCGCCGACGACGGGAAGCGACACGATGGCAGGCGGATTCCACAGGTAGGCCGGCTGGGTCATGAGGGAAGCCTCGGACGAATGCGTCTTCGCTGTTACCAGAGTTGCCACCAGGGGCGCGTATCGGCCGGGCCGCCGGAGAAATACACGCTGTCGGGGAAGTTCTTGCGCAGCACGCGATCGGCGTCGTCGCGCAGGTCGGTCATGCCGAGGGCGTCGTAGCTCTTGACCAGCAGGAACAGCGCCTCCTCGTTGGCGGGCGCCTGCGGGAAGGTCGTCAGCGCGGTCTTGGCGCGGTTGACGGCGGCGACGTAGGCGCCCCGGCGGTAGTAATACCGCGCCACGTGCACTTCGTGCGAGGCGAGCGAATTGACCAGGTACTGCATGCGCTTCTTCGAGTCGTCCGCATAGCGGCTTTCCGGGAAGCGGGTGACCAGCTCACGGAAGCTCTCGAAGGCCTCGCGCGCGCCCTTGGGGTCGCGCTCGGAGAGGTCCTGGTTGGACAAGCCGGCGAACAGGCCGAGGTCTTCGTTGAAATTGACCAGTCCCTTCAGGTAGTAGACGTAATCGACGTTCGGGTGATTCGGGTGCAGCTTGATGAAGCGATCGGCCGCCGCCAGCGCCAGGGCGGGCTCGTTCTGCTTGTAGTAGGCATAGGCCGACTCGAGCTGCGCCTGCTGGGCGTAGCGTCCATAGGGGTAGCGCGCTTCGAGCTTCTCGAACAGCTTCACCGCGCGGTCGTAGCCGCCCTCGCTCATCGATGCCTTTGCCTCGGAGTAGAGCTTCTGGGCATTCCACCCTGCCGTTTCGTCGATTTCTTCCGGCATCAAGCCGCATCCGCCGAGCAGCAAGGCGCCGATAAGAACGGCATTTCCCGCTAAACTTCCCAAGGTGAACCTAGCCATCGATAAGACTCGCGTGAATGAACCGCGCGATTATAGCCCAGCGGACGACGACGACCCTTGCGAGCCGTCCTCCATCGTTCTTCCCGTTCCGGCCGACTGCGCCGGCCTGCGCCTGGACCAGGCGCTGGCGCGGCTCTTTCCCGAGCATTCGCGCAGCCGCTTGCAGGCCTGGCTGAAGGACGGACGGGTACGGGTGGATGGCGCCTCGCCCGAGGCCAAACGCAAGGTGTGGGGAGGCGAGTGCCTCGAGGTGGAGGCGGCCCCCACGCCCGAGGCGAGCGCCGAACTGCCGGAGGACATCCCGCTCGACGTGGTGTTCGAGGATGACACGCTGCTCGTGATCGACAAGCCCGCCGGGCTGGTCGTGCATCCGGGGAGCGGCAACTGGACCGGCACCCTGCTCAACGCGCTGCTGCACCACGCGCCGGCACTGGCCGGCGTGCCGCGCGCCGGCATCGTGCATCGCCTCGACAAGGAGACGAGCGGCCTGCTGGTGGTCGCCAAGACGCTCGAGGCGCAGACCGATCTGGTCCGCCAGTTGCAGGCGCGCACCGTCAGGCGCCATTACCACGCGCTGGTGCATGGCCTGGTCGACAGGGCGGGCACCGTGAGCGCGCCCATCGGGCGTCATCCACAGCATCGTACGCGCATGGCGGTGGTGTCGGGCGGACGACCGGCGGTGACCCGTTATGCGGTGTGCGAGCGTCTGGCGCGCTGCACGCTGGTCGAGTGCCGGCTCGAGACGGGGCGTACGCACCAGATCCGGGTGCACATGGCCCACCTCGGTCATCCCCTGGTCGGTGATCCGGTGTATGGCATGCGGCGCTGCGGCGATGCGGTGCTCGATGCCTTCCCGCGCCAGGCGCTGCATGCCTTCCGCCTCGGCCTGCTCCATCCATCCACGGGCGCGGCGATGGAATGGACGGTGCCCATGGCTGCGGACCTCGCGGCGCTGCTGCAAGCGCTCGGGAGCACGTCATGGTGACGGCCCTGCCGTTGATCCACCCCGACTGGCCAGCTCCGGCGAATGTGCGCGCCTGCGTGACGACGCGCGCGGGGGGTGTCAGCCTGGCGCCCTACGATAGCCTGAACCTGGGCTCTCACGTCGGCGACGACGGTGCAGCGGTGGCCGAAAATCGTGCCCGGTTGCGCGTCGGCCTGCCGTCTGAGCCGCTTTGGCTGAATCAGGTGCATGGTGTGGCAGTGGCCGATGCCGACATTGCGACCGGCGTGCCGACGGCCGATGCCGCGGTGACCCATCACCCCGGGAGGGTGTGCGCGGTGCTGACCGCCGATTGCCTTCCGGTGCTGTTCTGCGACGAGGCGGGATCGGTGGTCGCGGCCGCCCACGCCGGCTGGCGCGGTCTCGTCGGGGGGGTGCTGGAGTCCACCGTGGCGCACATGGGCGTGCCCGCAGGGTCGGTGCTGGCCTGGCTGGGGCCGGCCATCGGTCGGCACGCGTTCGAGGTCGGTGCGGAGGTCCGGGCGGCCTTCCTCGCCGCCGACGGGGGGGCGGGCTCAGCCTTCGTGCCCGGCGCGCGCGAGGACAAGTGGATGGCCGACCTGTTCGCGCTGGCGCGCCGCCGGCTGGCACGGATCGGCGTGTTGCGCATCCACGGCGGCGGCATCTGCACGCATGCAGATGCGGCGCGCTTCTATTCGTACCGGCGCGACGGGGTGACAGGTCGTTTCGCCTCGATGATCTGGCTGGCACATTGAGCACCGCCCGCGCGCCACGCCACGGGCATCCGTCCTCTCGCGCTGCTATTGCCTGTCGCCCGAATCGGCTCTATCGTTCAGCCCGGCCTGCTCGCGTGCCTGCCGGCGCTGCCGCCGTGCGGGGGAGCCGAGCAGCCACAACACCAGCGCAAGCGGTGCGGCGCCGTAGAACACGAACGTGAGCGCGCCCGCGACGACGGAGTCTTCCGCGACCGCGGCGAGCAGGGCGACGTACAACCAGGCGATCGCGATCAGGTACATGGTCCGGATTGTAGCGTCCAGGCACCGGCGACGGTTTGGCGGGTGCATAATCGGCGCAATTTCGGGCCTCGACGGAAGGAAGGCCTTGGGCGAAGAGCCGCAGGAGACGAGATGTCCGGGTCGGAAGACAGCAACAATTCTACTGAAGCATTGCAGACGATGTTCCAGGCCGGCCAGGCCATGGCGCAGAACTTTTTCGACATGCTCGCGCGCAATCAGGTGGCGATGCAGGATTCCACCGGCGTGGCCGCGCCGCGCGTGCCCATGCCCGAGGCCAGCGAGTTCGCCGACATGCAGAAGGAGTTCGCCGAACGGCACGCCGCGCTGTGGTCATCGATGCTGGGGCGCAAGCCGGGCGCAGCCCCCGAGCCAGTGGCGAAGCCCGAGCAGGACGACCGGCGGTTTTCCGCGCCCGAATGGCAGGAGAGTCCGATCTTCGATTACGTGCGCCAGGCCTATCTGCTCAATTCGGGTTTCCTGAAGCAGGTCGCCGATGCGCTGCCGTTGGCAGACGGGCGTGCCAAGTCGCGCATCCAGTTCCTCACACGGCAGTACATCGACGCGATGTCGCCGAGCAATTTCGCCGCCACCAACCCCGAGTTCATCAAGACGGCCATCGAGACCAAGGGCGAGAGCATCTCCCAGGGGGTGCAGAACCTGCTGGCCGATCTCGAAAAAGGACGCATCTCGATGACCGACGATGCCGCCTTCGAGGTGGGGCGCAACCTGGCGCTGACGCCGGGTTCCGTGGTGTTCGAGAATGAGGTGATGCAACTCATCCAGTACGCGCCGCTGACCGACAAGGTCGCGCAGGTGCCGCTGCTGATCGTGCCGCCGTGCATCAACAAGTTCTACATCATGGACCTGCAGCCGGAGAACTCGCTCGTCCGTTTCATCGTCGAGCATGGTTTCACGGTGTTCCTGATCTCGTGGCGCAATCCGCGCCCGGACGACGGCGGCCACCTCACCTGGGACGATTATCTGGACAAGGGCCCGCTCACCGCGCTGGAGGTGGTGCGCTCCATCACCCGCGTGAAGAAGCCCAACGTCCTCGGCTTCTGCGTCGGCGGCACCTTGCTGACGTCGGCGCTGGCCGTCGAGCGTGCGCGTGGCGTCGAGCCGGTCTCCAGCCTGACGCTGATGACGACCTTGCTCGACTTTGCCGATGCCGGCGAGCTCGGCTGTCTCGTCGACGAGGCGAGCGTCACCGCGCGTGAGGCTGCCATCGGCAAGGGCGGCGTGCTGAAGGGACAGGAACTGGCCAACGTCTTCTCGTTCCTGCGCGCCAACGATCTCGTCTGGCAGTACGTGGTCGGCAACTACCTGAAGGGCAGGAAGCCTCCGGCGTTCGACCTGCTGTACTGGAACGCGGATTCGACCAACCTGCCGGGTCCCTTCCTCACCTGGTACCTGCGCAATATGTATCTCGAGAACAACCTGCGCGTGCCGGGCAAGCTCAAGATGCTGGGGCAGAAGATCGACCTGTCCAAGGTCGACATGCCGGCGTATCTGCTGGCCGCTCGCGAAGACCACATCGTTCCCTGGGCCAGTGCCTATCTCGCGCGCAACCTGCTCGGCGGGGAGACGACCTTCGTGCTCGGCGCCAGCGGTCACATCGCGGGGGCGATCAATCCGGCGTCGAAGAATCGTCGCAGCTACTGGATTTCCGACGCCAGACCGACCGACCCCGACGAGTGGCTGTCGGCAGCGGTCGAGCAGAAGGGCAGTTGGTGGCGGCACTGGATAGAATGGCTGCGGCCGTTCGGCGGCAAGGCCGTCGCGGCGCGCGGCCGACTCGGCAGTACGAAGTTCGAGCCGATCGAGCCGGCGCCCGGTCGCTACGTCAAGGAACGGTCCTGAGCTCGGGCAGCCTGATTGCGTGACCGGCTCTGCCGGCAGGGCGGACCTTCGATCATCGACGGCGGCAGCGATAAGGGCGGGCGCTGCCGCCAGCATCATTTCCGCCATGAAGACCCGTTTAAGGGAGAGGAGTAAGTAATGTCCAGAGTTGCATTGGTAACCGGTGGTATGGGTGGTCTGGGTGAGGCGATCTGCATCAAGCTCGCCGCGCTTGGTTACAAGGTCGTCACCACGCATTCGCCGAACAACACCAAGGCGGCCGAATGGCTGCAGACCATGAACAACATGGGCTACGGCTTCAAGGCCTATGCCTGCGACGTGGCCGATTTCGATTCGTGCAAGGCCTGCGTCGAGCAGGTGATCAAGGACGTCGGTCCGGTCGATGTGCTTGTGAATAATGCCGGCATCACGCGCGACATGACTTTCAAGCGCATGACCAAGGCCGACTGGGACGCGGTGATCAGCACCAACCTCGATTCCGCGTTCAACATGTGCAAGCAGGTCGTCGATGGCATGGTCGAGCGCAAATGGGGCCGCGTGATCAACGTGTCCTCGGTCAACGGTCAGAAGGGTGCGTTCGGGCAGACCAACTATGCCGCCGCCAAGGCCGGCATGCACGGCTTCACCAAGGCGCTGGCGCTGGAAGTGGCGCGCAACGGCGTGACGGTCAATACCATCTCCCCGGGCTATATCGGCACCAAGATGGTCATGGCCATCCCGCAGGAAATCCTCGACTCGAAGATCCTGCCGCAGATTCCGGTCTCCCGCCTGGGCAAGCCGGAAGAGATCGCGGGCCTGGTCGCCTACCTGTCCTCCGAAGAGGCAGCGTTCGTGACCGGCGCCAACATCTCGATCAACGGCGGCCAGCACATGTTCTGATCCGCGAAGGATCGAACGCCAACGGCGCACTCCCGCAGCGCGGCAGTGCGCCGTTCCATTTTGAGCCTTTGCGGCCTTCTGTTTTGCGACGCAACATCTCTCCTTCGAAGTGTTTATAATGGTTTTGCGGTATGGCTGATGCGCTGCCGCAAGAGAGGTCGAGGATTGGCCCCTGGGCATGGGTGAATTGGGGCGTTTTTTCGGCGCTAACAACCGTTCCAGAAGGATCAGATAATGTCGCAGAAGATTGCTCTCGTCACCGGCGCCATGGGTGGCCTCGGCACGGCAATTTGCCAGTCGCTGGCAAAGGACGGCTTCAAGGTCGTCGCCAACTGTCTGCCGGGTTTCGAGCACAAGGAAGGCTGGCTGGCTGCCCAGCGCGACCTCGGGTTCAATTTCGTTGCTGCCGAAGGCGACGTCTCCAACTACGAATCCTGTGCGGCCATGGTTGCCAGGATCGAAGCCGAGGTCGGTCAGGTCGACGTGCTGGTGAATAATGCCGGCATCACCCGCGACAAGTTCTTCCCCAAGATGCAGAAGGACCAGTGGGATGCGGTGATCAACACCAACCTCAACAGCCTGTTCAACGTCACCCACCACGTATCGGCGAAGATGGCCGAGCGCGGTTGGGGGCGCATCATCAACATCTCGTCGGTGAATGGCGTCAAGGGCCAGGCGGGTCAGACCAACTATTCGACCGCCAAGGCCGGCGTGATCGGTTTCACCAAGGCGCTGGCCGCAGAACTCGCCAACAAGGGCGTGACGGTCAATGCGGTGGCGCCGGGTTACATCGGCACCGACATGGTGATGGCGATTCGCGAAGACATTCGCCAGGGCATCATCGACTCCGTGCCGATGAAGCGCCTGGGGCGTCCCGACGAGATCGGCGATCTGTGCGCCTACCTGTCCTCGGACAAGGCTGCGTATATCACCGGTGCAACCATCAATATCAACGGCGGCCTCTACTACCAGTAAGAAATTGGCCTGCTGCAGGTTGCGAAACGCGAAACCCCGTCGTAGAACGGGGTTTTGCGTTTCGCCACGGCGTATAATCACCACTAATCGAAGAGCGGATCCGACCGCCACCGAGGAGAGGAAGTCATGGCAGAACAGCCGCGCCTGATCAAGAAATACCCGAATCGCCGCTTGTACGACACGCGTACGAGCTCGTACATCACCCTGACCGACGTCAAGGAACTGGTGTTGAACCACGACGAGTTCCAGGTTGTCGATGCCAAGACCGGCGAGGACCTGACGCGCAGCATCCTGCTGCAGATCATCCTCGAGGAAGAGGCCGGCGGAGCGCCGATGTTCACCAGTGACCTGCTTGCCCACATGATCCGCTTCTATGGCAATGCCATGCAGGGCATGATGGGCAAGTATCTCGAGAGCAACATCAAGGCCTTCACCGACATGCAGGCCAAGCTGCAGGAGCAGGCGCGCGCGATCTACGGCGACAACAGTCCGGTCGGCCAGGACCTGTGGGCGCAGTTCCTGAACTTCCAGGGGCCGGCGCTGCAGAGCATGATGGGAGCCTACGTCGAGCAGTCGAAGAAGATGTTCCAGCAGATGCAGGAACAACTCGAGAGCCAGACGCGCAACATGTTTTCCGGCTTCCAGTTCCCCTCCTACGGCATTGCGCCGGACGCTGACGCGCGACCCGACTCGGTGACGTCCGGCGGCAAGGCCGGCGCCGACAAGTAACGGGCGAGATAGGGCCAGGTGCGGGGGAGGTGATCTTCCCCACGCGGCCGATCTCGCAGGCCCTCATCGGACAGGCTCCCTCCCGCATGACCATCCAGAAACAGACCGACCTGCCGCGCGTGGGCTTCGTGTCGCTCGGCTGTCCCAAGGCGACGGTCGACTCGGAACACATCCTCACCCGTCTGCGGGCCGAGGGCTATGTGATCTCCGGAAGCTATGACGATGCCGACCTGGTGGTCGTCAACACCTGCGGCTTCATCGATGCGGCGGTCGAGGAGTCGCTCGACGCGATCGGCGAGGCGCTGGCCGAGAACGGCAAGGTGATCGTCACCGGCTGCCTCGGTGCCAAGGACGACATCGTGCTGGCGACGCATCCACAGGTCCTTGCGGTTACCGGGCCGCATGCCACCGAGGAAGTGATGCATGCGGTGCACAAGCACCTGCCCAAGCCGCACGATCCATTCACCGATCTCGTGCCGCCGCAGGGCATCCGGCTGACGCCGCAGCACTACGCCTACCTGAAGATTTCCGAAGGCTGCAACCATCGCTGCACCTTCTGCATCATCCCGTCGATGCGCGGCGATCTCGTCAGCCGGCCGATCCACGAGGTCATGCGCGAAGCCGAGGCCCTCGTCGATGCGGGTGTGAAGGAAATCCTCGTCATCTCGCAGGACACGTCCGCCTATGGCGTGGACGTGAAGTACCGTACCGGGTTCTGGGGCGGACGCCCGATGAAGACGCGTCTGTTAGAACTGGCGCAGGCGCTGGGCGAGCTCGGCATCTGGATCCGGCTGCACTACGTCTACCCTTACCCGAGCGTGGATGACCTCATCCCGCTGATGGCCGAGGGCAAGATCCTGCCTTACCTCGACGTGCCCTTCCAGCACGCGAGCCCGAGGATCCTGAAGGCCATGAAGCGGCCGGCAAATGCCGAGAACGTGCTCGAGCGCGTGCGCAAGTGGCGCAGCATCTGCCCGGATCTCACCATTCGGTCTACCTTCATCACCGGTTTCCCCGGCGAGACGGAAGAGGATTTCGAGCAACTGCTGCGCTTTCTCGAGGACGCGCAGCTCGATCGTGTGGGGGCGTTCGCCTATTCGCCGGTCGAGGGCGCTGCGGCGAACGCGCTGCCCGATCCGGTTCCCGAGGACGTCCGTGAGGAGCGCCGCGCCAGGCTCATGGATTTCCAGGAGGACATCTCCACGCGGCGGCTGGAAGCCAGGATCGGTCGCGAGATGACCGTGCTCGTCGACGAGGTGGACGAGGAGGGAGCCCTTGCCCGATCCAGTGGCGATGCGCCGGAGATCGACGGTCTGGTCATCATTCCGGACGGCGACGACCTGCAGCCCGGTGATTTCGTTCAGGTGCGCATTACAGACTGCGATGTGCACGATCTCTACGCCGAACGCGTGGACTGAAGCGTCCGTCCTGGGGCGGCTCCGCGTGCGCATTGCAGACGGGGCTGCCCATGATTGATTTCCCGCCGCTCAACCGCACATCGCCCGCGATGGAGTCCGGCGCTGCGCCGGTCGTGGGGCTGGCGCTCGGCAGTGGCGCCGCGCGCGGCTGGGCACACTTGGGGGTTCTTCGTGCCCTGACCGCCGAGGGCGTGGCACCCCGGATCATCTCCGGCTGCTCGATCGGCGCCTTCGTCGGCGCCGCAGCCGCATCGGGCGACCTGGACAAGCTGACACAGTGGGCCGGGTCGCTGAAGTGGCAGGACGTCGTTTCGTTGCTCGACGTATCCCTGCGCGGCGGACTGATCAAGGGCGAGCGCCTGATCCAGTTCTTCGAGCGCAATTTCGTCGATCGGGATTTCTCCGCGCTCGATCTGCGCTTTGCCTGCGTGGCCACCGAACTCGATTCGGGTCGCGAGGTCTGGTTGCACGAAGGCAGTGTGTCCGCGGCCGTGCGGGCGTCCATCGCCTTGCCGGGGCTCTTCATCCCGGTCATGCATCAGGGGCGGCTGCTGGTCGACGGCGGGCTCGTCAATCCGGTGCCGGTTTCCCTGTGCCGCGCCATGGGGGCGGACGTGGTGATCGCGGTGGACCTCGGTTCGGACATGGTCGGCCGTGCCTGGCGACGCACGGCGAGCGAGCCCGTTCCAAAGGAGGAAACCGAGGCGGGCTGGAGCGATCGCCTGCTTGCGCGCCTGGGCTTGCCGACGGGCAACGGCGCCGTTCCGCTGCCCGATGCGTCGCCGAACCTTCCATCACTGGTGACCGTGATCAGTTCCAGCATCAATATCATGCAGGTGCGCATCGCCCGAAGCCGCCTCGCCGGTGAGCCGGCCGATGTGTTGATCTCGCCGCGCGTGGGCCAACTGGGACTGATGGATTACCATCGGGCGCCGGAGGCCATCGCCGAGGGCGAAGCGGCCGTCGCCCGCGCCCTGCCGGCGCTGCGCTATGCGCTGGACCAACTGGGCGGCCACACCGCCTGATGGCCACGGGGCCGCAGCCAGGCTGGCCGTCGCCGGAGAACCCCTGATGAAAGCATTCCTGCAGCGTCTGGTGGATGTCGTCGGTCCGGCCGCCGTGGTCTCCTCGCCTGCCGACATCGCGCCCTATCTGCATGACTGGCGCGGGCGCTACCACGGTACCGCACTCGCCGTCGTGCGGCCGGCGGACACGGGCCAGGTCTCCGCCGTGCTGCGGGCCTGCGCGGCGGAGGGGGTCCCCATCGTGCCGCAGGGCGGCAATACAGGCCTGTGTGGCGGCGCGACGCCGCTCGGGGATGGCCGTTCTGTCGTCGTCAGCCTTTCGCGCATGGACCGGATCAGGTTGATCGATCACGACAACGATGCCTTGTGCGTCGAGGCGGGCTGCACCCTGGCCGCGGTGCAGGCGGCCGCGGTATCGGTCGGCAGGCAGTTTCCGCTATCGCTCGCGTCCGAGGGCAGTTGCCAGATCGGCGGCAATCTCTCCACCAATGCCGGCGGCGTGCAGGTGCTGCGCTACGGCAACACCCGGGATCTGGTGCTCGGCCTGGAGGTCGTCCTGCCGGACGGGCGGGTCTGGGATGGTCTTCGCGCCTTGCGCAAGGACAACACCGGCTACGATCTCAAGCACCTCTTCATCGGCGCCGAGGGAACGCTCGGCATCATCACTGCAGCGGTGCTGAAGCTGTTCCCTGCATCGAACCAGTCCCGGGTGGCTTGGGCTGCGGTGGCGGATGCGGCCTCGGCAGTGGCGCTGCTGGGCCGCCTGCGCGAGGCCTGCGGCGATCGTGTGACTGCCTTCGAGATCGTCGGCCGCCAGGCACTCGAATTGGTGTTGCGCCACATCCCGGGGACGCGGCTGCCGCTGGCGGACTGCGGCCCATGGTCGGTTCTGATCGAGGTTTCGGATACCCTCGGTGGCCGAGCGCTGGAGGAGGTTTTCGAGGACGCACTCGCACAGGCCGTGAATGCAGGCCTCGTCCGCGATGTCGTCGTTGCCGGAACGCTTGCCCAGGCACAGGCACTGTGGTCGCTGCGCGAGAACGTCTCGGAGGCTCAGCGTATCGAAGGCATCAGCATCAAGCACGATGTTTCGGTGCCAGTCAGCCGGATTCCGGCCTTTCTGGAGCGGGCGGATGCGGCGCTGAAGGCGGCATGGCCGGACGTGCGCATCGTCGCATTCGGACATATCGGCGACGGCAATCTGCATTACAACCTGTCCAAGGCCGCTGCGCAGGACAATCCGGCGTTCATCGCGTCGACGCCGCAGGTCAATCGGATCGTGCATGACCTCGTCGCCGAACTCGGAGGGTCGATTTCCGCCGAGCACGGCCTGGGGCAGCTCAAGCGCGACGAGATCAGGCGCTACAAGTCCGTGGTGGAACTCGACATGATGATGGCCATCAAGCGCGCATTCGATCCGCATGGGTTGATGAATCCGGGCAAGGTTCTCCGCCTCGATGAAGGCTGAACCAACACGGCCATTACGAAGTGGTTTACAGGCCTGAATGAAGACCCTATAATGCGCGCTCTTTCGATGTCGGGGGTATAGCTCAGCTGGGAGAGCGCTTGCATGGCATGCAAGAGGTCAGCGGTTCGATCCCGCTTACCTCCACCAACCGAAAGCAGCAGAAGCAAGGCAGTACCGTAGTCCCCATCGTCTAGAGGCCTAGGACACCGCCCTTTCACGGCGATAACCGGGGTTCGAATCCCCGTGGGGACGCCAGTCAGATGTGGCGCAGCCAAGAGTTGCGGCACGGAGCCGACGGAGCGTCGGTGCAGGTCAGTGCGGAGTGGTAGTTCAGTCGGTTAGAATACCGGCCTGTCACGCCGGGGGTCGCGGGTTCGAGTCCCGTCCACTCCGCCAGTTTTTAGCAGAGGTCGAACTCTGCAGGCCGGTCAAAGCCGGGTGTTGCGGTGAGCTTGAACAGAAGCTATAATCGCCGGCTCGTTGGGGGTATAGCTCAGCTGGGAGAGCGCTTGCATGGCATGCAAGAGGTCAGCGGTTCGATCCCGCTTACCTCCACCAACCGAAAGCAGCGGAAGCAAGGCAGTAACGTAGTCCCCATCGTCTAGAGGCCTAGGACACCGCCCTTTCACGGCGATAACCGGGGTTCGAATCCCCGTGGGGACGCCAGTCAGATGTGGCGCAGCCAAGAGTTGCGGCACAGAGCCGACGAAGCGTCGGTGCAGGTCAGTGCGGAGTGGTAGTTCAGTCGGTTAGAATACCGGCCTGTCACGCCGGGGGTCGCGGGTTCGAGTCCCGTCCACTCCGCCACATAGAGAAAGGGGAGCCGTCCGGCTCCCCTTTTTTGCGCCCATTTTCCGCTGGCGAGCCGCCGAGCTATCCGTTAGAGTGCTTGTCCATTTTCCCTGCATGGGCACGTCATGACTCGATGACGATGCGCGAGATACGGGTCCAACAACGAGTGGATAGGTGATAAACGATGGAAATCAGGAAGGTCGGAGTGGTTGGGGCAGGGACCATGGGCAGCGGGATTGCCCAGGCGTGCGCCGTCGCGGGTCTCGAAATCGTCATGATGGACATCGCCGACGCCCAGGTGCAGCGTGGCCTTGCGACTATCACCGTTAGCCTGGATCGCCTCATCAAGCGTGAGAAGATGACCGAGGCCGAGAAGGTTGCGACGCTGGACCGCATCAAGACCGTGACCTCACTGCAGGATCTCGCCGGCTGTGATCTGGTGATCGAGGCGGCAAGCGAGAATGTAGATCTCAAGCTGAAGGTGTTCGCCGACCTGGATGCGATTCTCGGGCCGGATGCCATCATCGCCAGCAACACCTCGTCGATCTCGATCACGCTGCTCGCCGGGGGGACCACGCGCCCGGAGCAGGTCATCGGCATGCACTTCTTCAATCCGGTGCCGCTGATGGCTCTCGTCGAGGTGATCTGCGGTCTGCAGACTTCCGCAGGCACCTTCAGTGCGGTGGAAAACCTTGCGAGGGCGATCGGCAAGACGCCGGTGAAGGTCAAGAACAGCCCGGGTTTCGTGGTCAACCGCATGCTGTGCCCGATGATCAACGAGGCGATCTTCACCTTCGCGGAAGGACTGGCGACGGCCGAGCAGATCGACGAGGCCATGAAGCTGGGCTGCAATCATCCGATCGGACCACTGGCGCTGTGCGACCTCATCGGTCTCGACGTTGAACTGGCGGTGATGCAGGTACTGTACGAGGGCACGAAGGATCCGAAATATCGCCCGGCGCCCCTGCTGGTGGAAATGGTCGAGGCCGGCTATCTCGGGCGCAAGACCGGCAAGGGCTTCTACGCGTACACGAAGTGAGCGGTCCGCCGTAATGCCGTACCGAAAAGAAAGCCACCTCGCGGTGGCTTTCTTGTTGTCGACTATCAGCGTCCCGATCGCATCGCGTCGAAGAACTCGGCGTTGCTCTTGGTGGCCTTGATCTTGTCGAGGAGGAATTCCATCGCGTCGATGTCGTCCATGCCGTACAGCAGCTTGCGCAGGATCCACACCTTCTGCAACACGTCGGGCTTGAGCAGCAATTCTTCCCGGCGCGTACCGGAGCGGTTGACATTGATCGCCGGGTACACGCGTTTTTCTGCCATGCGCCGGTCGAGGTGGAGCTCCATGTTGCCGGTGCCCTTGAATTCCTCGTAGATCACGTCGTCCATGCGGCTGCCAGTGTCGATCAGTGCCGTGGCGATGATGGTGAGCGAGCCGCCTTCCTCGATGTTGCGTGCCGCGCCGAAGAAGCGCTTGGGCTTCTGCAGCGCATTGGCATCGACGCCGCCCGTCAGCACCTTGCCCGAGGCTGGCACGACCGTGTTGTAGGCGCGCGCGAGGCGGGTCAGCGAGTCCAGCAGGATGACCACGTCGCGCTTGTGCTCGGTCAGGCGCTTGGCCTTCTCGATCACCATCTCGGCCACCTGCACGTGACGTGATGCCGGCTCGTCGAAGGTAGAGGCGACGACTTCTCCCTTCACCGAGCGCTGCATCTCGGTCACTTCCTCCGGACGCTCGTCGATCAGCAGCACAATGAGCGCAACGTCGGGATGGTTGGCGGTGATCGAGTGCGCTATGTGCTGCAGCATGACCGTCTTGCCGCTCTTTGGCGGCGCGACCAGCAGGCCGCGCTGGCCCTTGCCGATCGGCGCGATCATGTCGATCACGCGGCTGGTGATGTTCTCCTCGCCACGCGTCTCGTGCTCGAGCCGCAGGCATTCCTGCGGATGCAGTGGTGTGAGATTCTCGAAAAGGATCTTGCGCTTGCACTCCTCCGGAGGCCGTCCGTTGATCTTGTCGAGCTTCACCAGCGCGAAGTAGCGTTCGCCGTCCTTGGGCGTGCGGATCTCGCCTTCGATCGTGTCGCCGGTACGCAGGTTGAAGCGTCGGATCTGCGAGGGCGACACATAGATGTCGTCGGTTCCCGCCAGATACGAGGTGTCCGGCGAACGCAGGAAACCGAAGCCGTCGGGCAGCACCTCGAGCGCGCCATCGCCGCAAATCGGCTCGCCCTTTCGTGCCCGGTTCTTGAGCAGCGCGAACACGAGTTCCTGCTTGCGCAGGCGGTTTGCGCCCTCGATGTCTGCCGCCACCGCCATGTCGAGCAGTTCGCTGACGTGGAGCGCCTTGAGCTCAGACAGGTGTAGCGCGGGGACCGTGCTCGTCTCGGAGGACGCCGAGCCGTCCTCGAGCGACCCGTCGAAATCGAGCAGATCGTTGTCGGGGGCGGGAGTCTGGGGGGGATTACCGTCGCGGTTACGGGGTCCGCGGCGGCGAGCGCGCGAAGGACCGCGAGAACGGGCCGGAGCGTCCGGCTTAGATGTTGCTGTCAATGAAGGCGGTCAGTTGAGATTTGGAAAGGGCGCCAACCTTGGTCGCCTCGACATTGCCGCCCTTGAACAGCATCAGCGTGGGGATGCCACGGATGCCGTACTTGGCAGGCGTTTCCTGGTTTTCGTCGATGTTGAGCTTGGCCACTTTCAGCTTGCCGGCATAATCCTTGGCAACATCGTCGAGAATGGGGGCGATCATCTTGCACGGGCCGCACCATTCGGCCCAGTAATCGACCAGCACCGGGGTCTGGGACTGCAGCACTTCGGTATCGAAGTTGCCGTCGGTCACATAGTGAATATGCTCGCTCATGGTTTCTCGCAACAGGGGGCGTAGGAATGGGAATCGGGAGGCGGGTCGGGGATGACCCGTAGACCAGGGGGCGTGGGAGTGCCCGCGGAATTTTTTCCAGAAAGTTATGCGAATGAGTGCGTGGCGTCAAGAAAAGAAATCCTCGTGCCGCCTCGCCGCGCGTGTCACGTGGCGGAAACGCAAAACGCTGGACTAATATACGAGCGCCCGGCGGGGCGATTTCGTCCGCGACCGAGCCATTCAAGGAGAGAGACGGCAATGACCTACGTTGTGACCGAATCCTGCATTCGCTGCAAGTACACCGATTGCGTAGACGTCTGCCCGGTGGATTGTTTCCGTGAAGGGCCGAATTTTCTGGCCATCGATCCCGACGAGTGCATCGACTGCACACTCTGTGTTGCCGAGTGTCCGGTCGAGGCGATCTTTGCCGAGGATGACGTGCCCGATGGTCAGCAACACTTCATCGCACTGAACGCCGAGCTGGCGAAGCAGTGGAAGCCGATCGTCGAACGCAAGGATGCTCTGCCCGATGCCGAGGAGTGGGCGAAGGTGAAGGACAAGCTCGCCGAACTGAAGCGCTGAACGACGCGGCGGAGTCGCGAGCTAGGCACCCCCGCTGCCTTCCACTACCATGGCGCGGCAGCGCGAGAGAGACCGATGGACAGAACGTCAGGGAGAACTGCATGCTGGTGAGCGAGATCCTCGCGATCAAGGGGAAGGTGTTGTACACGATCGCGCCGAACAGAAGCGTCGCCGAGGCCGTCGCGATCATGAACGAGCAGGATGTGGGGTCGCTCGTCGTTTTTTCGCGGGGGCAGATGGTCGGATTGCTGACGTTCCGCGAGGTTCTCAAGTCGGTACAGCACGCCGGAGCCTCGTGGGAGGCGGTCAATGTCGAGCAGGCCATGCTGCACAACCCGCTGTCGGCGTCGCCCAACATGGAGATGGACGAACTGCGCCGGCTGATGGTGGAGCACCATCAGCGTTATCTTCCGGTGATGGATGGTGGCACGCTGCTTGGGGTGGTGAGCTTTCACGACGTTGCCAAGGCGGTGCTCGAAGAACAGAGCTTCGAGAACCGCATGCTGAAGAACTACATCCGCAACTGGCCCGCGGAGGAAGGCGAGAGCTGAGCGACATTCGGGCGCGGCCGCTTCATTTGCGGCGGTCCCCAAGCGGGGGGCGGGCACGCCTGCGAACCGGCTGAATCGAAGGCGGCCTGCGACTGACGCGAGGCATCTGCATGGACCCTGGGCAGATCTCTGGCGTGGTCTCGGGGTGTTTTCGAAGAACTTTCCGACGCAAGGAGGCAAGGTGGAGAAGATCTGGCTCAAAAGCTATCCCCCCGGCGTGCCTCCGGAGGTCGATGTCGATGCCTACCAATCCATCGGCCAGCTCTTCGACCAGAGCGTGCGTCGTTTCGCATCGCTGGATGCCTACGTGTGCATGGGCAAGGCGATCACCTATGCGGAACTGGACGCGCGATCGAGACAGTTCGCGGCTTTCCTGCAGCAGGTGTTGAAGCTGCCGCAGGGTAGCCGTGTCGCGCTGATGATGCCGAACCTGCTGCAGTATCCGATCGCGCTGTTCGGTGCGCTGCGTGCCGGCTATACGATCGTCAACGTCAATCCGCTGTACACCGCCCGTGAGCTCGAACACCAGCTCGCCGACGCCGGGGCCGAGGCGATCGTCATCCTCGAGAACTTCGCTCACACGCTGCAGCAGGTCCGGCACAGCCTGCCGCTGCGGTACATCGTCGTCACCAGCCTGGGCGAGATGCTCGATTTCCCCAAGCGCGCCGTGGTCAACTTCGTCGTTCGCCACGTCAAGAAACTGGTGCCGTCGTGGCAACTCGAGGGAGCCATCGGATTTTCCGATGCGCTTGCGCGGGGTGCGGCATGCAGCCTGGCGCCGGTCGACGTGGGGCAGGGTGACATCGCCTTCCTGCAATACACCGGCGGCACGACCGGCGTGGCCAAGGGTGCGGTGCTCACGCATCGCAACATCATCGCCAACCTGCAACAGGCCCACGCGTGGATCGCGCCTCATGTGCGTGATGGCGAGGAGATCATTATCACCGCGCTGCCGCTCTACCACATCTTCTCGCTTACCGCGAACTGCCTGACTTTCTTCAAGATCGGCGCCACCAACGTCCTCATCACCAATCCGCGCGACATTCCGGCCTTCGTCAAGGAATTGGGGCGTTACCGCTTCAGCGCGATCACCGGCGTCAATACGCTGTTCAACGCACTCCTCAACAACCCCGACTTTGCGCGCCTGGACTTTTCCCCGCTGAAGATTTCCCTCGGCGGAGGGATGGCCGTGCAGCAGGCTGTGGCCGACAAATGGCAGCG
Source organism: Betaproteobacteria bacterium (assembly GCA_004295105.1). Lineage (GTDB taxonomy): Bacteria > Pseudomonadota > Gammaproteobacteria > Burkholderiales > Rhodocyclaceae > Thauera. The sequence goes on along the minus strand of SHNC01000187.1, from coordinate 2 downwards.
CA
>SHNC01000124.1 GCA_004295105.1 Betaproteobacteria bacterium | reverse complement strand
GTGCTGCAGCGCCGATTCGTCCGGACGCAGGGTCTCGAGCTGGTGCTGGGCGAAGTAGCCCGTCGCCAGGCCCTTGCCTTCCAGCCGACGGCCGGCGGCGAGCGCAAGTTCGTTGGCGAGCAGCTTGATCAAGGTGGACTTGCCGGCGCCGTTGCGCCCGAGCAGGCCGACGCGCTCGCCGGGACGCAAGGTCAGCGCGATGTGGTCAAGGATGGTGCGCCCGCCGTAACCCACCGCGCCGTCCTCGATCTGCAGCAGCGGGTCGGGTGCCGGCGGCGCGTCGCGGAAGGCGAAGGTGAAGGGCGTGTCGACGTGCGCCGCGGCGATGCGCTCCATGCGCTCGAGCGCCTTGATGCGGCTCTGTGCCTGCCGCGCCTTGGTGGCCTTGGCGCGGAAGCGGCGGATGTAGTCCTCCATGTGCGCGATCTCGCGCTGCTGCTTGTCGAACATCGCCTGCTGCTGCAGCAGGCGCTCGCCGCGCTGACGTTCGAAGTCGGAATAGCCGCCGGTGTAGAGGGTCAGTTTCTGCTGCTCGATGTGGGCGATGTGGGTCACGCAGGCATCGAGGAACTCGCGGTCGTGCGAGATCAGCAGCAGCGTGCCGCGGTAGTCGCGCAGCCAGGCTTCGAGCCAGATCACCGCGTCGAGGTCGAGGTGGTTGGTCGGTTCGTCGAGCAGCAGCAGGTCGGAGCGGCACATCAGCGCCTGCGCCAGGTTGAGCCGCATGCGCCAGCCGCCGGAGAAATCCGCCACCGGGCGCTCGATGTCGGCGGGCAGGAAGCCGAGGCCGTCGAGCAGCGCCGCCGCGCGCGAACGCGCCGCGTAGCCGCCGATCTCGTGCAGGCGGGCATGCAGTTCGCCAATGTGGGAACCATCGTGCGCAGCCTCGGCCGCGGCGAGGTCGGACTCGATGCGGCGCAGTTCGGCATCGCCGTCCAGCACGTAGTCGATCGCCGGCTGCGGCAGGCCGGGCGTTTCCTGCGCCACATGGGCGATGACCCAGCCGGGCGGCATCTCCAGGTCGCCCTGGTCGGGGTGGAGCTGGTCGCGCAGCAGCGCGAACAGGCTGGACTTGCCGCTGCCGTTGGCGCCCGTCAGGCCGACCTTCCAGCCGGGGAAGATCTGCAGGCTGGCGCCTTCGATCAGGGTCTTGGCGCCACGGGCGAGGCGCAGGTTGCGGAGGCTGATCACGTCTTGAAACGAGCGCGGAGACGCGCCGGGCGAAATAAAGGCGGTATTCTACGCGCCCAGCCGACGTCTTCACCCGAACCTACCGGAGCTGCCGCGCATGTCCCGCCGTCTCGCCACCCTTTTGCTGACCCTGTGCGCCTCCTGCGCGATGCTTGCTCCGGCCCGCGCCCAGGAGCCTGCACCGGCAGGCGCCGCCGGCCAGGCGGGGGTGGAAGCGGACCCGGGCGACGCGACCGCCGCGGCGGAGACCCCCGCGCAACAGGCCGCACGGCTGAAGGCGCAGGGCCAGACACTGCGCGACGAAGCGGAAGCCACCTATGTGATCACCGAGGCGACCTGCTACAAGAAATTCCTCGTCAATCGCTGCATCGACCAGGCGAAGGCGGCACGGCTCGACACGATCCGGCGCGCGCGCGAGATCGAAGCCGAGGCGCGCCGCATCGAGCTGACCGAACGCCAGCGCGCCGCCGCCGAGGCCGGCCACGGCGCTGCCACCCGCGCCCCGCTGGCGCCGTCGGCGCCCTCGTCGACCAGCGAGGCCACCGTGCAGCCGACGCCCGAGGCCGAGCGCCTGCGCGCACAACGCGAAGCCGACCTGCAGAAGGCCGAGCGCGAGGCCGCGGCCGCGCGTGGCGCAAAGGATGCGGCGCGCGCGAGCGAGCGTGCGAAGGCCGAAGCCGATGCCGCCAAGCGCGCACGTCAGGCGGCGGAAGATCGCGCGCGTTATGAAAAGCGCATCCGCGAATACGAGGAAGAGCAGGCGCGCGACGCCGCCGGCAAGCGCTGAGTTCAGCCCGCGGCGGGCAGCCGCTGCTCGCCGCGCGCCCAGGCGAGTGCATCCTCCAGGCGGTCGTTGCCCCAGAACAGTTCGCCATCGACACGGAAGCTCGGCGCGCCGAACAGGCCGAGTTGCACTGCGCGGTCGGTCTGGTCGCGCAGCGCCGACTTGTTGGGCTCGGCCTGCGCCCGATGCAGGATTTCATCGGCAGGCAGCTCGAGCGCGGACAGGATGCCGGCGATGACCGCCGGTTCGGAGATCTCCTTGTCCTCGGCGAAGTTCGCCGTCATCACCGCTTTCGCGAACGGCTCCACCCAGCCTTCCTGCGTGCCGACCAGCGCCACCCGCGCCGCCAGCAGGCCGTTGCGCGGGAAGCGGCTGGGCAGGCGCAGCGGCAGGCCGTACTTGTGCGCCAGACGCGCGAGGTCGCGCCACATGTAGCGCCCCTTGGGCGGATAGATGTTGAACGGCGAGTCGTTCCAGCCCAGGGCGAGGAACACCGGCCCGAGCAGGAAGGGCTTCCACTCCACATCGACGCCGGCCTGCCGCGCCGCCTCGCCGATGCGCATCACGGTGAGATAGGAATAAGTGCTGGCGAACTCGAACCAGAATTCGATGCTGGGGCGGGACATGGTCGGTGGCCGGAAGTCGTGACGCTGCCAATATAGACGACGCGCCAGCGTGCTGCGTCGGGCGAGAGGGGAGATGCAAGACCCGGCAGGGCGGAAAAGCGAAGCGCCTTCCGCCATCCGGGCGTCGCGTGCGAAACCGCTTCGGCGGATGGCGCTTCGCTCATCCGCCCTGCTCGATGCGCATCCGTCTGCGCGATCCGGTGTAGCCTCACTCCCATGATCGCGCGCAAATACGTTTACCTGATTGCGCTCTCCCGCGAGCGCCACTTCGGCAAGGCCGCGGCGGCCTGCCATGTGTCGCCCTCGACGCTGTCGACCGCCATCCGCGAGCTGGAACAGGAGCTGGGTGTGGTGCTGGTCGAGCGCGGCCAGCAGTTCGCCGGCTTCACGCCCGAGGGCGAGTGCGTGGTGGCGCACGCCAAGCGCGCGGTGGCCGATGCCGAGGACCTGCGCCAGGCGCTGGACGTGATGCGCGGCGGCCTCAGCGGCCAGTTGCGCATCGGCGTGATCCCGACCGCGCTGGCGGTGATCTCGGCGCTGACCGCGCCGTTCGCGCGCAGCCATCCGCGGGTGGACATCGAGGTGCGCTCGGCCAGCACCCAGGCCATCCTCGAGCAACTGCGCAGCTTCGAACTCGAGGCCGGCATCCTGTACGTGGAATCGGGCAGCGCGGGCGACCTGCACTGCCTGCCGATCTGGGAGGAAGACCTCGCCTTCCTGACGCGCAGCGGCGGCCCGCTCGCCGGGCGCGAGGACATCGACTGGCGCGAGGCGGCGCAGCAGCCGCTGTGCCTGCTGTCGCGCGACATGCAGAACCGCCAGACCATAGACCGGGTGTTCGCCGAACTCGGCTGCGCGCCGCAGATCAGCCTGGAGACCAACTCCATCCTCAGCATCCTCGCCCATGTGCGCGCCGGACCATGGGGCAGCATCCTGCCGCGCAGCGTGCTGGAGCTGATCGGCGCGCCGAGCGGTTTCCTCGCGCTGCGCCTGGTGCAGCCGGCGGTGAAGTGGCACACCGGGCTCGTCACGCTCGCCCGCGAACCGCGCTCCACCATGATTTCGGCGCTGTTCGAGCAAGCCGGAGCGCTGGTGAAGTCGTTCTAGAAAACCGAACACCTCTTCGAAATAATTCGCTTGGCACGAATACGGTGCCGGCCTATCGTCATGGCACACAACACGTGTGCAAGGTGTGAAGACAATGACGAAGGAGACCCCCTCCGCGGCGGGGCTGGCCGCGCTGATCGATGCGCGCCGTGCGCTGCCCGGCGCCACGCTGCCCATCCTGCATGCGATCCAGGACGCCTACGGCTATGTGCCCGACGAGGCCCTGCCGATGATCGCCGCGGCACTCAACCTGTCGCGCGCCGAGGTGCAGGGCGTGGTCAGCTTCTACCATCATTTCCGCCGCACGCCGCCCGGCCGCCATGTCGTGCAGGTGTGCCGTGCGGAGTCCTGCCTGGCGATGGGCGCCGAGGCGCTGGAGGCGCACGTCAAGGCCAAGCTCGGCGTCGATTTCCACGAAACCACCGCCGACGGCGCGGTGACGCTGGAGCCGGTGTATTGCCTGGGCAACTGCGCCTGTTCGCCGGCGATGCGGGTCGACGACGACATCCTCGGCCGCATGAACGGGCGCCGCTTCGATGCGGTCTTACATCAGTTGCAGCAGACCGAAGGAGCGTCGGCATGAGCGTGCGCATCTACGTTCCGATCGATTCCAGCGCGCTGTCGCTCGGCGCCGAGGCGGTGGCGCGCGCGATCCGTCACGAGGCTGCGGTCCGCGACATCGTGGTCGACATCGTGCGCAACGGTTCGCGCGGGATGTTCTGGCTCGAGCCGCTGGTGGAGGTCGACACGCCGCAGGGCCGCATCGCCTACGGGCCGGTGCAGCCGGAAGACGTGCCCGGCCTGTTCGACGCCGGTTTTCACCAGGGTGCGGCGCACTCCCTGTGCCACGGCCCGACTGAACAGATCCCCTTCCTCGCCCGCCAGGAACGCCTGACCTTCGCCCGCGTCGGCGTCACGGATCCCTTGAGCCTGGACGACTACCTCGCCCATGGCGGCTTCGAGGGCCTGCAGCGCGCAATCGCGATGGCGCCGGCCGAGGTGGTGAAGGAAGTCACCGATTCCGGCCTGCGCGGCCGCGGCGGCGCGGCCTTCCCGACCGGCATCAAGTGGAAGACGGTGCTCGACACGCCGGCGGCGCAGAAGTACGTCGCCTGCAACGCCGACGAGGGCGATTCCGGCACCTTCTCCGACCGCATGCTGATGGAAGGCGACCCGTATTGCCTGCTCGAGGGCATGGCGATCGCCGGCCTCGCGACTGGCGCGACGCAGGGCTACATCTACGTCCGCTCCGAATACCCGCACGCCTTCCGCACGCTGCAGGCCGCCATCGAGCGCGCTCGCGCCGGCGGCTGGCTGGGCGCGAGCGTGGCGGGGTGCGGGCGCGCCTTCGACATCGACGTGCGGCTGGGCGCCGGCGCCTACATCTGCGGCGAGGAGACCTCGATGCTCGAGAGCCTCGAGGGCAAGCGCGGCGTGGTGCGCGCCAAGCCGCCGCTGCCGGCGGTGTCCGGCCTGTTCGGGAAGCCGACGGTAATCAACAACGTCATGAGCCTGGCCAGCGTGCCGATCATCCTTGCGCGCGGCGCCGCCTTCTACCGCGACTACGGCCTGGGCCGCTCGCGCGGCACCCTGCCGTTCCAGTTGGCCGGCAACCTGCGCCACACCGGCCTGGTGGAAAAGGCATTCGGCGTCACGCTGCGCGAGCTGCTGGAGGACTACGGCGGCGGCAGCTTCAGCGGCAAGCCGCTGCGCACCGCGCAGGTGGGCGGGCCGCTCGGCGCCTACGTGCCGGCGTCGCAGTTCGACGTGGCGCTGGATTACGAGCAGTACGCGGCGATGGGCGCGATGGTCGGCCACGGCGGCATCGTCGCCTTCGACGACACGGTGGACATGGCGAAGATGGCGCGCCACGCGATGGCCTTCTGCGTCGAGGAGTCCTGCGGCAAATGCACGCCCTGCCGCATCGGCTCGGTGCGTGGCGTCGAAGTCATCGACCGCATCATCGCCGGCGAAGACCGCGGGCGGAACATCGCGCTGCTCAATTCGCTGTGCGACACCATGCTGTCGGGTTCGCTGTGCGCGATGGGCGGCATGACGCCCTACCCGGTGCAGTCCGCGCTGAAGCACTTCCCCGAGGACTTCGGCATCGACAAGACCGCGGCCGCCTGAACGGCACCTGCGCGGCAAGGAGACTTTGCAATGACGATCTTTCGCGAACCCGACTACGGCACGCCGAAGCGCACTTCCAGCGAGATGGTGACGCTCGTCATCGACGGCGACCGCGTCACCGTGCCGGCCGGCACGTCGGTGATGCGCGCGGCCGAACTCGCCGGCAACCGCATCCCCAAGCTGTGCGCCACCGACAGCCTGGAGCCCTTCGGCTCGTGCCGCCTGTGCCTGGTCGAGATCGAGGGCCGGCGCGGCTATCCGGCCTCGTGCACGACACCGGTCGAAGCCGGCATGGTGGTGCGCACGCAAAGCGCCAAGCTCGCCGAGCTGCGCCGCGGCGTGATGGAGCTGTACATCTCCGACCACCCGCTCGACTGCCTCACCTGTTCGGCCAACGGCAACTGCGAGCTGCAGGACATGGCCGGCGTGGTCGGCCTGCGCGAAGTGCGCTACGGCATGGACGGGCGCAACCATTTCGACAAGCACAGCGCAGTCGCGCCCGACACCTCCAACCCCTACTTCACCTACGACCCCGCCAAGTGCATCGTCTGCAACCGCTGCGTGCGCGCCTGCGAGGAGACCCAGGGCACCTTCGCGCTGACGATCTCCGGCCGCGGCTTCGATTCGCGCGTGGCGGCCGGCACCAACCAGCCCTTCCTCGAATCGGAGTGCGTGTCCTGCGGCGCCTGCGTGCAGGCCTGCCCGACCGCGACGCTGATGGAAAAGAGCGTCATCCGGATGGGCCAGGCGGAAAAGAGCGTGATCACCACCTGCGCCTACTGCGGCGTTGGCTGCTCGTTCAAGGCCGAAGTCAAGGGTAACGAGGTCGTGCGCATGGTGCCGCACAAGGACGGCAAGGCCAACATGGGCCATTCGTGCGTGAAGGGCCGCTTCGCCTGGGGCTACGCCACTCACCCCGACCGCATCACCACGCCGATGATCCGCGCCAGCATCGACGAGCCGTGGCAGAAGGTGAGCTGGGAAGAAGCCATCAACCACGCCGCCAGCGAGTTCCGTCGCATCCAGGCCAAACATGGGCGCGGCGCGGTGGGCGGCATCACCTCGTCGCGCTGCACCAACGAGGAAACCTATCTGGTGCAGAAGCTGGTGCGCGCCGCCTTCGGCAACAACAACGTCGACACCTGCGCACGCGTGTGCCACTCGCCGACCGGCTACGGCCTCAAGCAGACGCTGGGCGAATCGGCCGGCACGCAGACCTTCGAATCGGTGCTGCAGGCCGACGTGGTGATGGTGATCGGCGCCAACCCGACCGAGGGCCATCCGGTGTTCGGCTCGCTGCTCAAGCGCAGGCTGCGCGAAGGCGCGAAGCTGATCGTGGTGGACCCGCGCACGATCGAGCTGGTGAAGACGCCGCATGTGCAGGCCGACTACCACCTGAAGCTGATGCCCGGCACCAACGTCGCCATCGCCAATGCGCTGGCGCATGTCATCGTCACCGAAGGGCTGGTGAATGAGGCCTACGTCGCCGAACGCTGCGAGGATGCCGCCTTCCGCCAGTGGAAGGCGTTCGTTGCCCGGCCGGAGAACTCGCCGGAAGCGACCGCCGCGATCACCGGCGTGCCCGCCGAGGCGGTGCGCGGTGCGGCGCGGCTTTACGCCGGCGCGGGCAACGGCGCCATCTACTACGGCCTGGGCGTCACCGAGCATTCGCAGGGCTCGACCATGGTGATGGCGATCGCCAACCTGGCGATGGTCACCGGCAACGTCGGCCGCATGGGCGTGGGGGTGAATCCGCTGCGCGGCCAGAACAACGTGCAGGGCTCGTGCGACATGGGTTCCTTCCCGCACGAGCTGCCGGGTTACCGCCACGTGTCGGATTCGACGACGCGTCACCTGTTCGAATCGGCCTGGGGCGTATCCATCGACCCTGAACCCGGCCTGCGCATCCCCAACATGTTCGAGGCGGCGCTCGACGGCAGCTTCCTCGGCCTCTACATCGAAGGCGAGGACATCGCCCAGTCGGACCCCAACACCCAGCATGTGGAAAGCGCGCTGCGCGCGATGGAATGCGTGGTGGTGCAGGACATCTTCCTCAACGAGACGGCGAAGTACGCCCACGTCTTCCTGCCCGGCGCGTCCTTCCTCGAGAAGGACGGCACATTTACGAACGCCGAGCGCCGCATCTCGCGCGTGCGCAAGGTGATGCCGCCGCTGGCCGGCCTGGCGGACTGGGAAGTGACCTGCGCGCTGGCGAAGGCGCTGGGCTACCCGATGGACTACGCCCACCCGTCCGAGATCATGGACGAGATCGCGCGCCTGACGCCCACCTTCCACGGCGTCAGCTACGACAAGATCGACGCGCTGGGCAGCATCCAGTGGCCGTGCAACGAGGAAGCGCCCGAGGGCACGCCCATCATGCACGTCGACCACTTCGTGCGCGGCAAGGGCCGCTTCATGCTCACCGCCTACGTGCCGACCGACGAGCGTGCCAACAGGCGCTACCCGCTGCTGCTGACCACCGGGCGCATCCTCAGCCAGTACAACGTCGGCGCGCAGACGCGGCGCACTGCCAACATCGTGTGGCACGCGGAGGACCGGCTGGAGATCCATCCGCACGACGCGGAGGAGCGCGGCATCAAGGACGGCGACTGGGTGGGCGTGGCGAGCCGCGCCGGCGAGACGGTGCTGCGTGCCACCGTCACCGGGCGCGTGCAGCCGGGCGTGGTGTATACGACGTTCCACTTCCCGGAATCGGGCGCCAACGTCATCACCACCGACAACTCCGACTGGGCGACCAACTGCCCCGAGTACAAGGTCACCGCCGTGCAGGTGGTGCCGGTCAGCCAGCCGTCCGAATGGCAGCAGCGCCACCGCGACTTCGCCGCGCGCCAGCAGGCCTATCTGCAGGGCCGTCGCGACGCGGAGAAGACGGCGGCGGAAAGAGGCAAGGTCGATGCTTGAGCCGCGTGCGCGCCCTCTGTCCGTCGCCCCGGCCGAGGAGCCGGGTGACGATCGCTTCGAGTTGCCGTCCGATCACGCCGCGGTCACTGCCGCGGTGTGGGACGGCGAGGGAACGAATGGCGCACGCGCGGCGCAGGACACATTGATCGAGGAAACTCCGGTCGCCCTCGTCTATAACGGCATTTCACACGCGGTGATGCTGACCACGCCGTCCGACCTGGAGGATTTCGCCTACGGCTTCAGTCTCACCGAGGGCATCGTGTCCTGCCGGCAGGACATCTACGGCATGGACATCGTCGCAACGGGCGAAGGCATCGAGGTGCGCATCGAACTGGCCACCGAGCGCTTCGCCCACCTCAAGCTGCGCCGCCGATCGCTCGCCGGGCGGACAGGCTGTGGACTGTGCGGAGTCGACAGCCTGGCCGCCGCGATGCGGCCGGTGGCGCCGCTTGCCCATCGCTTCATGCTGTCACGTGCGGCACTGGCGCGCGCATTGAATGAGCTCACCCACGACCAGCCGCTGCACCGCCTGACCGGCGGCGCGCATGCCGCCGCCTGGGTGGCCGCCGACGGTGAGGTGTTGCTGGTGCGCGAGGACGTCGGCCGCCACAACGCACTCGACAAGCTGATCGGCGCCCTGCTGCGTTGGGGTGCCGATCCGGCGAACGGCTTCGTCGTCGTCACCAGCCGGGCCAGCTACGAGATGGTGCACAAGACCGCCAGCGCCGGCATCGGCGCGCTGGTGGCGGTATCGGCCGCCACCGCACAGGCGGCGCGCCTGGCCGAGCGCGCCGGCCTCACGCTGGTGGCCTTCGCCCGTGGCCGCCGCTGCACCGCCTATACCTTCCCCGAAACCCTCACTGCCTGAACGCCCTCATGGATATCGACAATCTCGTGCGCATGGCCAACCGCATCGGCGACTACTTCGCCGCCTACCCCGATCGCACCGAGGCGGAAACCTCGATCGCGAAGCACCTGGCGATGTACTGGACGCCGCAGATGCGCCACGAGCTGCTGGCCTGCATCGCGCGCGGCGACGACCTGCACGGCCTGCACGCGCTGGTGAGCGACGCGGTGAAGAAGCATCTTGCGCGGCCGGAGCAGGCCGGCACCGCCTGACTGCGCCGCGCATCGATGGTGCACGGGCAGCTATCGCCCTGATATGAAGAATCAATTTCCCGGTAAGCAGTGTGCATCTAGACTCTGAAGCGGAGGCACATCGGAGATCTTGCCCTTTCGTATCCCTTCGTTCCTCCCGACCGGATGCCTGCCTTTCGACCCAGTCACCGCGCGGCCCGGTCTGTTCATTGCATCCCTTCAATGCACATACCGGAGGATCTGCACCATGCGTACGAAGGCACTCTCCCTCGCGATTGCCCTGATGGTCGGCTTGTCTCCCGCCGTCCAGGCCGACAACGTCGGCGCCGCCTCCATGGCCGCCAGGCACGGCCCGCTGACCAACAAGGATTGGTGGCCCAACAGGCTCGACCTTTCCGCACTGCGCCAGCATGACCCCTCGTCCAACCCGGCGGGCAAGGATTTCGATTACGCCAAGGCATTCAGGAGCCTCGACCTGGAGGCGGTAAAGAAGGACATCAACGCCACGCTGACGACGTCGCAGGACTGGTGGCCGGCCGACTACGGCAACTACGGCCCCTTCTTCATCCGCATGGCCTGGCACAGCGCCGGCACGTACCGCACGATGGACGGCCGTGGCGGATCCGACGGCGGCCAGCAGCGCTTCGATCCGCTCAACAACTGGCCCGACAACGTCAGCCTCGACAAGGCGCGCCGCCTGCTGTGGCCGGTCAAGCAGAAATACGGTGCCAGCCTTTCCTGGGGCGACCTGATGGTGCTGGCCGGAACCGTCGCGATGGAGTCGATGGGCATGAAGACCTTCGGCTTCGCCGGCGGCCGTGCCGACGACTGGGAGCCCGACCTCGTCTATTGGGGCCCCGAGTCGAAGTGGCTGGCCGACGAGCGTTACCAGGGCGAGCGCAAGCTGGAGAACCCCCTTGCCGCGGTACAGATGGGCCTGATCTACGTGAACCCGGAAGGACCGAACGGCAACCCCGACCCGGTTGCTGCCGCCCGTGACATCCGTGAAACCTTCGGCCGCATGGCGATGAACGACGAGGAAACCGTGGCGCTGATCGCCGGCGGCCATACGTTCGGCAAGGCGCATGGCGCGCACAACCCGGAAAAGTGTCTTGGCGCCGACCCCGCCGCCGCGCCCGTCGAGGAACAAGGCCTGGGCTGGAAGAACAGGTGCGGCAAGGGCAATGCCGAGGACACCGTCACCAGCGGCCTGGAAGGCGCGTGGACCCCCAGCCCCACGGCCTTCACCACGCAGTACCTGTCCAACCTGTTCGCCTGGAACTGGGTCCAGACGAGGAGTCCGGCCGGAGCGATTCAGTGGATTCCGTCCGATCCGTCGGCCGCGACGATGGTCCCCGACGCGCACGTCAAGGACAAGCGCCACGCGCCCATCATGTTCACCACCGACCTCTCGCTGCGCTTCGACCCTGCCTACGAGAAGATCGCCCGCCGCTTCCTGGAGAACCCGAAAGAGTTCGAACTGGCCTTCGCCAAGGCCTGGTTCAAGCTGACCCACCGCGACCTCGGTCCGCGCGCGCGCTATCTTGGCGCCGACGTGCCCCGGGAGGAGCTCCTGTGGCAAGACCCGATTCCGGCGCTCGACCACAAGCTGATCGACGCCAAGGACGCGGATGCACTCAAGGCCAGGATACTCGCCTCGGGCCTGTCCACTTCCGAGCTCATCCGCGCTGCGTGGGCCTCGGCGGCTTCGTTCCGTGGCAGCGACATGCGGGGCGGTGCCAACGGCGCGCGCGTCCGCCTCGCCCCGCAGAAGGACTGGGCCGTCAACGATCCGGCTGAACTGGCGAAAGTGCTGGCCAGACTGGAAGGCATCCGGAAGGACTTCAACGCCAGCCTGAAGGGCGGCAAGAAGGTTTCGCTGGCCGACACGATCGTGCTGGCCGGCGCCGCTGCCGTGGAAGCCGCAGCCAGAAAGGCCGGCTACGAGGTGAAGGTGGCATTCACCCCGGGGCGCATGGATGCCTCGCAGGAGAAGACCGACATCAGCTCATTCGCCGTGCTCGAACCCAAGGCCGACGGCTTCCGCAACTTCTACAGCAAGGAGGCCCGCCTCGCGCCCGCAGAGATGCTGGTCGACAAGGCCAGCCTGCTGACCCTGACCGTGCCGGAGATGACCGTGCTCGTCGGCGGCATGCGTGCGCTGGATGCCAACAGCGGCGGCGCCAGGCACGGTGTGCTCACCAGCCGTCCGGGCACGCTGTCGAACGACTTCTTCGTCAATCTGCTCGACATGTCCACCGCGTGGTCGAAGTCGTCGACCGACGGGCTTTACGAAGGTCGTGACCGCAAGACCGGCCAGCTCAAGTGGACCGCGACGCCGGTGGATCTGGTGTTCGGCTCCAACTCGGAACTGCGCGCGGTGTCCGAGTACTACGCCGGCAACGACGCCAGGGAGAAGTTCGTCAGGGACTTCGCCAAGGCGTGGTCGAAGGTCATGGACCTCGGCCGCGTCGACAGGAGCTGATCGACCGGCCGCGACTGCGGCCCGATGCGGCGCCCCGGCAAAAGTCCGCCCGGGGCGCAACGCTCGGCACCCGCAAGGCAGGCGGCCGCAATGCCGGCAGCGTTCCCGGGGCGTCATCGTGCAGCCTTGATCCGTGCCTGCCGAAACCGCGCCGGACAACGCCCCGGTTTTGGCACCGCTGGCATGTCGTCGCGGCGATGAGGTCGGTGGTGAGCGTAGCGCCGGTCCGTAGCTATCCGCGCCCGGGCCGATTGGCGATCCAGATCCCCGCACCCACCAGCGCCAGTGCGACGAACACCGCCGGCGTCAGCGTCTCGCCGAGCAGCAGACCGCCAGCGAGCACGCCCATCACCGGCGTCAGGAAGGAAAACGACGACAGGCGCGTCGCCGGGTAATGACGCATGAGCCAGAACCAGCCGAGGTAGCTCATCGACGCGACCGCCAGCGTCTGGAACACCAGGCTCGCCCACACCGTCGGCGTCGGCGCGAAGACGCCGGATTCGCCGAGCAGCCTCGACAGCAGGGGCAGCGTCAGGGCGGACACCGCCAACTGGTACAGCAGCATCTTCTCCGCCGACACGCGCGCCAGCGCGGTGGCTTTCACCGTCAGCGTCGTGCCCGCCCACAGCACGGCGGCAACGAAGATCATCAGGTCGCCGATCCACGCTCGCCCGGCCGGCTGCAGCAGATTCTCGCCGAACAGTACCAGCACGCCGACGAACGCCAGCGCCATGCCGATCCATTGCGCCCGCCGCATGTGCTCGTGCGGCAGCAACCACACCGCGCCGAGCGCGACGACGAAGGGCGCGGTGTAGAGGAAGATCACGCCGCGCGACGCGGTGGTGAATTGCAGTCCGGCGAACAACAGCGCGAACTCCCCTGCGAACAGCAGCCCGGCGAGCAGGCCGGGCCACAGCGTGGCGTCGCGCTCAAACAGCCGGACGCCGCGCAACAACGCCCACGCCCCCACCAGCACGGTGGCGCCGATGGAGCGCAGGCCCGCCTGCCACACCGGCGAGATGCCGGCATTGGCGATCTTGACCGCCACCTGCTGCACGCCCCAGATGGTGCAGAACAGGATCATCAGGCCGATGGCGAGGCGGTCGAGGTGGGTCTTGGGCGGCATGACGGTCCCTTGCTTTCGTGGCTTCAGGCGGATCGACCCGGCAATCGATGACCGTCCGTGCCGCGACGGTCGCAGCCGGTTCGGCACCCGCGGTTTGCGACAGGCTCAGAGCGTACGCTGCGCCCTGATGGGTCGCCGGATCAATTCTTGCGCCAGTTCAGCACGACAAGCGCGATCGCCCCCGCGACCACGCCCCAGAACGCCGAACCGATGCCGCCCAGGCTCAGCCCGGAGGCGGTGACGAGGAAGGTGACCAGCGCCGGCTCGCGCTGGGCCTCGTCCTTCATCGCCGTGGCGAGCCCGCCGCCGATGGTGCCGAACAGCGCCAGGCCGGCGATGGCGAGCACCAGCTCGCGCGGAAACGCGGCGAACAGCGCGCCCACGGTGGCGCCGAACAGGCCCACCAGCAGATAGAACACCCCGGCGAACACGCTGGCGAGGTAGCGCTTCGCCGGCTCCTCATGCGCCTCGCGCCCCATGCAGATTGCCGCGGTGATCGCCGCGAGGTTGATCGCATAGCAGCCGAACGGCGCCAGCACCAGGTTGACCGCTCCCGTCCAGCCGATCACCGGCGACACCGGCACGCCGCCATAGCCCGACGCCCGCATCACCGCGACCCCGGGCACGTTCTGCGAGGCCATGGTGACGATGAACAGCGGCACGCCGACGCCGATCGTCGTGCGCAGATCGAACTCCGGCATCGTGAACACCGGCGCCGCCATTTCCAGGCGCAACGCATCGAAGTTCAGCAGCCCCTGCGCCGCAGCGATGCCGCTGCCCAGCGCCAGCACCAGCACCACCGCGTAGCGCGGCTGCAGCCGGCGCGCGATCAGATAGGCGAGGAACATCGCCAGCACCAGCCCGAAGCGCTGCCCCATCGCCACGAACACCTCCATGCCGAAGCGCACCAGCACCCCCGCCAGCATCGCCGCGGCGATGCCGGGCGGGATGCGGTCCATCACCCGCTCGAAGCCGCGGGTAATGCCGGCGAGCAGAATCAGCAACGCACAGAAGATGAAGGCCCCGGTCGCTTGCGCCAAGCTCACCCCCGCCAGCGCCGTCACCAGCAACGCCGCCCCCGGCGTCGACCAGGCGGTGACCACCGGCGCACGGTAGCGCAGCGACAGACCGATGCAGGTCACCCCCATCGCCAGCCCCAGCGCCCACATCCATGAGCTGATCTGCGCTGGCGTGGCGCCGGCGGCGGCGGCAGCCTGGAAGACGATGGCGGCGGAACTGGTGAAGCCGACGAGGACGGTGACGAAACCCGCGGACAGCGGGGCGAGGTAGGTGCGCATGGGGCGGATTGGAACCTGGATGCTGGACTGCGCCCGCGTGGTCGGGCGCTGCGAGGGAGCGTGTTCAGCGAAGCTCGTGCGCGATGAACATCGGGCACGATTATAGGCGGCGTCCAGACCGATGGGTCCGGCTGACGGAACTCACGGAAGCCGATGGTCCCATTGCCGACAACGAGCGGCCGAGATGCCTCCCGGATCTGCTGCGCGGTCTGGAATCAGCCTGAATGTCATCCTGGCCCTTTCACGATGAGTGCTGTGTCGGCCTCGCGGCGATGCCGCCGCGCCAAAGCCAGAGCGAGGTGCCCGCCAGAAGCAGGGTCGCCGCTGCACTGGCCCAACTCAGGGCATCCCATCCGGCAATGCGCGCATCGCCGACGAGTCGCACGAAGAGCGGGCCGGCGATCTGGCCTGCGGCGAAGCCGGCGGTCATGCGGGCCAGGAGGGGGGTCGGATTCCCCGGCACGCGCTCACGCGCGAGCTGAAGGCCAGCCATGGTGGCGACCATGAAGGTTCCTCCGACCAGAACCGCCGAGGCAGCCAGTGCCCACAATGCCTGGTGCAGCAGCGGAAGAACGGTTCCCACAGCCATGACGCCCTGCGCAATCGCCCACACCTTCCTGCGCGACCAGCCGTGCAAGCAGCGCGCGGCAAGGGCAACCGAGAGCGCCGCCGCCGTACCGAAGATCGGCCAAGTGAGCCCGAATACGAGCGGGTCGGCGACGAGCTCGCGGGCCATCGTGGGCAGGAAGGTCGCGGGGACGATGTAGCCGAAGCCAAACGCGCTGTAGCAGAGCACCACACCCAGATTTCCGCTGCCGGCTTTCGACGCTGCCGACTTTGGCGGATCGGAAATGCCAGGCGACGCCGCAGAGGCGGATGGCTCCGGGAGCAGCCACAGGACATACGCAGCGCCGACAATCGCAAGCAGCCCGAGCTCCACCCAGAGCATCATGGCTGCCTGCTTGCCGCCCAACCAGGTCATGACACCTGTTGCGGCGATACCCAGACCGACTCCGGTGTAGATCCACCCTCCGAGGGAAGTCGAGTGTCGACGGGCCAGCTCGGGCAGGCACCAGCTACTGGCGCAGACCAGCACCCAGGCGCTGAAGACCCCTGCGCTGCCGCGAAGGGCGATGCCGAGCCAGGGGAGCGCCGCGCTGCCCCAAGCCATCCCGAGGGTTGTCACCGCGACGCCAATCAGCCCGAGCTGAAGGCCTCGCCGAGGAACGCGTGCGAACCACGAGGCACTCAGTGCCCCGAGGAGGTAGCCAAGGTAGTTGGCGGTCGCCCACTCCGTGCCTGTCACCGCATCCAGGCTCCCATCGCGAAGCATCAGCGGCATCAGGGGCGTGAATGCGAAACGGCCGATGCCCATCGCGATGGCCAGGGCGACAAGACCGATCACGACGATCGCCCTGGGTGAAGGTGACGATGGGGGGTGCGCATCCATGGCGGAACAGGCTCCGGGGAGAATCGAGAAATCGGTCTTCGCGACGCCGTCGTTACCCGCACGCGGTCGGGACAGGTGTCGCTGTCGTGCCACCCTGCGGCCATGCGGCCGATCGCGACGCTTACCGCTGGAAGCGGATCGCCAGCATTTCGCCGGTCGCGCACACCTCGCCATGCGCGAACAGCGTGAGGTCGACCCACACCTTTCGACCTTCCATGCTGCGAAGCCTGCCCTTGATGGTGAGCTCTGTCCCCATCGGCGTGGGCCGCCGGAAGTCGACCTTCAACGACGCGGTGACATGCCGGATGGGCTCTCCGGCCGATCCCATCTCGCGATTCAGGGCGCGACAGGTGAACGCGGCAGCAGACGCCGCGCCGTGACAATCGAACAGGGAGGCGATCAAGCCACCGTAGACGTGATCCGGAACGCCGCCGCTGTACCTGGAGTCTGGCGAGAAGCGGGCAACCGTGTCATCGCCATCCCAATAACTCTTCAACTGATGCCCATCGGGGTTGCTCTTGCCGCATCCATAGCAATGGCTGAACTCTTCGGCGTAGAAGTCCTGGAATGCCCTGCGCATCGTTTTCTCCCTGAGTTTGAGCGTGCCCGGTTGCCCGGAGGTTTACCCGACGACCGCCATGACCAGCAGCAGGCTGATCGCGGACAGCAAGGTCTGGAAGGTGATGATTCCGGCCATCAGGTGACCGTCCCCGCCCAGTTGCCGTGTGAGGACGTAAGCGGTCGGCGCCGTCGGCAGGGCGAAGAACACCACGAGAATCGCGGTTTCGATGGCGGGAAGCGTCATTGCCCGGGCAATCAGGAATGCGATTGCCGGAATCAGCAGCAATCTGAGCAAGCTATTCGCGATCAGGGTGCCCACCTGCCCTCGAAGCTCGTCCAGCTTCAGTGCGGCGCCCACGCTCAGCAGACCCAGCGGCAGACTGGTGTTCGCCAGCAGCGTCAGCAGTCTGTCCGTGCCCCATTTCGGCTCCATACCCGCGAGATTGACGGCTGCGCCGGCCACGCAGGCCAGGATCAGGGGGTTCTTCGCCACCGGAAGCAGCAGCGACCGGACACGCCGGTTGTCGTCGGCCGACAGCGCCAGTACCGACAACACATTCACCGCCGGGACGAGCACCGCGAGGATGACGGCGGCGAAGAGCATGCCCTCCTTGCCATACAGACCGCTGACGGCGGCGAGCCCGAGATAGGTATTGAAGCGAAGCAGGCCTTGCAGCAGGACGCCGAAGCGGGACGCTGGCCACTTTCTCAGCCGGCGGGCGACGAGCAGGCCGCAAGTGGCGATGAACAGCACGAGCATGACTGCCGCGAGCAGGCGCGGCAGTGCCGGGTGGTCGAGCGGCGCGGCGCCGAGGCTGTTGAAGAGCAGCGCTGGAAACAGGATGTAGTAGTTGAAGCGCTCCGCGCCCGGCCAGAATCCATCCCCGGGGAACCCGAAACGCCGCATTACGTAACCAGCCAGAATCAGGACGAAGAGTGGCCAGAGCGAGACCAGTATGTAGTTCATCGGGCGTCAGTCATCATGAACGTGCTGCTGCATCTCGCGCGCCTTGCGTAGCTGCCCAGGCTCGGTGCCGATCCAGCTTGCACCGAGTCTGGCAGATCATCCAGAAATCGAAGGAATCGAGTTCGACGACTCGGCGTGGCTCAGCGGCCGAGCGCGTAGAACTCCGCGTTGGGTCGCATGTTCGTGACGTTGGCGATGCGGTTGGACATGCCGAAGAAGGCGGAGATGCCCGCGATGTCCCAGATGTCCTCTTCGGTGAAGCCGTGCGCCTTCAGGGTTTCGAAGTCGGCCTCCCCCACCAGGTGGGCGGTCTGCGAGACCTTCATGGCGAAGTCCAGCATCACTTTCTGGCGCTCGGTGATGTCGGCCTTGCGGTAGTTGGTCGCGACCTGATCGGCGATGAGCGGGTTCTTGGCGCGGATGCGCAGGATG
>SHNC01000147.1 GCA_004295105.1 Betaproteobacteria bacterium | reverse complement strand
CGGTGTTGAGCGGCGCGCCTTTCTCCTTCCAGTCGGGGATCAGTTCGGTGAGCGCACGCGGGTCCATCACCGCGCCCGACAGGATGTGGGCGCCGATCTCGGCGGCCTTCTCGATCAGGCACACCGACACGTCCTGGCCCTTGGCCGCGGCCAGTTGCTTGAGCTTGATCGCCGCCGCCAGCCCCGCGGGGCCGCCGCCGACGATCAGCACGTCAAATTCCATCGATTCGCGTTCGACGTTCACGACTTCTTCTCTTCAGTTTTCGAATGAGGCACCGCTCAGGCCCCCTGCCCTGCCGTAACACGCCAGTCGGACACGATTCCATGTTCGAGGGCGAATGCCTGCGCCTGAATCGTGCGCCGCTGGAAGCGCTCGGCCTCGGCGGCCGTCGCCAGCCACTGGATCACGGCCGCCGGCACTTCCGGCGGCGCCGCCCCGTTGCGCAGCGCGATCACGCCAGTTTCGCCAATGGTCGCGCGCAGGGCTTCGGTCGCGACCACGCCAGGGTTGAGGGTAAATGCCCGGATTCCCCGTTCGCCGAATTCCGCGACGAGCACGCCCGACAGGCGCGACACCGCTGCCTTGCCCGCCCCGTAGGCATAGCCCCACCCGCCCTTGCCGGCCGCAACCGGGGGATCGCTCTCGCCCGCTCCGGAGCTCACGTTGATGATGGTGCCGCCCCCCTGCTCCAGCATTGTCGGCAGCAGGGTCTGGGCGAGGACGACCGGCGCCATCACATAGCCCTGGAACACGCGCTGCAGCGTATCCCTGCCCAGTGACATGAAAGGCAGGTTCAGATCATTGCCTTGATAGATGGCGTTGTTGACCAGCACATCGACGCGGCCGAAACGCTGCATCACCGCCGCGGCGGCGTCGCGGACGGACTGTTCGTCGAGCAGGTCCATGCGGACGGCAAACGCTTCGCGCCCGAACGCACGGACGGCATGTGCGGTGGACGCGAGGCTGCCGGCAAGCGGTCGTCCATCGGCGTGGGTCAGCGAGTGGGCGTGCGACTCGCCCTCCTCCAGCGTGCGCGCGCTGATCGCCACCTCGTAGCCGGCCCGTGCGAACGCCAGCGCGGTTTCCCGGCCGATGCCACGGCTTGCGCCGGTAATGAAAGCCACCTTGTTCATCACGTTTCCCATTCCTTCTTGTTCCGCCGACGACAGTTGGCAAACGGTCCGTCCAGCGCATGTGGACCGCACTGCTGCCGGCTCCCGCATCCGGGTGCTCAGAAGCGATCCGGACGACTCATCGCGTCCATGCCGCCGTCCACGAAGACCACCGTGCCGTGCACGAAACTCGCCTGCGCCGATTGCAGGAAGCAGGCCACGCTGGCGATTTCGTCGGGCGTGCTGTTGCGGCCCAGCGGCGCGATGAACTTGCGCGTCGCCTCGCCGTAACGCGGATCGGCAAGCGACGCCTGCAGCAGCGGCGTATCGACCGCCCCCGGCGCCAGAACATTCAGGCGGATGCCACGCGGGCCCCACTCCACGGCCTTCCGGCGGCCGTGGACGGTCATCGCGTACTTCGAGCCGGCATAAGCGGCATGTGGCATGCCCATCGCCTCCGCCTGCGCGCATGCGCCGGCCTCATCGCCTGCGAGCATCGCCTCCACCATCGGCAGCTTGTCCATCCCCGGATGCACCGACGCGACGGAGCCGATCAGCAGCGCCGCCGGCTTGCTTCCCCTGGCCAGCGCATCACCCAGTCCCTCGAGCAACTCGCTCACGCCGAAATAGTTCACTGAGACGATCAGGCTGCTCGACGGTGCCGTCGACCCCAGACCGGCGCAGCACACGAGCCCGTCCAAGACGCCGCCACACGCATCCAGTACCGAGGCCACCGCGGCCCGGCGTCCTTCGGCCTTGGACAGGTCGGCGACGATGTCGGCGTGCTGCCGATCGATCCCGATCACACGGTGACCCGCCTGCTTCAACTGCTCACGAACTGCGGCCCCGATACCCGACGCAGAACCGGTAACAACGGTGACGGACATTTCTTGCTCCCGATGAACGGACGGCCTGCACCGCCCGGATGGATTCTTCTCCCCACGGAACCGTGTGGAATCGACGATCCGGTGTACGCGGCCGGCGCGCACCGCGCCCGGTCGCCCCCGAAGCCTCGATTGTCAGTATCGCGACCCGGAGCATGCGCGCACATCGTCCGGCCGGACTAGCAGTGAGCCACGTGCACCACCGTACAATCATTGCGTACGCAGACAGACTCATTCCGGAGTTTCGACCCATGAATGCCCTGCATGTCCTTACCGCCTCTTTGATCCTGGGGGCGGCGTCGATTCCCGCGCCGACCGCCGCCGCAGACAGGGCCGTGTCGGCCGCAAGCATCGAAGGCGCGGACGCCGCCCGCGCGTCGGCGCTGCTCGATCGCGCGGAGGCGTATTTCCGCGAACATGGCGAGCAGGCGCTCGCCACCTTCAGCCGCATGGGTGAGTTCCAGGACGGAGATCTATACGTCTACGTTCTCGGGCTGGACGGCACCGTTCTGGCGAGCGGCGGTTCGTCGGCAACGCTCATCGGGCGCAACGTGCGCGACATGACCGACTCGAGCGGCCGCCCCTTCTTTCGCGAGATCATCGAGGGCGCTCGGACGAGGCCGTCCGGACGCGTCGAATACCGCTGGCGCAACCCGGTGCGAGACCGTGACGAGCCCAAGATCGCCACGTACCGATTGGTGGGCGATCGCGTCCTGGTGGTTGGCTACTACATGGCGCATGCCAGTCTCGACCTCGCCAAGTCCCTGGTGTGGCGTGCCGTGCACGAATTGAGGCTGAACGACGTCCAGGCTTTCGAGCGCTTCAACAGCCTCAACGGCGGCTTCGTTCAGGATGACCTGTACGTGTTCGTGATCGGGCTCGACGACGGGATCATGCACGCGAATGGCGGCCACCCGCGCCTGGTCGGACGCAAGGTGGGTGAGCTCGTGGATGCGAACGGCAAGTACTTCGTCCGCGACATGCTGGCCCTTGCCCGCAACAAGGGCGAAGGCGAGGTGGACTATGCATGGCGCAACCCCATCGGCCAGAAAATCGAGAAGAAGCGCGCGTATGTCGTGCGCGTGGGGCGCTATCTCGTCGGCTCGGGTGCCTACTTCGGTCCGGCGCGCTGAACGCGCGCGCGGGCCACGCCACGCCACCGGCGCGGCACGGCCGCGGCGGCTCAGGTCTTGCCGCTGAGCGCGGCGACGCTGTTCAGCATGATCCGCACCAGTTCGGTCTGGCGCCGGACACCGGTTTTCGAGAAGATCGAACGCAGATGCGCACGGGCGGTGTTGCGCCGGATGTTCAGCGACTCTGCCGCCTCTTCCAGCGACAACCCGTTGGCGAGTTCCATCGCCAGTGCCGTTTCTGCCGGTGTGAGGTTGAAAAGCTGCTTCGCCGCGGTGGTGCTTGCCAGCGACTTGCCCGCGGCATCGCGGATGTAAACGACGACCGCGGGCTGTCCCTTCCCTTCCGCCCATTCCTGCGACGGAACCGGCTCGACGACGACACCGAGGCTGACCTGCCCCGACGGGCGCGCCACCGACATCGCCGACGCCACCGTCAGCGGATCGCCTGCATGGCGCGCGAACGCGTTGCGAATGAGCTGCTGCAGTTCGCGGTTGTCGCTCGGGTAGGACGCCTCCAGCCGGCCGCCGACCAGCTTCAGGCCGTCGTTGGCAGCCAGCAGTTCGCGTGCGATCAGGTTCTGTTCCAGCACCTTGCCGGTGTCGTCGAGCACGATCGTGCCCACCGACAGCCGGCCGATCGCCTGCGAATAGAGTTCACCCAGCGACTCGCTGCGATCGAGGAGGTTGTGGATGTGCAGCGCCCGACGCAGGTGAGGCAGCAAGGCCTCGCACCGCGCGCGGTCGAGTGCGCTGAACTTTTCCGCAGCCTCGCCACGGGTGATGCGAAAACGCAGCTTGCCCGAATCGGGCGTGGAAATGTCCGCACCCATGACGTGATACACGTCGTTGGGCTGGCACCAGTGCTGAAAGTAGGGCGTGCGCCGCCACTCCGCCTCCGTCATCAGATCCTCGACGGTGAAGACCTTGTCGACGGGCTGGTTCACGAAAGGCGTCGTGGTGTGGCCATAGGGCAGGTAGGTGACCTTGTCACCACCTTCGACCCCCACGGCGATCATCATTCCAAGGTTGCTGGCGTCCGGGCTGCGCAGGATCAGGGTGACGTAGTTCGCCTGGAACAGGGACCGGAACAGCTCCAGCGCTTGCGCCCAGCGGCGGCTGTCGAGCGTGGCTTCGTACAGCAAGGAGACGATCCGGTCGTAGTCTTCGAGGCCCAGTTCAATATTGGTCAAAACCCTTCCCCTCAATCACTGTCTCGCGGCCCGACCCTCATTCCGCCTTGAGGCTGGATGTCAATGCCGGGACGGCCTCGAACAGATCCGCCACCAATCCGTAATCCGCGACCTGGAAAATCGGTGCATCCGGGTCCTTGTTGATGGCGACGATCACCCTGGATTCCTTCATGCCTGCGAGATGCTGGATCGCACCGGAGATTCCGACAGCCAGGTAGAGCCCGGGCGCGACGATCTTGCCGGTCTGGCCCACCTGGAAGTCGTTGGGCACGAAGCCCGCATCCACGGCCGCCCTGGACGCGCCCAGCGCGGCGCCAAGGGCGTCCGCGAGCGGTTCGAGCACCCGATGATAGTTCTCGCCGCTTCCCAGCCCGCGCCCGCCCGACACCACGATGGCTGCCGCACCGAGTTCGGGACGTTCGGACTTGCTGATTGCGCGCCCGACGACTCGCGACAGGCCCAGTTCGGGTCCGGGTGCGAGGGTCTCCACCGTCGCACTGTCTCCGCTGTTCGCCGCCGCGTCGAAGGCGGTCGCCCGCACCGTCAACACGTCCGGTCGCTGCTCAGACTCCACCGTCACGACCACGTTCCCGGCGTAGATCGGGCGCTCGTAGCGGCCGGGCCCATGCACCGCGGTCGCATCCGAAACCGCTGCCACATCGAGCAGCGCTGCCACCCGGGGCGCGAGATTCTTGCCGAAACTCGTGGCCCCGGCAAGCACGGCTCGGTAGCCGCCTTCGGTCGCGACGCGTTGCACCAAGGCGGCCAGATTCTCTGCCAGCGGATGCGCATAGTGCGGTGCGTCGACCGCGAGCACCCTGCTCACCCCTGCGATCGCCCGCGCCTGTGCAACGACCGATTCGCAGCCCTGGCCGGCAACCAGCACGTCGATTTCGCCGCCGAATCCGGCCGCGGCCGTCACCGTGTTGAGGGTTGCCGCCGCCAGGCGGCTGTTGTCGTGTTCTGCAATGACCAGCGTCTTCATGCCCTGACCTCAAATCACTTTAGCTTCATTGCGAAGCTTGTCCACCAGTTGCGCCACATCAGCCACCTTGATGCCGCCTTTGCGCGCCGGCGGTTCGGCGTGGCGCGTCTGCCGCAGGCGGGGCGCGACATCGACGCCGAGCGACGCCGCGGACACCACCTCCAGCGGCTTCTTCTTCGCTTTCATGATGTTGGGCAGCGTCGCATAGCGGGGCTCGTTCAGGCGCAGGTCCGCCGTCACCACTGCCGGAAGCTTGAGTTCCAGCGTCTCCAGGCCGCCGTCGATCTCCCGGGTGACTTCGGCCGTGCCCTCGCCCACCACCATCTTCGACGCGAAGGTGGCCTGGGGCCAGCCCATCAGCGCCGCCAGCATCTGCCCGGTCTGGTTCGCATCGTCGTCGATCGCCTGCTTGCCGCAGAGGGTGATCCGCGGATGTTCGCGCTCGGCGATCGCCTTCAGCAAGCGGGCGACGGCCAGCGGCTGCAGCTCGGCATCGGTCTCGACCAGGATGGCGCGATCGGCGCCCATGGCCAGCGCACCGCGCAGCGTTTCCTGGCAGGCCGCCGGACCGCAACTGACGACGATCACTTCGCTTGCGGTACCGGCCTCGCGCAGACGCACCGCCTCTTCGACGGCGATCTCATCGAAGGGGTTGATCGACATCTTCACGCCGTTCAGTTCGACGCCGCTACCGTCGGACCTGACCCGGACCTTCACGTTGTAGTCGACGACCCGTTTCACCGGGACAAGAATCTTCAAGGCTCTCTCCTTGCAATCAGGTTTCCTGACAGCGGCCTTCAGGCGGCCGCCGGTTCGCGGCGGGACATCACCACCGTGTTGTCGAAACTCACCAGCACCTCTCCACGCTGGTTGAAGAGCTCGAATCTGGATATCAGCAGGCCGCGCTCGGGGCGGCTGCCGGGCTTGCGTTCCACGTGGGTGACGCGCACCCCGAGTTCGTCTCCGGCCAGCCCTGGCCGGTGAAAGCGCAGGCGATCCCAGCCGCGCCCGGCAATCGACGACGTTTCCTCGTGCGGGACGGTATGGCTGAGGCGGATCGCGATCGACAGCAGGTGCACGCCGGCAGCAAAGAGCTGGCCGATTGGCGAGAGGGCCGCGGCCGCGTCGTTGACATGCGGCGGAAACGGATCCCATTCGGCGGCGAAGGCCTTGATGTTGGCGTTCGTCAGCGCATAGGTCGCGGTGGATTCGCGCGCCTGGCCGAGCTCGACGTCTTCCCAGTGGATCATGCGGCGACTCCTTCGGCGGTCGGATAGTCGGTGTAGCCGGCTTCCCCCGGCGTGTAGAGCGTCCTGCGGTCGAAGCGAGCCGGCTCGACACCATCGCGCAGGCGCTGCACCAGATCGGGGTTGCCGATGAAATGGCGCGCGAACGACACCGCATCACCCACACCGTCGGTCAGTGCCGCTTCAGCCGATGCGCCGTCGAAGCCGTCGTTCACGATCAGCCCGCCATCGAAGGCGTCGCGTGCGAGTGCGAAGGCATCGATGTCCGGCGTCGCGGCACGCATCACATGCGCATAGGCCAGACCCATTCCCGCAGCCTGGCGGACGAGCTCTGCATGCGTCGCGGCGGAATCGTCGTCACGGATGTCGTTGTAGGTATTGCCCGGATTGAAACGAAAACCCACCCGTCCGGGGCCGATCGCATCGGCCATCGCCCGCAGGCACTCGATCGGGAAGCGGACGCGCCGGGTGGCACTGCCGCCGTACTCGTCGCTACGCCGGTTGGTGCCCGAACACATGAACTGCATCGGCAGGTAGCCACTCGTGCAATGC
The DNA here is from genome assembly GCA_004295105.1 of Betaproteobacteria bacterium. GTDB lineage: Bacteria > Pseudomonadota > Gammaproteobacteria > Burkholderiales > Rhodocyclaceae > Thauera. The sequence continues at coordinate 11,452 of SHNC01000147.1, read as the reverse complement.
AGCTCGACACCATCGAACCCCGCCTCGCGCGCATTGCGCGCGGCCCGGGCGTGCTCGGCAACCACCGCCCTCACCTCCGCGGTACTCAGTTCGCGCGGCATGTCGAAGGGTTGCATGCCGGCCGCGTCGGTGAACACCTCGCCTGCCGCGCGGATCGCCGATGCGGACACTGTCTCGACGCCATCGCCCTTCACATGATGGCTGCCGATTCGGCCGGCATGCATGATCTGCAGCACGATGCGGCCGCCACGCGCGTGCACCGCATCGGTCACGCGTCGCCAGCCGTCGATCTGCTGCGGGGTGGCGATGCCGGGCTGACGGCAGTAGGCCTGACCGCTGCGGCTCGGCCATGTGCCTTCGGCGACGATGAGCCCCGCATCTGCGCGCTGGGCGTAGTAGCGCACCATGAGTTCGCCGGGCACGCCGTCGTCGTCCGCCCGGTTGCGGGTCATCGGTGCCATCACGACGCGATTGGCCAGTTGCAGCTCGCCCAGCGTCAATGGCGTGAAGAGACGAGCCGGCACGGTGGCGCCCCGGCTCACAGCGCGGTCACCAGCACCGAGGAGCGCCCGCCGTCGACCGGCAGCGTGGCGCCGGTGATGTAGGACGCCTCGTCGCTGGCGAGGAAAAGGATCGCGCTGGCCAACTCGTCCGGCCGACCGACGCGCCCCATCGGGATCAGCTTCTCGGTGGCCTTGCGCGCATTGTCGTCGGCCAGCATGCCCGCCGTGGCCGGCGTCTCGACCACCGCCGGCACGACCACGTTCACGCGAATGCCGCGCGGAGCGCCTTCGGCTGCCGCCGCGCGCGAGAAGTTGTCGATCGCTGCCTTCGCCGCCGAATACCCGGCCATCCACGGCGTACCGAGCGACCCGCAGATCGAGGACACATTCACGACGGCGCCACCCTTTTCCTTCATCAGGCGCATTGCGGCGCGTGTGCCCCAGAACGTGCCATCGACTGAGGTGGCGAAGTTGGCACGCCATTCGGCGGTCGAGGTTTCCTCGATGCTGCCCCAGGTGTAGGCCATGGCGTTGTTCACCAGGATGTCGAGCCGTCCGTGACGTGCAGCCGCGGCGTCGATTGCGGCGACAAAACCCGCCTCGTCGCTGACGTCGGCCACCACCGCCTCGGCCCTGCCGCCGGCCTTGCCGATGCGGTCCACAACCGCGTCGAGCGGCTCGCGCCGCCGGCCGCAAATCACGACCGTCGCGCCTTCCTGCGCGAAACGCTCCGCCGTCGCGGCGCCGATGCCGCTGCCACCGCCCGTCACGAACGCTACCTTGCCCTGCAACCGATCCGCCATGAAATCTCTCCTTTCGCTGTAGCGCCTACATGAGTCAAAGCGCCGGATTGCCGCCCATGACGCCCGGTGCGCAAGCGCTGCGCGGGTGCGTCACCCATGGCCACAAGATAGGGAATGGTCGGCGCAGCGCCATCGTCCAATGGGACTAGCGGCAATGGAGGGGCGAGCACACGCGCCAATCCAGAAGCGAAGGGGCGACAGACCGGGTATCTGTCGCCCCTTGCATGGTGTAGCGATGCCGCTTGCTGTTCTGCACGCAGCGGCATCGATGTCGCGAAACACGGCGGCGACCCCTTCCGGGCACGGCTCGCCGGTGCGCGAGAGTGCCGATGCTCCCCGGTCGGCCGAGTGAAACAGCAGGGGGCGCGCCGCCTCAGCCCGGAAAGCGCACGCGGATGCGTTCGCTCGTCGGCAGCGCCTGGCAGCTCAGGGTCCAGCGCTTGGCCAGATCCTTGTCGTCGAGCACTTCGTTGTGGCGCAGATGGACCTCGCCTTCCAGCACCTGGCACATGCACGACGCGCACATGCCGGCCTGGCAGGAATGCGGCGCATTGATGCCGGCCTTCAGGGCCGCCTCCAGCAGCGTCTCGTCGCCGGCCACGCTGAGCGTATGCGTTTCGCCGTCGAGTTCGATGTCGACGGTTGCACACTCGACGCGGGCTGCCGGCGGTGGCGCGGCGGCATTGATTGCCGCGACGTCCTCCTCGTCCGGCAGGGACACGAAACGCTCGACGTGCACCCGGTCGCCATCCATGCCGGCGCGCCCGAGTGCGGACACCATCGCGTCCATGAACGGTCCGGGCCCGCAGATGAAGGCTTGTGCATGGCTCAACGGGCGTGCCAGTTCGGCGAGTTGCACGACCGACGGCACGCCCTGGACCGAATCGAGCCAGTGGATGATCTGCAGCCGCGACGGATGCTGCGCGGCGAGTTCGTTGAGCGCATCGCGGAAGATCACCGAACGCTCGTCGCGATTCATGTAAAGCAGGCGGATGTTGCCCTGGCCATGCGCCAGGACCGAACGCAGGATGGAGAACACCGGCGTGATGCCGCTGCCCCCCGCGCACAGCAGGAAGTCGCCCTGCAGCGAAGCCGGGGTGAACACGCCCGCCGGCGGCATCACCTCGAGCACGTCGCCCGCGCTCACGTGGTCGCACATCCAGTTCGACCCGCGCCCCCCCGGGACCCGCTTGACCGTCACGCGCAGCGTGGCATCGAGCGTCGGCGCGCTCGACATCGAGTAGCACCGCGGCAGGTGGCGGCCCAGCACCGGCAGGCGCAGGGTCAGGAACTGACCGGGTCGATAGCGATACGCTTCGGCCAGCTCCGGCGCCACCTCGAATTCGACCGACCTGGCGTCCGGCGTTTCGTCGCGGACCGCCAGGATCTTCAGACGGTTATAGCGCGGGGTCGTCATCTCTTTGCTCCCTTCCCTGCCGCAAATGGGGTCAGATGTACGGATCGGCGTTGGGCAGGCCGAGCATCACTGCGCCGTGGGCGCGCGAATAGGCGTCGGCGTTGTTGGCGATGTGGCCGCGCGCCTGATGGATGTCGCGGAACACGCGCTCGATCGGATTGCTCTTGTACAGGCCGGAGGCTGCACAGGCACGCATCAGCTCGCTGGCCGCGGCGGCGCACAGCTTGGGCACCTGCGAGGCCTGGGCGCGCTGCATCAGCCGCTCCTCGACGGGCATGCCTTCGCCGGTCCTGGCGCATTCGACGATGCGCGCGTAGTTGCGGAACAGCACCAGCTTGAGCTGATCGGTGAGCATCATCGCCTCGCACACCGTCTGTTGCGCATTGACGTCCTCGGCCGTCTTCGCCCCATGCTTGCCGACGTGCGCCGCCGCACGCGCGCGGAAGCTGGCGATCGCACCGTCGAGTGCGCCGATGCAGGCCGACGACACCGCACGCTGGAAAACCTGGGTGAAGGGAATCTTGTAGACCCAGCCCGGATTGGTCTGGCGGCCAGGGCAGCCGGCGTCGCTGTGATCGTTGGTGCGATGGGTGCGGTGCGCGGGCACGAAGCAGCCGTCGACGACGATGTCGTGGCTGCCGGTGGCACGCAGACCAAGTACGTCCCAGTTGTGCTCGATGCGGAAATCGGACTTCGGCAGCAGGAAGGTGGCGTGCTCGAGTTCGCCCGAGCCGTCCTTCTTCGGCAGCAGGCCGCCGAGGAAGATCCAGTCACAATGCTCGACTCCGCTCGAAAAACCCCAGCGGCCGGAAAAGCGATACCCCCCCTCGACCGGCTCGGCCTTGCCCGTGGGCATGTAGGTCGATGCGATCAGCACACCGGTATCCTTTGCCCACACGTCCTGCTGCGCCTGTTCCGGAAACAGCGGAAGCTGCCAGTTATGCACGCCGATCACGCCATAGATCCAGGCGGTGGACATGCAGCCCTCGGCCAGCGCCATCTGCACGCGGTAGAACACCCGCGGATCCTGTTCGTAGCCGCCGAAGCGCTTCGGCTGCAGCACGCGGAACAGGCCCGCCTCCTTCATTTCCTGCACCGTCTGCACCGGGACCATGCCTGCTGCCTCGGCGGCGCGGGCGCGCTCGGCGAGGCGTGGAGCCATCTCCCTGGCCCTGGCGACCAGTTCAACCGCCTCCGGCGTCATGTAGTCGTCGGCTGCAACGCCGAATGCCTGATCGTGTCCAATTGCGCCCATCTCCATATCCTCCGTGATCTCGTCCTGCAGAATGTCGGATCGTGCGGCCATCCGAATGAGCGTAATTCTCCACAGCCGGAACATCGACTCATCGTCTGAACGGACTACCGTAAACGGCTGACGTGAAACGATTCTTGCCTTTATGGAGCGAGGTCTTCGCGCACGCTCACGGCGCGACGCACGCGACGGTCGCCGGCGCGACGTCTCGACTCCCGGCACGCGCGCGGCGGTAACCCTTTTGGACGATGCCCTTGCCGACCACGGGCGAATAATGCACACACCCTGCGATCCTTCCGGCGGATGGCAACCAGAAAAAACAGGAGGCGCCACATGCGCGTAGCGGTCGGCTTGGTCGTGGCATCGATTGTCGCGGCAGCCAGCATTTATTCATTCTCACCGAGACCGGTTCCGCCCATGCGCGAAACGCGTATCCCGGTCGATACGATGCAGCTCATGGATATCAGGCAGAGCAAGGCGGGCACCGTCGTCGCCGGCGAGCTCGGCCTTATTCTGGTTTCGCCCGACGAGGGCAAGACCTGGAAGCCCGCATCGATGACGAGTGACCGTCAGGCCCTGATCACCCGCCTCGTCTTCGCCGACGACAGTCATGGCCTCGCCCTCGGCCAGGAAGGCTGGATCCTGCGCACCGACGACGGCGGGCAGAGCTGGACGGAAACCGCGTTCACCGAAAAGAACGGCGAGCCTCTGATGTCTGCCGCCCGCCTGCCCGGCGGCGACTGGCTCGCCGTCGGCGCGTTCGGGCAGGTGCTGCGTTCGGTCGATGATCGCAACACCTGGCAATCGGACACGCTGCCGGGCCTGTCGGACTGGCATCTGAACCAGATCGCCAGCTCCGCGGACGGCAAGCAATGGATGATCGTCGGCGAGAACGGCACCGTGCTGCGCTCCACCGACGGCGCGCATTCATGGGAAGCCGTGGAGCCCTTCTATCACGGCTCCCTTTACGGCGCCGTCCACCTGGGCGGAAACCGCTGGGTGGCCTACGGCATGCGCGGCAAGGTCTTCTTCTCGGACAACGCCGGCCAGACCTGGAGTGCATCCCAGATTCCGGCGCTGGTTTCGCTGTACGGCCACACCCTGACGGCGGGCGGCGAGCTGCTTCTCGTCGGCCAGGGCGGTGTCGTGCTGAGCAGCAAGGATGGCGGCGAGCATTTCAACATCGCGCGCCGCGGAGGCCGCGCCAGCCTCACCGGCATTGTCGTCCGGCCTGACGGCGAATGGCTGATGTCGAGCGACGGCGGCCTGCGTGCTTTCGCGCCGAACGCCCAGGGCACCGGCACCAATCAACCCACGAACAAGGGAGCAGCCTGATGACCATTGCCCACACCATCAGCCGGACGGACGCGCTGGTTGCCGTTCTCGCCCGCATGCTCATCCGGTGGCGCAAGCCGCTCGGCGCCTTCTTCCTGCTGCTGACCCTGGGCCTGGGCTATTCGGCGCTGAGCACCCGGCTCGACCCGGGCTTCAACAAGCTGATTCCGCTCAAGCACGAGTACATGGCGGCCTTCCTCGAGCATTCGTCGACGTTCTCGGGGGCCAACCGCATCCTCATCAGCGTGCAGTGGAAAGGCGAAGGCGACATCTACAACGCCGAGTTCCTGCCCATCCTGCGCAAGGTCAACGACGAGGTGTTCTTCACGCCGGGCGTCAATCGTGCGAGCGTGCGCTCCATCTTCACGCCCAACGTGCGCTACATCGAAGTCACCGAGGAAGGTTTCAACGGCGACGTCGTCATTCCCGCCCGCTTCGAGGCCAACGAGGCCGGTCTCAACCAGGTGCGTGCCAACGTCGCCAAGGCCGGCGTCGTCGGCCGGTTGGTGGCCAACGACCTGAAATCCGCGCTGGTTCAGGCCGACCTGCTCGAGATCAACCCGCAGACCGGGCAGAAACTCGACTACGCGGAAGTGGCCCGCAAGCTCGAAGCGATCCGCAACCAGTTCGCCAGTGACAAGATCGACATCCAGATCGTCGGCTTCGCCAAGGTGATGGGCGACGTCATGGAAGGCCTGTTCACCGTGGTGATGTTCTTCGTCGTCGCCTTCGTCATCACCTCGCTGCTGCTGTGGCTGTATTCGCGCTCGCTCAAGCTCACCGTGCTCGCGATCGCGGTGGCCCTGCTGCCGGTGATCTGGCTGCTCGGCATCCTGCCGCTGATCGGCTACGGCATCGACCCGATGTCGGTGCTGGTGCCCTTCCTGATCTTCTCGATCGGCGTCTCCCACGCGGTGCAGATGACCAACGCCTGGAAGCAGGACGTGCTCGCCGGCGAGACCGCGATGGAGGCCGCCGAGGGCGCATTCCGCAAGCTCGCCATCCCCGGCATCATGGCCCTGCTCGCCAACGCGCTCGGCTTCCTGGTGATCATGGTGATCGACATCCCGATCGTGCATGAGCTGGGCCTCACCGCCTGCCTCGGCGTGGCGCTGATGATCATGACCAACAAGATGTTCATGCCCATCATCCTGTCGCACCTGCACCTCGAGCGCATGGCGCTGGACCAGCCGGTCGACAACAAGGAGAAGCACCCCACCTGGTGGAAGGTCTCCGCCCTGTCCGAGCCGCGCCCGGCGCTTGTCACCTTCGCCGTCATGCTGGTGCTGCTGGCCGCCGCCACCTATTACTCGCGCCAGTTGCAGACCGGCGACATCGGCAGCGGCGTCCCCGAGCTGCACGCCGACTCGCGCTACAACAAGGACAACGACAAGATCATCAGCAACTACTCCATCGGCATGGACGTGCTGTCGGTGTATGTCGAGACCCGCAACCTGGACGAGGCCTGCCTGAACTGGGAGGTGATGAACGCGGTCGAGCGCTTCGACTTCCACATGCGCGGTGTCGATGGCGTGCAGTCGGTGAGCACGGTCGCGGGCATGGCCAAGCTGTACGCCGCGGGCAACAACGAAGCCAATCCGCGCTGGGCCGCCCTGCAGCGCAGCGAGGCCGCCCTGCGCACCGGCGGCCGCGCCGCCAACCCGGAGAACGGCCTCAACTCGCACGGCTGCAAGACGATCCACATCGCCATCTACCTCACCGACCACCAGGGGCCGACGCTCAAGCACGTGGTGGACGAGGTGCGCAAGTTCATCGCCGCCGACAAGACCGCCAACGCCACCTTCCGCCTCGCCGGCGGCAACGCGGGTGTCGCCATCGCCACCAACGAGGCGGTGGAGAAGGCCGAGGTGCAGATGCTGGCCTCGATCTTCGCGTCGATCTCGCTGCTGTGCTGGCTCACCTTCCGCTCCTGGCGCGCGGTGCTGTGTGTGATCGTGCCGCTGATGCTGGTGACGATCATGTGCAATGCACTGATGGCGCTGCTCGGCATCGGCCTCAAGGTGGCCACGCTGCCGGTGATCGCGCTCGGCGTCGGCGTGGGCGTCGACTACGGCATCTACATCTACGAGCGCATGCAGCACGAGATGGCCGAGCACGGCTACGGACTGCGCGAAGCCTTCTACGAAGCCATGCGCCAGCGCGGCACCGCGGCGGTGTTCACCGCGGTGACGATGTCGATCGGGGTCGGCACCTGGGCGTTCTCGGCGCTGAAGTTCCAGGCCGACATGGGCATCCTGCTCGCCTTCATGTTTCTGGTGAACGTGCTCGGCGCGATCTTCCTGCTGCCGGCACTGGCGTGCTGGCTGGGCATCGGACGGGAAAAGCCCGCCGACGCGCAGAAGCGTGCCGCGCCGGGCGGCCATGCCCCGCACACCGGCATGATGCGCAGCGCTGAGCCCGCGACTGCTGTCCAGCCCCAGCGCTCCTGAGACGGTCTCAGCACAGGAAAGGGCGCCGACGATGCCGTCGGCGCCCTTTCCAAGTTTCCCCCAGCCTGCGCGCCCGCGGCTGCCGACTCACTTGTTCCGTCAGAAACGCCGTAGCTCCGGCGCGCTCGACACCGCCTTGCCCGCTCTCCCGACCATCAGGGGCGGGCGGCCGCCCCGCCGCCCTGCCCCTGCTCCCCCTCCTGCGGCCTGGCATCGGTCATCGCGCGCGAGATGCGCACCAGCATCGGCACCAGCGAAGGCGACTCGAGCAGTTCCGGGCGCTCCTCGACCAGGGTTGCGAGCAGCATGCGCATGCCGCGCACCAGCATGAACGCCGCCAGCTCGCCGTCCGGCTCGCCGATCTCCTCGGCGTGCACTCGCAGCAGTTGTTCCATGTTCGCCACGAGCTGCTCCGAGCTGACCTCGCCGCGTCCCAGCCCCTGGGCGCGGCCGAACTGCATCTGGCGCGCATAGCGCCGGTAAAAGTCCTTGCCCAGCCCGAGCAGGCGTATTTCGGTGCGCACGGTGCGCTGGAACAGGGCCTGCAGCAGCTCGTCGAGCGACTGCCGATTGAGGCGGAACAGCTCCGGCGAAGCCTCGATCGATTCCTCGTCCATGATCCGCTTGCTGATCTGCATCAGGATCGCCTCCTTGTCGGGGAAGTACTGATACACCGCCCCCACCGACACCCCGGCCCGCGCGGCGACCTTGCGCGTGGTGACCGCATCGACCCCCTGCGATTTCAGGATCTCGCTCGCGGCATCGATGATCGCCTCCAGCGTGAAGCTCCCGCGCGCCTGCACCGGCACATGCCTGAGCGCAGGACCCCGCTGCCCCTTCTTTTGTTCGGTTTTTTGCATCGCATTAATCCATTTTTTAAACAGACACTTGAGATTCAGAAAAGTGTTCTGTTCGAGTTCGTGCTCGGATTTTAAGGCGGGACCGCTCCGTGCCCTAGGATTGCATCGACAACTCGTCCGCGCCTCGCCCATGCCTGCCTCCCACCCCGGACGGAGCTGACAGCGCATCCAGGGACGGCCCGAGTCCCCGACACCTGAATCGATACCAAAGGGATAGTCATGACCGACGTCTTCATTTACGACCATGTGCGCACCCCGCGCGGCAAGGGCAGGGCCGACGGCGCCCTCGCCGAGATCACTCCGGTTCAACTCGCCGCCCAGATGCTGCAGGCGGTGCGCGACCGCAACCAGCTCGACAACCGGCTGATCGAGGACGTGCTCCTCGGCTGCGTGGTTCCGGTAGGCGAACAGGGCGGCAACATCGCCCGCGTCGCCGCGCTGGTGGCCGGTTTCGACCACCGCGTGCCCGGCATGCAGATCAACCGCTACTGCGGCTCGGGCCTGGAGGCGGTGAACTTCGCCGCCGCCAAGGTCGGCGCGGGCCAGGTCGACATGGCGATCGGCGGCGGCGTGGAGAGCATGTCGCGCGTGCCGATGGGCAGCGATGGCGGTGCCATGGCGCTGGACCCGCAAGTCGCCTTCAAGATGTACTTCACCATGCAGGGCGTCAGTGCCGACCTGCTGTCCACCCTGCATGGCTTCACCCGCGAGCAGTGCGACGCCTATGCGGTGGAAAGCCAGCGCCGCGCCGCCCTGGCCTGGGCGAACGGCTGGTTCGACCGCTCGGTGGTGCCGGTCAAGGACGTGCTCGGCCTGCCGGTGCTGGCGAAGGACGAGGCGATTCGCCCCGACACCACGCTGGCTTCGCTCGCCGCGCTCAAGCCGTCCTTCCTGGAGATGGGCACCCAGTACGGCTTCGACGGCGTCGCGCTGCTCAAGTACCCGCAGCTCGAGGGCATCAACCACATGCATCACGCGGGCAACAGCTCGGGCATCGTCGATGGCGCCGCCGCGGTGCTGGTGGGCAACGCCGAAGCCGGCCAGCGTGCCGGCCTCAAGCCGCGTGCGCGCATCCGCTCGGTGGCCACCGTCGGCTCCGAGCCCACGCTGATGCTCGACGCCCCGAGCTACGCCGCGCAGAAGGCACTGAAAAAGGCGGGCATGACCGCCTCCGACATCGGCCTGTGGGAGCTGAACGAGGCGTTCTCCTCGGTCGTGCTGTGCCTGATGGAGCGCCTGAACGTTGCCCACGACCGCATCAACGTCAATGGCGGCGCGATCGCCATGGGCCATCCGCTGGGCGCAACCGGCGCCATGATCCTCGGCACCCTGCTCGACGAGATGGAACGCCGCCAGGTCGGCACCGGCCTGGTCTCGCTGTGCGAGGCCGCCGGCATGGGCACCGCCACCATCATCGAGCTCGTCTGAGCGCCACCGGACCACATCAAGGAAACGACCGACATGACTGAAGTCATCCACATCACGGTGGACGCCGACGGCATCGCCACCCTGCTCTTCGATCGCACCGACAGCGCGATGAACACCATGGACACGAAGTTCATGGCCGAGATCGAGGCCGCGATCGAGCGCCTCGCCAGCGACGACGCCATCAAGGGCGCCATCTTCACCTCCGGCAAGCCGGTGTTCGCCGCCGGCGCCGATCTGAAGGAGATGGAAGCCAACCTCGACAAGGCCGACGACACCCCGGTTTCCGAGCGCCTGAAGATGAACGCCTCGCTGTCGAAGCTGCTGCGCCGCATGGAAACCTGTGGCAAGCCGGTGGCCTGCGCGATCAACGGCACCGCGCTGGGCGGCGGCACCGAGATCGCGCTCGCCTGCCACTACCGCGTGGTGTCCGACGCAAAGGGCATCCAGCTCGGCCTGCCCGAAGTGCAGGTGGGCCTGCTGCCCGGCGGCGGCGGCACCCAGCGCGTGCCGCGCCTGATCGGCATTCAGGCCGCCATGCCGGTGGTGATGGAAGGCCAGGCGCTGTCCGCTGACAAGGCGCTGAAGATGGGCCTGATCCACAAGATCGTCCCGGCCGGCGAACTGCTCGCCGAGGCCAGGCGCTGGCTCGTCGAGGAAGGGGATCCGGTGCAGCCGTGGGACAAGAAGGGCTACAAGATGCCCGGCGGGGCCGGCCCGTCCTCACCCGCGGTGGCGCAGATGCTGGTGGTCAGCAACGCCATGCTGCAGGCGAAGACCTTCCACAACCTGCCGGCGCCCAAGGCCATCCTGTCCTGCCTGTATGAAGGGTCGCAACTGCCGATGGACAAGGCGCTCGAGGTCGAAGCCAAGTACTTCACCCTGCTGCAGATCGATCCGGTGTCGCGCAACATGATCCGTACGCTCTTCATCAACAAGGGCAAGGCGGACAAGCTGATGCACCGTCCGGAGGGCGTACCGAAAACGAGCTTTCGCAAGATTGGCGTGGTGGGTGCCGGCCTGATGGGTGCGGGCATCGCCTACCACTGCGCGAAGCTCGCCATCGAGACCGTGCTCATCGACCGCGACCAGGCCGCCGCCGACAAGGGCAAGGCCTACTCCACCAAGCGCCTGGAGAAGGACATCGCCAGGGGCCGCATGACGAAGGAAAAGGCCGACGCCATCCTCGCCCGCATCCACCCCACCGCCGACTACGCCGGCCTGGCCGACGTGGAACTCGTGGTGGAAGCGGTGTTCGAGGACCGCGGCATCAAGGCCGAGATCACGCGCAAGCTCGACGCGGTGCTGCCGCCGCACGCGGTGATCGCCTCCAACACCTCCGGCCTGCCGATCAGCGAGCTCGCCGAAGCCGGTGCCCACCCCGAGAACTTCATCGGCATGCACTTC